>JBMZMY010000004.1:0-67384 GCA_049619435.1 Synechococcus sp.
ATCAGAACCAACAGCCCCATCTGGCCGTAGACATCCAGTGGCAGGCCTCGAAGCTGTAAGCCAATCAGGGCTCCCATCAGGGCGACCGGAACCGTGAGCAGGATGATCAGCGGGTCAAGAAAACTTTCATACAGACCGGCGAGCAGCAGATACACCACCACCATGCCGAGGCCGAACAGCAGCCAAGTGGCTCCAGCGGCTTGGCGTTCTTCTTCGGCAAGACCCGTAAAGGCAAGGCTGATGTTGCTGCCTCCGACCCGCTCTCCGGCTTGCTCCAGCAGGCGGATGGCTTCACTGCTGCCGACTCCGGAGGCTGGAACAGCACTGATGCGGATCGAGCGGTTCAACCCGTAATGGTTGATGCTGTTGGCCCCTTCGATCGGCTTGATCGCCGCCACATTGGCAAGGGAGACCAGGCGGCCCTGGCGGTTGCGCACCATCAGCGTCTGCAGGTCTCCGATGTCCTGCCGTCCCGGGCTGTCCAGTTGCAGCACAATGCTGCGAATTCGGTTGCCTTCGAAGGTGTCATCGATGTAGCGGCCACCGATTGCCAGGCCGATCTCCCGAAGGGTGGCCCCATAGTCGAGATCCAGGCTGGCGACTAGATCCCGATCCAGGCTGAGCTCCCAGCGTGGTGAGCTGGCATCGAATCGGGTGCCCACGCGTTCGAAGCGACCGCTGGCTTTGACATCGCTGATCAGCGATTGGGCCACGGCTTCGAAGGCCTTGAGGTCCAGTCGTCCGCCGCTCCGGTCCAACAGTTCCAGCTGCAGGGCTGAATCACTGCTGAACCCCCGAACGGTGGGGGGTGTTGTCACCACCACCTGCGCGTCACCGATGGACTGACGGATTCGACGGTTCAGCCGTTGTTTGATCGCGTCGCTGCTCTGCTCCCGACCGGGCCGCTCCGCCAGGGGCGTTAGCCGGAGATAGAACGATCCCTTGTCTTCTCCGGTCTGGCCGAAGGAGTTGCCGGCATAGAAATTGCCAGTGCGGATCAAGGGCTCCTCCGCCACCACCGTTCGGATCCGATCCATCACCGCTACGGTGCGTTCCAGGCTGGCGCCCTCGGGCAGCGTGAAGAATCCACGGATCTGGCCCTGATCTTCATTGGGAATAAAGGCTGTGGGAATGCTGGACAGTCCGGTTGCCGTGGCGAGCAGGGCTGCCAGGAGGATGCCCAGCATCAAGCGACCGTGTCGCAAGCTGTTGCTCAGCACGCGGCCGTAGGTCCGTTGCAGTCGTTCCATGCCGCCGCGCAATGCTGCGCTCACCCGATGCAGTGGTCCCGGTAAACGTCCACCCCGGCGCCGAAGCACCACAGCGCAGGCCATGGGGGTGAAGGTGAGGGCATTGATGGTGGAAAAAACAATGGCCCCAGCGATGGCAATGGCAATCGGCTGGTAGAGCCGTCCGATGGAGCCGGGAATCAGCAACACCGGCACAAACACCGCGGCGAGCACCAGGGAGGTGGCGACCACAGCGCCGGCCAGCTCCGCCATGGCGTCTTCTGCGGCCTGCTGGGGTGGGCTGCCTCGCTCGATCCGCCCGGCAATGTCTTCACTGACGACGATGGCGTCATCAACGACGATGCCTGTGGCCAGCACGAGACCAAACAGGATCAGACTGTTGATGCTTGATCCGGTCCAACGCACGAGCACCAGACTCCCGATCAGAGCGACGGGCACGGCGACGCCAGGAATCAGCGCCAGGCGCCAGCGGCCCAACACCAACACCAGCACCGTGAGCACCAGCAGCACGGCGTCCCGCAGCGTTCCGAGTGTGCGATCGAGATTGGCCTGAACGCTGTCAGCCACATCAACGATCACCTGCATCTCCACCCCAGGGGGGAAGCTGGACTCCAGCCGGTCGAGTGCCGTGAGGACGGCCTGGCTCACGTCCAGGGCATTGGCTCCATCGCGTTGGAAGATGCCGACGGCGATGGAGCGTTCTCCGTCCAGATTCATCGCCTGCCGGCCGTAGTTGCGCTGGCCAAGCACCACACGACCGACGTCTTTCAGTCGCAGCATGCCGCCCTCGCTCAGGGGCCTCAGAATCAGGTTCTCGAAGTCGCGCTGGCTGTGCAGCCGGCCATCGGCATTCACCGGCAATGTGAGCAGAGTGCCCGGTGTGGCAGGCGCCGCCCCCAGGCTTCCGACGGCAGCCAGCACGTTTTGTTCGGCAAGGGCGCGGGCCACGTCGCCCATGGTGAGATTGTTCTCTGCCAGACGCTGGGGATCGAGCCACAGCCGGAAGGCCAGATCACTGCTGCCGAAGATCTGCACATCGCCCACCCCAGGGGTGGTCAGCAGCGCGTCTCGAAGGGCCTGGTCAAGCCAGCCACCCAGATAGGCCGGTGCATACAGCCCGTTCTCATGGCTGAAGCCGAGGATCATCAACAGGTCGTTGGACGAGCGCCGTACCCGGAGTCCTTCCCGGCTGACCGCCTGGGGGAGCCGTCGGGTGGCCAGATTCACTTCGTTCTGAACCTTGATGGCGTTCAGCTCCGGATCTCCCTCCTTGAAGCGCAGGCTGATGCTGGCTCCACCCTGACGGCTGCTGGAGCTGATGCTGTCCAGTCCCTCCAAGCCCTGAAGCTGTTGCTCCAGGACCGTCGTCACGCTCTGTTCGACGACTTCAGGGGCGGCGGCCGGGAAGCTGGCACTCACGGAGACCCGTGTTGGTGCCAGTTGCGGAAGGTCTTCCAGGCCAAGTCCAGCCAGGGCTGTGACTCCCGCCAGCAGGATCAGCAGGCTGCAGACGATGGTGAACACCGGTCGCCGCAGAAACGGCTGGGAGATCGAGCGCACCGGGGCTCCAGGGAATCCAGCGGAATCCTGACAGCAGAAATCCCCTGAAGCACCTCAGTGCCTCAGGGGATGCGTGAATCCTGCTGAATGGGTCAGACGTTGACCTCAGCCGACGCTCCAAACGCCACCGGCGATCTGAACCAGGGGAGCAACGATGGTGGTGCCGCAGAGGAACCAGGCGAAGGCTGCGCCACCGCAACCACCCAGCCAGAAGCCACTGGCGAACTCAGCCCAGCCCGCCTTGGTGAACAGGTCGGCAGGGGGGTTGTCGATCGTTGCGTCCGCGGGCTGGACATTCGGTCCGTTGCCGGCAGTGCCATAGATGGACAGGCAAACCGTGAGGATCGACACGAGACCGATGGTGGCCAGCAGGCCGGCATTGGCGGCGAACTCGCTCGCCCGCAGCGGTCCACAGATGGTCAGCGGTCCGTAGAGGAAAAAGCCATGGGCCATGCCGATCTCCAGGCCCCGGCGGTTGGGGGAGAGCGCAGGGCGGTAGGCGGGAAGGCCGTTAAGGAACGCTTTGGTGAACGCATTGCTGTTCACCGGAGTGGCCAGGTTGCCGACGGTGGGGTCGGCGACGGGGGTCACGGTCATGGGGGAGATGAACGGTGGGAAAGGGGGGCCTGCGACCTCAGTCGCGGGCTTCGATCACGTTGAACAGCAGGGTCATGGCCACGGCCGGACCCACGATTCCCACGAGGGGGACGAACACCGAGGGCATCCAGGCAGCGACAAAGTCTCCGGTCATGGCGACGGCCAAAACATCCGCCGTTACTGTAGGGATGACTGTTCTGACGGCTGCTCAGCGCCGCATCCGCGACATAAAAGTTCAATCCACATGAATGCCTTTTTCGTTGCGATCCCTGCCGGTCTGGTTGCTCTCTTCCTTGTACTGAAGGGGCGTCCGGTCAAACCGTTGCTGGCCCGGACCGATGTTGATGACATCGCAGCCCTGAATCGGCAGCAGCTCTCTTTGGTGCTTGAAGCCGATCCCCTGCTAGAGCCCCCGCACGAGCCAGCTCAAGCACCAAACTGGGCGACACCGACCACCGAGCGTGAGCGTCTCGCACTGATGCAGCAGCTCACCCAGGCAATGAATGCGGGGCCGGAGGATCGTTTGCAGGCCGTCCTTCGGGCCGATGACTGGGGGGCGAGCGCCGTGCTTCCGATTCTGCGGCGTGGACTGCGCGACAGCGATGCCCGGGTGATGGAGGCCGCAGCGTCTGCGATGCAGCGTTTCCGTGGTGCGGCCAAACGCCCCCAGCCTCAGGCTGCTCCTTTGCCGCGCAATGTGGCCCGGATGCGATAGATCGGTCGGTCCTGGCTTTCGTGATAGGTGCGGATCTGCAATTCGCCGAGCAGACCGAAGCAGAACAGCTGAATGCCGGCCAGTCCAAGAACCACGGCAAGGGTGAGCAGCGGCCTGTTGCCGATGTCACCCCCCATCAGCTTCACCGCCAGCAGGTAGCTGCTGGCCAACAGACTCAACACGATCGCGATCAGACCGCCGAAGCCGAACACGTACATCGGTCGGGTCAGGAAGCGTTTCATGAACCACACCGTGAGCAGGTCCATCAGCACGCGGAACGTGCGATCGATTCCGTATTTGCTGCTGCCGAACTGGCGGGCCCGGTGGTTCACTTTCACTTCCGTGATGCGGGCGCCCTCGATGAAGGCCAGGGCCGGCAGAAAACGGTGGAGTTCGCCGTAAAGACGCATGTCCGAGAGCACGTCTCGGCTGTAGGCCTTGAGAGAACAGCCGTAGTCGTGGAGTCGGACTCCCGTGACGCGCCCGATCAGACGGTTGGCGATCTTGGAGGGAAGCTTGCGTTGCAGAGCGGCATCCTGGCGCTGGTGCCTCCATCCGCTGACGAGGTCGTACCCCTCGCGCAGTTTGGCGAGCAGCATCGGAATGTCCGCGGGATCGTTCTGCAGGTCGCCGTCGAGACTGACGATCACCTCGCCCTGGGCCACATCAAAGCCGGCAGCCATCGCTGCGGTCTGGCCGTAGTTCTTGCGCAGCAGGACGCCCACCAGTTCAGGGACCTCGGCACAGAGGTCCTCCAGCACAGCTGCCGTGCCATCGCTCGAGCCATCGTTGACCAGCACGAGTTCGAAGCGCTCGTCGGTGGGACGCAGTGCTGCGAGCAGCTGTTCCACCAGATGGGGCAGGCTTTCTTCTTCGTTGTACAGCGGCACCACCACCGATAGATCCAGGGGTGCGCTCATGCCGGATGGAGAAGATTCGCTCAACTTAATCGGGCTGCTTCGGCAGCCTCAGGGGAGCGTGCTGCCGTCATGGCAGCGCGTGACACGGCCGGCCCCACGGAGCTCCCGCCGGTAGTGGCGGGCCACGGGATGGTCATCACTGGGATGGATGCTGTCGATGCCGATGCCATTGCGGCCGTGCTGGCGGCCGGAACTGTGGCGGTACCGTCCCGCGCCGAGGTGGATGCCGACGTGGGTGCAGCGCTGTGCGGTGCCGAAAAACAGCAGGTCCCCCGGCTTGAGCAGGCGGGCGTCGCCGGGATGGACGGCCACCGGCGTGCAGAAGCGTTCCTGTTGGTAGGCGTCGCGGGGAATCCAGATGCCCTGGCTGGCAAAGGCGGTCTGCATCAGGCCGGAGCAGTCCATGTCCGGCGCTGTGGTGCCCCCCCACAGATAGACATTGGCTTGCTGCTGGGCTTGCTCGGTCCAGGCCAGAACAGCGGCCAAGCGCTGCTGGATCTGGGTGGCATCGAGCAGCCGTGGTTGCCATGGCCCGCGTTCGGCGGCGCAGCCAATCACATCCTCCAGGTCAAGCCAGCAGCGGTAGCCGTCCTCCAGCAGCTGGACCCGCAGCCGATCTCCATCCTGGCCAAGGATGCAAAAGCCACGGCCTGCACAGGCTTGCGTGGCCAGTGCTTTGCCCCGGGGGCGGGCGTAGCCGTTGACATCCCTTCGCAGCTCCCAGCAGCGTCCCGGTTGGCTCAGCTCAGGGGCCAGCAGGGTGCTTAAGGTCGCCATGGCCTGATGCGTGCACCATGGCGTTCTACCGCCCCGACCCGGCAATGGAATCCAGGCTGGCGACGGTCCTGGATCGATTGGACGGCGAGGGGCGCCCAGGGCTGCGCAACAGTCTGTCGGTGACTTGGGTGCGCTACGACGAGGCCTCTCCCCAGGCCGGGCAAGGCTTTGGGGCGGCCTGGAACGAGCAGCGGCTTCATTACCCCGCCAGCGTGGTCAAGCTCGTCTACGCCGTCGCCGTCGAGCAGTGGCTTCAGAAGGATCTGATCCCCGACAGCGATGAACTGCAACGCGCCCTGCGCGACATGATCGGCGACTCCAGCAATGACGCCACCGGTTTGATCGTGGATCTGCTGACGGGGACCACGAGCGGTCCCCAGCTGGATGCCCTCGGCTGGCCCTCCTGGCAACGCCAGCGCCGCTTGGTCAACGATTGGCTGGCAACGCTGGAATGGCCGGAACTGGAGGGTGTCAACTGTTGCCAGAAGACCTGGTCGGATGGTCCCTATGGGCGCGACAAGCTCTTTTACGGCGCTGATAACAGCAACCGCAATGCGTTGTCCACAGCCGCCACGGCGCGGCTGCTGGAGGCCGTGATGACCGGCGCGATCGTTTCCCCTCCGGCCTGTCGTCGTTTGCGTGATCTGTTGGATCGCTCCCTGGATCCGGACCAGCGGCAGGCCGATCCTGAAAACCAGGTGGATGGATTCCTCGGGGAAGCTTTACCCGCAGGATCACGGCTCTGGAGCAAGGCCGGCTGGATGAGCCAAGCCCGCCATGACGCCATCTGGTGTCAGCGCGGCAATCAGGACCAGCCACCGATGCTGATCGTGGCGTTCGGCACGGGTCGCGACAGAGCCAAGGACGACACGCTGATGCCCGAACTCGCTCGGGCTCTCACGGCGATCAGCTGAACGAAGTCAGACGATCTGGAACGGAGAGGGAGGGATTCGAACCCTCGACAGAAGTTGCCTCCTGTAACTCCTTAGCAGGGAGCCGCTTTCAACCACTCAGCCACCTCTCCAGCGGCGGCGCCATCCTATCAACACCAGGGTCGGTCGTCAGACCTCGATGCGGGGTAGACGTCGTTTGAAACCGCAGAGGATTTCCCAGGGGATGGAGCCACACCGCTCGCTCCAGTCCTGGGGCGAGATTGTCTCCTCGTCGTCCTGGCCCAGCAGGGTGACGATGTCGCCGGGGCGCACGGGGCCCGCGTCGGTCGCATCCACGAGCAACTGATCCATGGTGATCGCGCCCACCTGCGGCAGGCGTTGACCGCGATGGAGCACATCGATGCGGTCGCTGAGGGCTCGCGCCACACCATCGGCATAGCCGATGGCAATGACGGCCAGCCGGGTCGGACGCTTGCTGATGAAGCGTCGCCCGTAGCTGGCGCTCACGCCGGCTGGGATCGAGCGCACCAGCGTGACCCGTGCTTTCACGGAGAGGGCCGGTTGCAGCGCCAGGGTGTCGCTCAGATGGGCGGCGGGAGTATGGCCGTAGAGCGCCAGACCCACCCGGACCATGTCGTGATGGAGCGCCCGGCTCTGCAGGGTGCCGGCCGAATTCGCCAGGTGGCAGCAGAGATCGCGTCCCCGCTGAGGGAGTTGATCGAGCACGGTGCGAAAGCGTTGATGCTGGAGCGCGGTGAAGGCCCCGTCATCGCCGTCGATTGGGCCATCGGCACAGGCCAGATGGCTGTACAGCCCGGATAGGTCCAAATCCTCCTGGCTGCGGATCAGCTCGACAAGGCGGGATCCCTCCTCCCATGCACAGCCCAGGCGCGCCATCCCCGTGTCCAGCTTGAGGTGCACGGCAAAGCGTCGTCCGCTGTCCCCAGCCAGGCTCTGACAGAGCTGGATGTCGTCGGCCGTGCTCAGCGTTGGCATCAGACGCCAGTGCAGACAATGCCGCAGTTGTTCGGCATCGCTGAGATGGCCGAGCAGAAGGATCGGAACCTCCAGTCCGGCCCGTCGCAGCTCCAGCCCTTCGGCCAGGGTGGCGACCCCCAGGCTGCTGGCCCCGCCGCGCAGGGCGGCGCGGGCGACACTTTCCGCTCCATGGCCATAGCCGTCGGCCTTGACGACAGCCATCAGCTGCGTCCCCGACGCGAGGTGCCCGCAGACGGCACGAGCATTGCTCTCGATCGCCTGCGGTGAGACTTCGACCCAGGCACGCTGGCGCGGATCCAGCGCTGTCATCGGATTGTGGTGAGCGTTGTCACCAGGCATCACCGCAGATCCTCGATAGCATGGCGGTCATGCCGCGAGCTGGCATGGGCCAGGTTCTCGTTCTCAATGCGTCCTACGAGCCGTTGAATATCACCACCTGGCGCCGGGCCATGGTGATGACGCTCAAGGGAAAAGCGGAAGGATTGGAGTACGACGCCAATCGGGAGATTCGGCGCGGCACCCACCCGCCGACCGTGATCCGGCTTCGGCAATACGTCAAGATTCCGTACCGTCAACTGCCGCTGACGCGTCGCAATCTGTTTCATCGAGACCATCACAGTTGCCAGTACTGCGGAAGCAGCAGCGAGCAGCTTTCGATGGATCATGTCGTTCCCCGCAGCCGTGGCGGAGCCGACACCTGGGAAAACGTCACGACCGCTTGCCTCAGCTGCAATGTCCGCAAAGGCAACCGAACACCCAAGGAGGCGGGGATGCCGTTGCGTCATATCCCCCGTCGCCCGCTCAGCAGCCTGAGTTTTGAGGCCTCACGGCAGATTCATTCCGGCGATCACCGTGAATGGGCGAAGTACATGATCGGAGCTGACGACTGAGGACGCGGTCTCAGTCGTCCTCCTGATCGCTGAGGGCAGCCAGTTTCTGGCGTTGTTCCTCCGCTTGGCAGGCTCCGATCACATCCTCGAGCTGACCTTCCAGCACCGGATCCAAGGAGAAGTTCCGTCCGAGACGATGGTCCGTTGCTCGGTTGTCCTTGTAGTTGTAGGTGCGGATTTTTTCGGAGCGGTCGCCGCTACCGACCTGGGCCCGTCGGTCACTGCTTTCCCGTTCCGCGGCGGCGGCCAGTTCCCGTTCCAGCAATTTGGCGCGCAGGATTTCAAGGGCGCGCTCACGGTTCTGCAGCTGAGAGCGCTCCTGGGTGCAGAACACCCGAATTCCCGTGGGTTTATGCAGCAGATCCACGGCGGTTTCGACTTTGTTGACGTTCTGGCCACCGGCTCCACCGGACCGTGCGGTGCTGATGTCCAGGTCTTTGGGGTCCAACTGCACTTCCACGGCATCGGCCTCCGGCATCACGGCCACGGTGGCTGTCGAGGTGTGCACGCGCCCCTGAGATTCCGTTGCCGGAACGCGTTGCACCCGGTGCACCCCGGCTTCGAATTTCAGTTGACTGAACACGCTGTCACCTTTGACGGACAGGATCAGTTCACGGAAGCCGCCGAGGTCGGCTTCGGTGCTGCTGACGGGCTGCACGGACCATCCGATCTTCTGGCTGTAACGCTCGTACATCCGTGCCAGGTCACCCGCCCAGAGGCACGCTTCATCGCCCCCTGCCCCAGCACGAATTTCCAGCATCACGCTGCGCTCGTCGCGGGGGTCGCGGGGCAGAAGGGCCACCGTGAGCCGTTCGATCAAGGCCGTCCGCTGCCCGTCGAGCAGGCTGAGTTCATCCTGCGCGAGGGATTCCATGGCCGCATCACCGCGGCTGTCCTTCAGGAGTTGCTTGGCGTCGGCGTGCTCTTTGTCGAGACGCTGAAGCTGCTCAAAATCAACAACAAGCGGCTCAAGACGCGCACGTTCCCGTGCAATCGTCTCAAGCCGCTTGGGGTCCGACGCGACATCAGGATCGGCCAGTTGACGCTCAAGGGTGCGAAAACTGGCCGATGCCGCTTCGAGGCGCGTAATCAGGTTCGAGGCGTCCATGCGCCGCGATCAACGAACCACTCAGGATTCGGCGTCGTCTTTCTTCTTGCCGCCCATGCCGTACTTGCGCATGAAGCGATCCACACGACCCTCGGTGTCGAGAATCTTCTGGGTGCCGGTGAAGAAGGGATGGTTGCCGCTCCAGACGTCGACGTGAATCTCCGGCTGGGTGGAGCCAGTGGTCATCACCACTTCGCCGTTGCAGATCACCTTGGCATCGGGGTACCAGGTGGGATGAATCTCGGGCTTGGGCATGGTTGTTGGGTTCTGAAGCGGAAACAGAGCAAGCGGCTGAATCAGCGCTTGGAGAACTGAGGAGCCTTACGGGCTTTCTTGAGGCCGTACTTGCGACGCTCCTTGGCACGGGGGTCGCGGCTGAGGTGGCCTTCCACCTTCAGAGGCTTGCGGTTGTCAGCGGATAACTCACAGAGAGCGCGGGCAGCGCCCTGCTTGATGGCACCAGCCTGGCCGGTGAGACCACCGCCACGCACGTTGACCAGGACGTCGTACTCGGTGGTGAGTCCGAGGGTGTCCAGGGGGGCCTTAACCGCTGCGATGTAGGCAGGGTTGTAGTTCAGGTAGTTGTCACCCGGACGACCATTGATGGTGATCGTTCCGTTGCCGGGAACAAGGCGGACCCTGGCGACGGATGTTTTACGGCGACCGGTGCCCCAGTAGACGACGGAATTGGTGCTCATTTGGCGGAAGCGGCGGGATCAAGCTTGAGGGGCTGGGGCTGCTGGGCGGCATGGGGATGCTCGCTGCCCTTGTAGACCTTGAGCTTCCGGAACATCTGACGCCCGAGGGCGTTGTGGGGAAGCATGCCTTTGATGGCTTTCTCGACGATCCGCTCGGGGATGCGCTCTTGAAGAGCCTCGAAGGTTTCAACCTTCATGCCGCCGGGACGACCGGAATGGCGGCGATACAGCTTTTGCTGGGGCTTGCGGCCGCTGACTTGGATCTTTTCAGCATTCACAATCACCACGAAATCACCCGTATCCATGTGCGGGGTGAAGTTGGGATTGTTCTTGCCGCGCAGCACGGCAGCGACTTCGGTGGCTAGGCGACCGAGGGTCTGATTCTCGGCGTCCACCAGATACCACTGGCGGTCGATCGAATCAATCGGGGGAAGTGAGGTCTTGTTCATCGCGCCGGCAGGCCGGTTCGGAAGTGCCCCGTCACAAACGGCGGAGCTGGGCAGGTGGGTCCGGTCCGAAACCGGACCTGACTGAAGCTCAAGGATCGAGCTTACTCTTTGGCGGTTCCTGATCTTGACGACAAGGACTGCTTAGAGATCCTGGTTGATTGCTTTTGGCAGGGTCTGCGGATCCGGAGGGGGATCGCTCTCAGCCAGAAAAAACCACGGTTGGCAATCGTACCAGCCGGCTTTACTGAACAACTCCTCGGCGTAGCCCGCCCGCAGCAGACAGAGCCCATGGGGCGGCGCTGCTTCCTTGACCAGATCCCGCCGGCGCTGTCTCCAGCGGTCTTCAAAACTGGTGGGACTGAGGCGGTGTTCCCCGACGGCCACGAGTTGTGCCATCAGAAGGCGCACCATGCCGTAGAGGAATCCACTGGCTTGAATCTCGACGCGGATGAGATCGCCATCGCGTTGAACCGTCACCTCTTGAACGGTGGTGCGGGCATGGGCGCGCCGGCTGCCGGCTCGCATGAATGCCGTGAAATCATGCAGTCCCACCATGCTGTCGAGGGCGAGCTGCATGCGGTCGTGGTCGAGACGCCACTGGTACCGGTGCCAGCTCCAGGGGCTCAGGAACAGATTGGGCCGCCTGCCGTTGTAGATCGTGTAGCGGTAGCGCCTGTAGGTGGCGGAATAGCAGGCATGCCAGTCCATCGGGCAGGCCACGGATTCCCGGACGCGGATGCTGCCGGGCAGTCGGCCATTCAGCGCAGGCGCCCATTTGCGGGCAGGGATGCGTGGGCTGCAGTCGAAATGCACGACCTGAGCGGCTGCGTGAACTCCTGCATCGGTGCGTCCAGCTGCGAATGTCTGGATCGGCTGCTCAGGCTCCAGTTGCTGGATCGCGCGCTCGAGTTCGGCCTGAACGCTGTGGCCATTGCGTTGACGCTGCCAACCACAAAAAGCCGAACCCTCGTACTGCAGGCTGAGAGCAATCCGGCGGAGTTCCGGTTGATCTGCTGCAGACGAGGGTTGCTGGATCAAAGGTCAGTGGTGACCGACGCGATCAAACCAATTCAATGATCGCCATTTCGGCGTTGTCACCACGGCGGGGAACGGTGCGAGTGATGCGGGTGTAGCCACCCTTGCGATCGCTGTAACGGTCAGGTGCCTTGTCAAACAGGGCGTGAACCAGCTGCTTGTCGTAGATGTAGCCCATGGCACGACGACGGGAGGCCAGGCTTCCGTCCTTGGCCAGGGTGATCATCCGCTCGGCTTCGTCACGCAGGGCCTTGGCACGCGCCTTGGTTGTGGTGACCCGGCCTTCACGGATCAGCTGCGTGGTCAGCGCACGCAGCATGGCTTTGCGCTGGTCAGCTGGGCGTCCCAGCTGGGGGACTCGGCATTGGTGACGCATGGGATTAGCGAGAGCGTTAGCGGAACGGAGTGTTGATCAGACTGACGTGATCAAGCCGAAGTGCGGCTTTGAGGAATGGAGATGCCGATCCGCTCGAGAGCCTCGATCACTTCATCGGCCGACTTCGACCCGAAGTTCTTGATCTCCAGCAGATCCTCATAACTGAAGCCCATCAGGTCGGACACCGAGTTGACCTGAGCGCGCTTGAGGCAGTTGTAAGCCCGCACCGACAGATTCAGCTCCTCAAGAGGAATCTGAGCTTCAGCCGAAGGCTCGGGCTCAACGCCGGGCTCCTCAACCAGAGTGACGGTGGCCAGGGGCTGGAACAACTCAATCAGTTGATTCGCGGCCTGGGCAAGGGCGTCATCCGGGGTGATGGAACCGTCGGTGACAATTTCAATCCGGAGACGTTCGCGGGCGGAACCACCTTCTGCAACGGCTGTTTCGTCGATCGTGAAGTTCACCCGACGGACGGGCATGAACACGGCATCGATCTGCAGGAGATCGATGGCAGCGGTGTCTTCGGTGTGGCGGTCGACGGGGCGGTACCCGACACCGCGCTCCACGTGAACTTCAATTTCCAGGCTGTGGCCATCGGCCACGGTGGCGATGGGGCGGTTGCCGTCCACCACCTGAACCTGGGAGGAGAACTGCAGGTCACTCGCGGTGACCTCAGCGGGTCCGGCAACGACCAAGCGTCCGATCTCCAGATCGGCAGAACGGCTATTGACGGAGAGCTGCTTGCAGTTCAACAGGATGTCGAGCACATCCTCACGCACACCGGGAACGGTGGCGTACTCGTGATTGACACCGGCGATACGGATCGCGGTGACAGCACTGCCTTCGAGGCCGCCCATCAGGACGCGCCGCAGTGAATTACCCAGGGTCGTGGCCTGGCCACGCTCGAGAGGGCCAATCAGGAAGACGCCGTTTTGGGCGCGATCCTCGGCAACCTGATGCTCGATGCGATCGATCTGATACTGCAGCACGGTCTGATGCGAAATAGGGAGCGGGAACCGGGAATAACTGTCGTGTCGGCTCAGACGCGACGGCGCTTGGGCCGGCGGCAACCGTTGTGGGGCAGAGGGGTGACGTCGCGAATCAGGGTGATTTCGAGACCGGCAACCTGGAGTGCGCGGATGGCTGTTTCACGACCCGAACCAGGGCCACGGACCAACACTTCGATCTGACGCATGCCCTGGTCGAGGGCGCGGCGGGCTGCGGCTTCAGCGGCCGTTTGCGCTGCGAAAGGCGTTCCCTTGCGAGCACCTTTGAATCCGCTTGCACCAGCTGAAGACCAAGCGATGACTTCGCCAGCGGTGTCGGTGATCGAAACGATCGTGTTGTTGAAGGTGCTCTGGATGTGCGCAACCCCATTGGGCACATTGCGCTTGGCCTTCTTGGGGCCGGATTTCTTGACGGTTTTGGCCATGGGCCGAGGGATGACTGGGGCGGAGGGGTCAGAGGTGCCTCAGAACGAGGCAAGGGGGCCTTACTTCTTCTTGCCGGCCACGGTTTTACGAGCACCGCGGCGCGTCCGTGCATTGGTGCGCGTGCGTTGGCCACGCACGGGCAGGCTCATGCGGTGACGGCGACCACGCAGGCAGCCGATGTCCTGAAGACGCTTGAGGGCCATGCCCTCCTGACGACGCAGGTCACCCTCGATGGTGAACCCCTCGGTGGCTTCGCGGAGCTTCTGGATGTCGCCATCCTCGAGGTCCTTGACCCGGGTATCAGGGTTCACGCCTGTTTGGGCGAGGATGGTCTTGGCCCGAGTCAGGCCGATTCCATAGATGTAAGTGAGGGAGACTTCGACTCGCTTATCGCGAGGGATGTCAACGCCGGCGATCCGTGCCACGGAGATTCAATCGAGGAAGGACAGAAGCCTCCGTGGGATCGGAGGCGAGGGGATGACGCAGTTCTGAGATCAGCTGAGTCACTTGAAAGCAAGTCGGCCAGGCTTCAGCCTTGGCGCTGCTTGTGCTTGGGGTTGGGGCAAATCACCATGACCCGGCCGTGGCGACGAATCACACGGCACTTGTCGCACATTTTCTTGACTGAGGCTCGCACCTTCATGAGGCGTGGCTCTCCAAATTTCCAAACGGCAACCCTACCACGCGGGTCAACCCAACACCCCAGCAATCCGCTCGGTGACGGCCTCAACGCTGCCCTCGGCTGGGACGGAAATCAGCAGCCCCTTGTCTTTGTAATAGCTGATCAGAGGAGCTGTTTTCTCTCGATACACCTCGAGCCGATTGCGGATCACCGCTTCGTTGTCATCGGCGCGGCCTCGGGAGAGCATGCGTTCAATCAGAACAGCGTCGTCGAGCTCGAGCAGCACCACGGCTTCGATCGGTTGATCGAGTTGCGTCAGCAGGGGTTCGAGGGCTTCGGCCTGAGGAACGGTTCGGGGGAAGCCATCCAGGAGCCAGCCACCACCACTGAGGCCTTTCATCTGGCTTTCAACAATGGCAAGCACCAAGGCATCGCTGACCAGTTCTCCTCGGTTCATCACCGCTTCGGCTTCCTGGCCGAGTTCTGAACCGGCGGCCACCTCTGCGCGGAGCAGATCACCGGTGGAGAGGTGCTTCATGGCCTGGCTTTCGCAGAGCCGGGCCGCTTGCGTGCCTTTGCCGGCACCGGGAGGACCAAGGAAGAGAAGCCTGGTTTTCATGGTTGTCGTGGATGGTCGGGACAGAAGCGAAAGGGACGATCAGGGGGTTATTGCCGGACGAGCCCTTCGTAGCGTTGAGAAATCACGTAGGTCTGCACCTGTTTGGCGGTGTCGATGGCAACGCCAACGAGAATCAGCAGCGAGGTGGCTCCCAGACCTCGGAAGGTTTGCACCTGGGTCGCTCGCTCGACCGCAGCAGGGATGATCGCCACGGAGCCAAGAAAGAGGCCACCGAGCAGGGTGAGCCGGTTCTGCACGCCGGACAGATAGTTCGCCGTTGCGCTTCCTGGTCGGACGCCGGGGATCGCAACGCCACCGCGTTTCAGGTTGGTGGCCATGTCGGCGGGATTGACCGTCAACGAGGCATAGAAATAGGAGAAGCCCAGGATCAGCGCGAAGAAGGTGAGGGCATAGGGCCAGGGATTTGTGGCGCTTGGGTTCAGCGCTGAGGACACCCTTGCCAGCCACTCATTTTTGGTGAGATTGGCAATGGTGAAGGGAAGGAAGATCAGCGCTGACGCGAAAATGATCGGCATCACTCCACCGGCATTCAGCTTGAGCGGTAGGTAGCTCTGGCGTGAGGGCAGCACGCCGGTTCCCCCGATCTGGCGCTTTGCACTCACGATCGGGATACGGCGCGCTCCCTCCTGGACAAAGATGATGCCCACGATGGTGACCAGGAAGACCAGCACCAGCACAATGATCCCCAGAATCGTGGCCCGCTCACCGGTCTGGGCCGCCTCAATGGTGGCGCTCAGGGTTCTTGGCAAGGACGAGACGATGTTCAGGAAGATGACCAGCGACGCCCCCTGACCGATCCCTCGCTCGGTGATCACTTCACTGATCCACATCACGACCATCGAGCCGGTGACAAGAGCCAGGGCTGTCTGGACGATGAAGACGGTGTCGCTGATCCCCTCCAGGGCGTACTGACGCAGGATTGTCGCGAAGACAATGCTCTGGAGTAGGCCCCAGCCCAAGGCCACATAGCGTGTGATCTGGGCAATCTTGCGCCGCCCAGCTTCGCCTTCGTTCTTTTGCAGGTCCTCGAGCTGAGGCAATGCTGCCGTCAGCAGTTGCAGGATGATCGAGGCATTGATGAAGGGAAGAATTCCCAAGGCGAACAATCCCAGCGTGGAGATTCCACCGCCGGTGAAGATGTCCAGGAAGCCGATGAGATCCGTGGCGCCATCGGTGAATTGTTTGAAGGCGACCCGATCAATGCCTGGAATCGGGATGTAATTGCCAAGTCTCACCAGCAGAAGCAATCCCAGCGTGGTGAGGACGCGATTGCGCAGACCAGCGTTGGTGAACAGCTGGCTGATCACTTCGGCGGCGTTGGGGTTGCGACCCCGACTGACGAGCATGTCCGAAAGAAATGGGTTGGGCTTGATGCAGCGAAGCCGCCCGCAGACCGAAGTCCAGCGGACGGCTCAGAGCCTAAGGCTGAGTTGAGACCAGGGGGGCCTGAATCAGTCGAGGACTTCGCAGGTGCCGCCGGCGGCTTCAATCTTGGTTCGAGCTGAACCGGTGAAGGCTGCCGCCTGAACGGTCAGTTTCACTTTCAGATCACCGTTGCCGAGCATCTTCAGAGGATGCTTGGGGCTGGTCACGATGCCGTCCTTCACCAGGGAATCGAGGTTCACGGTGCTGCCGTCCTTGAGGTCGTTCAGCGCCGAGACGTTCAGCACGGTGAAGTGCTTGGGGTTGACCAGGGGGAAGTGCTTGAGCTTCGGCACCCGGCGGTAGAGGGGCATCTGGCCACCTTCGAAACCTGGACGGGTCGGACGGCCCGAACGGGACTTCTGGCCACGCATCCCGAAACCGCAACTTGCGCCTTGGCCGGCAGCGATGCCGCGACCCTTGCGCAGTTTGCGGCGACGGGCGCCTTTATTGGGCTTGAGGGAATCGAGTCGGAGAGTCATCGCGAATCAGGAGTAGATCTGCTCGAGGGAGATTCCCCGTTCCTTGGCCGTCTCCTTATGGGTGCGGAGACTGGACAGGGCCACCATGGCAGCCCGTGCATTGTTCAGGGGCGTCTTGCTGCCCAGGCGCTTGGCCAGGACATTTTTGATGCCGGCCAGTTCGAGCACGGTGCGGATGGAGCCGCCCGCAATGACACCGGTACCGGGAGCTGCGGGACGAATCAGGACGCTGGCAGCGCCATCTCGACCGTTGGACAGGGTCGGAATCGAATTATGACGAGTAAGAGGCACCTTAACCAAGTGCTTCTTGCCGTCAGCCACGCCCTTGCGGACGGCACCGATGACATCACCGGCTTTGCCGACGCCAACACCGACTTGGCCTTTTTCGTTGCCAACGACGACGATGGCCCGGAAGCTCATCTTCTTACCGCCTTTCACGGTCTTGGAGACGCGGCGGATCTGCACCACACGCTCTTGCCATTCGGAGTCACGCTCCTGACCGCGACGGTCGCCACGGCGACCACCGCGACGCTCACCGCGGCCACCGCCACGGCGCTGTTCCTGCTGCTGGCCTTCGGCTGCAGCAGGAACGTCAGCCGCGCCCGGCACGGCGTTGGGATTGGTCTGGGGGGAGGAATCGGTCATGTTGAGAGCAGGGATCAGAACTGAAGGCCCGCTTCCCGGGCGGCGTCGGCAAGGGCCTTGACCCGGCCGTGATACAGGTTGCCGCCACGGTCGAAGACCACCTGCTGGATGCCCTTGGCGATGGCGCGTTTGGCGACGAGCTCGCCGACAGCGACGGATGCATCGCAGCTGCCGCCGTTGGCCTTGAGGCCGGCACGCAGCTCTTTGTCAACGGTGGATGCAGAACAGAGTGTGCTCTGGGCTGCGTCGTCGATGACCTGGGCGTAAATGTGATTGTTGGAGCGGAACACGGCCAGTCTCGGACGGTCCGAGGTGCCGTTGATGTGGCGACGCAGGCGCCGGTGGCGCTTCTGCGTCTGCTGCTTGCGGGACAGTTTGGACATGGTGGGTGAAGGAGAGAAACGTCAGGACAAGGCTTATTTCTTGCCGGACTTGCCCGCCTTGCGCAGGATGCGCTCGCCCTCGTACTTGATGCCCTTGCCCTTGTAGGGCTCGGGGGGACGGATGGCGCGGACCTTGGCGGCTTCGTTGCCCACCAGTTCCTTGTCGATTCCGGAGACGGTGACCTTGGTGTTGTTCTCCACCTTGAAGGTGATGCCTTCAGGGGCTTCCATCTCAACGGGATGGCTGTAGCCAGCACTGACCACGAGGGTCTTGCCTTTGACCTGGGCACGGGAGCCCACACCGACGATCTCCAGGTTCTTGCTGAACCCGTTACTCACACCTTCGACCATGTTGGCGACGAGGGTGCGGCAGAGCCCGTGGCGCTCACGGGAGGTGCGCTTGTTGCTCGTGGGGGCAACCACGATGCTGTTGTTGTCCTGCGTGACAGTGACACCGTCGGGGAGGGTGCGCTGCAATTCGCCTTTGGGCCCCTTCACCGTCACGGTGAGACCGTCCAGGGAGACGCTCACCTTGTCGGGAAGAGGGACAGGATTTTTGCCAATACGTGACATGGTTCAGCTCCGGATCAGTAGACGTAACAGAGCACTTCGCCACCGACGCCCTCGCGACGGGCATCGCGATCGCTCATCACACCTTTGGAGGTGGAGATGATGGCAACGCCAAGGCCGCCGAGGACCTTGGGAAGGCCACGGGTGTTCTTGTAGATGCGAAGACCGGGCTTGCTCACCCGTTGCATCGAACGGATGGTGGGCTGGCTGTGCTTGCCGCTGTACTTGAGGGCGAGCACCAGTTCGGTGCGAACGCCTTCACCCTGCTCGCTGATCTCGGAGATGAAACCCTCCTGCTGCAGCACCTTGGCGATGCTGCGGGTCATCCGCGAAGCGGGGATCTTGGTGGTTTCGTGACGCTTCTCACTCGCATTGCGAATGCGGGTGAGCATGTCGGAAATGGGGTCGTGGTTAGCCATAGGTGTGGACGGGGAGGGCTCAGTTGCTCTGGAACGGCATTCCCATCTCGCGGAGGAGGGCCCGGCCCTCTTCATCCGAACGGGCGCTGGTCACGATGGTGATGTCCATGCCCCTGATGGCCTCGATCTTGTCGAAGGAGATCTCAGGAAAAATGATTTGTTCCCGCACCCCGAGGGTGTAGTTGCCACGACCGTCGAAGCTTTTCGGGCTGACGCCACGGAAGTCGCGGATACGGGGCAGCGCAAGGTTGATCAGGCGCTCGAGGAAGGCATACATGCGGTCGCCACGCAGGGTGACGGCACAGCCGATCGGCATGCCCTGGCGAATCTTGAAGCCGGCGATGGCTTTCTTGGCTCGGGTGATCACCACTTTTTGACCAGTGATCTGAGCCAGCTCGTTCACCGAAGCCTCAAGAGACTTGGCGTTCGCGGCAGCTTCACCGAGGCCCCGGTTCACGGTGACTTTCAGCACCTTGGGGACTTCGTGGATGTTGTCGAGGGAGAGATCCTTCTTCAGCTTGGGCTGAATGGACTCCCGATAGCGCTTTTTGAGTGACATTGCGGGGTACGGGGGCTTCTGGGCTTGGTCAGAAGTCGGGATCAGTCGAGGACTTCACCGGTTTTCTTGAGCCGACGCTTTTTGGTGCCGTCGCTTTCAACGACGATTTCAACGCGGCTGGCGACCTTCTTGGCCGTGGAATACAGCATCACGTTGGAGGCATGCAGCGATGCTTCCTCCGTGACGATGCGTCCGGATTCACCTTCTTGGCTGGGCTTGACGTGGCGCGTGCGCATGTTGATGCCCTGAACGATCACACGGTTCTCGTTGGGCAGCGTGCGCAGCACTTCACCGGTCTTGCCTTTGTCCTTACCGGCGATCACCTGAACGGTGTCGCCCTGACGAATGCGCATCTTGGTGCGTTCGACGGACTTGGCGCGGGGGGTTGCAGTCGCCATGGTCAGATCACCTCCGGAGCGAGGGACACGATCTTCGTGAAGTTGCGCTCGCGAAGCTCACGGGCAACGGGGCCGAAGACGCGGGTTCCTTTCGGGTTTTTGTCGTCGTTGATGATCACGGCGGCGTTGTCGTCGAACCGGATCGAATTGCCGGTCTCGCGACGCATGGTGGCTTTGGTGCGCACCACAACGGCCTTGACCACATCGGACTTTTTGACGCCCATGTTGGGCATCGCATCCTTGACTGCAGCCACGATCACGTCACCGACGTGGGCGTAACGACGGTTGGTTCCGAGGACACGGATGCACTGGATGCGCTTCGCGCCGCTGTTGTCAGCGACGTTCAGATAAGACTCCTGCTGGATCACTGGCTCACCTCCTTGGCGGGAGCATCAGCGGACGCAGCTTCAGCTTTGGGGCTGTGGCTCAGCACTTCGGCGATGGCCCACCGCTTTTGGCGGCTCATCGGACGGGTTTCAGTGATGCGAACGCGGTCACCGACGCGACAGGTGTTGTCTTCGTCGTGAGCCTTGTAACGGGTGGTACGGCTGACCGTCTTTTGATAGATGGGGTGTGGGAAGCGGCTTTCCACCGCGACCACCACCGTTTTTTCCATCTTGTCGCTGACGACGGTGCCGATCCTTTCCTTGACTGCCATGGTTACGGAGTGGGGGATCAGGAGGCGGTGGAGCGCTGGCGCTCCGATTGCACCGTCAGCAGCTGGGCCAGCTTGATGCGGACCTCTTTGAAACGGTGCGTGTTGGTGAGCTGGCGCGTGGCCTGCTGGAAACGGAGCTGGAACAGCTCGCGGCGAAGGCCGTCGATCTGTTCGTTGATATCCGCGTCAGACAGCTGACGCACATCGGCGGCGTTGGGACGGGCCATGGTCAGGACTCCACGGTGGCGGCAGCAGCAGCCGGTGCAGCAGCAGCGGCTTGCTTCGATTCATCCAATTGGATGAATTTGGTTTTCACAGGAAGCTTGTACTGCGCCAGGCGCATGGCTTCACGTGCGATTTCGGGGGTGATTTCATCACCGCCCATTTCGAAGAGGATCCGCCCCGGCTTGATCACAGCCACCCAGAATTCGGGGTTGCCTTTACCGGAACCCATCCGGGTTTCAGCCGCACGCATGGTGACGGGCTTGTCCGGGAAGATTCGGATCCAGATTTTGCCGCCACGCTTGACGTAGCGGGTCATGGCGCGACGGCTGGCCTCGATCTGGCGCGAGGTGATCCAGCCACATTCCTGTGCCTGCAGCGCGAATTGTCCGAAGGCAATGGTGTTGCCCCGGGTGGCGACGCCGCGCATGCGGCCTCGCTGCTGTTTACGGAATTTGACGCGTTTTGGACTCAGCATGGTTCAGGCCTCCTGTTCAACCCTCGTTTGAGCGGTCTTCGAACTGTTGGGGCCGACGGCTGGCCCTGCGACGTGGGGTCGCTCCGACAGGCATCTTCTGCGCGTCATCACTCAGCACTTCGCCCTTGAACACCCAGACCTTGATTCCGAGCACGCCGTAGGTGGTGGTGGCCACCTTGGTTGCGTAGTCGATGTCGGCACGCAGGGTGTGCAGGGGAACGCGGCCCTCACGGGTCCATTCCGTCCGAGCGATTTCGGCGCCGTTGAGGCGACCGGACACCTGGATTTTTAGGCCGAGCACGCCAGCGCGCTGAGCCCGCTGGACCGCCATGCGGATGGTGCGGCGGAAAGCCACACGCTTCTCCAATTGCTGAGCGATGTATTCGGCCAGCAGGAAGGCATCGCCATCGACGCGCTCCACCTCGACGACATTGATGCGCACCTGGCGCCCCTTGTCACCGACGGTTTTCTGGATACCGCTGCGGAGTTCCTCGATGCCGCTCCCTTGCCGGCCAACCAGCACACCGGGGCGTGCGGTTTTGAGCTCGACTTCGAGTTGATCGGCCTTACGGGCGATCAGCACATCGCTGATGCCGGCGGAGCCGTACTTCTTGTGGATGAACTTGCGGATCCGGTCATCCTCTTGGAGGAGGGCCGGATAGCTCTTGCTGGGTGCATACCAGCGGGACCGGTGTTCCTGGGTGATCCCCAGGCGCAGACCGGTTGGGTTGATTTTGTGTCCCATCAGTCAGAACCTCGGGGGTCAGGAATCGGTCTGAGCTGCCACAGCAATGCTGATGTGGCAGGTCTGCTTCTTGATCTGGTAGGCGCGGCCTTGGGCACGCGGCCTGTAGCGCTTCATGGACGGGCCCATGTCGGCGCTGGCCTGGGAGATCACCAGGGAGGAGGGATCGAGGCCCAGGTTGTGCTCGGCATTGGCCACCGCGGAGCGAAGCACCTTGGTGATCGGTCCGGTGGAGCGGTAAGGCATGAACTCGAGCATGATCAGCGCGTCGCGATAGGTGCGGCCACGGATTTGGTCGAGCACACGGCGCACCTTCGACACGGAGCCTCGGATGAAGCGACCGTGAGCCTGGGCAGTGGGTGCCGTTGGGGTTGACGATGTCATGAATTAGCGGCCTCCTTTCTTGTCTCTGATGTGGCCCTTGAAGGTGCGGGTGGGAGCGAACTCTCCCAGCTTGTGGCCCACCATCTGCTCGGTGATGAACACCGGCACATGGGTGCGGCCGTTGTGAACCGCGATCGTGTGGCCGATCATCATCGGCAGGATCGTGGAGGCCCGTGACCAGGTCTTGATCACAGACTTGTCGTCGTTGTCGTTCTGCTTTTCAACCTTGCGAAGCAGGCTGTCGGCAATAAACGGACCTTTTTTGAGTGAACGTCCCATAACGGTTTAAGCAAGCGGATAAGTGATGGTTTGCATCAGGAATCGCGTCCGCCACGGCTCCGCTTGGAGGTCTTGCGACGCTTCCGGAGCACGTATCGGTTGCTGGGTTTGTTCCGCTTGCGGGTCTTGAGACCGAGGGCGGGTTTGCCCCAGGGGGTCACCGGGCCGGAACGGCCGATCGGTGCACGACCCTCACCACCACCGTGGGGGTGATCGCAGGGGTTCATCACACTGCCTCGAACCTGAGGACGGCGACCGAGCCAGCGGCGACGACCGGCCTTACCCAGGCTGGTGTTGCGCACTTCGGCATTGCCGACTTCGCCGAGGGTGGCGTAGCACTCGCGACGGACGAGGCGCACCTCAGTGGAGGGCAGCTTGAGGGCGACGTAGTCGCCTTCCTTCGCCATCACCTGGGCGCTGGCACCGGCGGTCCGGACCATCTGACCACCGCGGCCGGCGTAGAGCTCGACGCAGTGAACGCTGGAGCCCAGGGGCACGGAGGACAGCGGCATGGCGTTGCCGCTTTCGATCGGTGCATCGGGGCCGGAGACCACGGTCTGGCCCACCTGAACGCCTGCAGGGGCAAGGATGTAGCGCTTCTCGCCATCGGCGTAGAAGAGCAACGCCAGACGCGCATTGCGATGCGGGTCGTAGTGGATGGCTGCGACCTTGGCCGGAATCCCGTGCTTGTTGCGACGGAAGTCGACGACGCGGTACAGCCGCTTATGACCACCACCGCGGTGGCGGCAGGTGATCACACCACGGTTGTTGCGACCCTTGCGGCGGTGCTTGGCGACCACCAGGGTGCGTTCCGGCTTGCGGCCGGTGACTTCACTGAAGTCAGTGACCACCCGGGTGCGTGTTCCGGGGGTGTAGGGGCGGTAATTACGGATTGCCATGACGATTCAGACCCCTCAGGACTCAGGGAAGAGTTGGATTGAGTTGCCTTCCGCCAGGCGCACCACAGCCTTCTTCACCTGGGCGCGTTTGCCGGCGAAGCGGCCCATCCGACGGCTGCGCCGCGGTGGGTTCATGGTGCTGATGCCGGTGACCTTGACGTCAAACAGCTGCTCGATGGCGGCTTTGATGTCAGGCTTCGCGGCGCGGTGGTCAACCTCGAAGGTGTACTGATTCAGCTCGAGGGCACGGGTGGCCTTCTCGGTGATCAGAGGGCGACGGATCACATCCGCCAGACGTCCTTGGAAACGCTCAGTCATCGGCGTAGACCTCCTGGATGGTGGCAAGAGCGTCCTCGCCCAGCACCAAGGCGTTGGCGTGGAGCAGATCGAAGACGTTGAGCTGATCTGCAGCGATCAGCTTGACCTTCTCGAGGTTGCGAACCGAGCGGCGCACAACGTCCGAGGGGGAGGTCAGAACGATCAGCACCTTGGCGTCGGCAGCGATGCCGAGACGGCCGAGGGCATCGATGATCTCGCGCGTTTTGGGGGCGTCGAGAGCGGCACCGAAATCCTTCACCACGGTGACGTCATCAATGCGGGCCATCAACGCGGTGCGCAGGGCCAGACGACGTTCCTTGCGGTTCATCGCAAGGTTGTAGGTGCGGGGCTTCGGTCCGAAGACGATGCCACCACCGGGACGCAGAGGCGTGCGGATCGAACCCTGACGGGCGCGACCTGTTCCTTTCTGTTTGTAGGGCTTGCGGCCACCACCACGCACTTCCGAGCGAGTCAGGGTGCTGGCAGTGCCTTGGCGACTGTGGGCCTGCTGACGCAGAACCGCACGGTGCATGAGGTCCACAGCTGTGGACTCTTTGGCCACCTTCAGGTCCAGGGTTGCCTTGCCGGCTTCCTTGCCCTGCCAATCACGAACGACACAACTGGCCATCACTTACCTCCTTGAGTGGCTTTGGAGCCCACCCGATTCGCAGGACGAATATTCAGCAGTGCACCAGGCTTGCCGGGAACCGATCCCTTGACCACGAGCAGGTTGCGCTCGGTATCGATCTTGAGGATGGTCAGGCCGCGGGTGGTGATTTTCTTGCCGCCGTAGCGACCAGCCATCCGCTTTCCGGGATAGATGCGACCGGGTGTGGTGCCTGCGCCGGTGGAACCAGGTTCACGGTGATTCTTCGAACCGTGCGTCATCGGGCCACGGCTGAAGCCGTGACGCTTCTGATAACCAGAGAAGCCACGGCCGACGGTGTCGCCGCTGACATCAACTTTCTGACCGGCTTCGAAATCACTGACCGTGACGTCGGCGCCAAGCTCAATGCCATCGACGGCATCCACGCGGTACTCACGCAGGTGACGAAGCACAGAGTCGCCGGACTTGGCCAGGTGACCCTTGGCAGGCTTGTTGACCAGCTTTTCGCGCGTATCGCCGAAGCCGATCTGCACCGCCGCGTAACCGTCGGTGTCGTTGTTCTTGATTTGGGTGATCCGGCAGGGACCAGCTTCGATCAGGGTGACCGGAACTGCTCTGCCCTGCTCGTCGAAGAACTGGGACATGCCCAGTTTCTTCCCGAGAATGCCGATTGACATGGATGGGGAGGAAGCGCCAGCGTGGACAACCACCAGGCGGAGAACCGCATGGGGTCAGGTGCTGATCGATTGGACGCAGACGTGGTTCGAAGGGGAACTCCCGAAGGAGTGGATTCGAATGGGCTAGCGAACGATTCAGCGAGGCTGGGACTTGAACCTCGGCGCGAACGCATGGAGGATTCAGTTTCCCGACGTTTGATCCCGACGAATCAGACGTACTGGCCTTGAGATTCAGCGCTACCGCTGAATCTGTTCTGAGCTCTGGAGGCCCGGCTAGCGGACGGGCACAGAAATGCAGAACAAACAACGACCCTACAACACAGCTGAAACCCTTCTCTCTTCTCCTGATCTACTGCCAGACTCTCTGCCAGCTCTGGTCGTTCCATGCCTCTGCTTCTTACCGGTCGGGGATTTCGCCGCGATCTTGAAGCCAGTGGTTGTCTGGCCGTTCATGCCCCCCTTGAAGGTGGCGCCGAGACACGGTTGTTGAGGCGGCTGCGTGGAGCGGGCTATCGCACCCGGATCACCTCCGCTCGTGGCTTGGGAGATCCCGAGGTGTTCCTCACCCAGAAGCACGGCATCCGTCCCCCTCACCTCGGCCATCAGAGCGTCGGCCGTGGTGCCGCGGTCGGTGAAGTCCAGGAGGTAGCGCCTCAGCTGGGTGATCTTTTTGTCGGGACTGACCCTGTCGCCCTTTGGTTGCTCGAGGGTCAGGTGTTGTCCCGGTCGGAATTGCTTTCGCTTTGCGACCTCTGCCGGCGTGAGCCACGACTCAAGATCATCGTTGAAATGGGTGGTTCCAGGAGCCTGCGATGGCAGCCGATGTCGACGCTGCTGCAGGGCTGAGCCCTGACAACGCCCTGGCTGAGGGGCGATGGGTCAAGTTGATCTGTGGGGCCAGCAATCAGGATCTGCCTGCGATCGCTGACCTCACGGCGGTTTACGCCGTCGCAGGCGTCCACTGCGTGGATGTGGCCGCTGATCCTGCTGTCATTCGTGCCGCCCGGATTGGTTTGGATTGGGCTGAGACCCTCGTGGGTCATCGCCCCTGGCTGATGGTCAGCCTCAGCGATGGTGCTGATCCGCATTTCCGCAAGGCTTGGTTTGACCCGAGCCTTTGTCCGCTGGATTGCCCCCGTCCCTGCACGAGGGTTTGCCCAGCCGATGCCATTCCGGCGGACGGCGTCGATCGCCAACGTTGCTACGGCTGTGGTCGTTGTCTGCCGGCCTGTCCGCTGGGTTTGATCTCGGAGCAGGAGCATCGCGTGCCTGTCATGGCCATGGCCGATCTCCTCCGTGCGGAGCGCCCCGACGCCGTTGAAATTCACACCTCGCCTGGTCGCAGCGTTGAATTTGCTGCGGTTGTTGCGTCGCTCGCCATGTCCCAGCTGCCGCTTCGCCGTCTTGCGGTGAGTTGCGGGCTCGAGGGCCACGGTCTGGACGCTGCTGGCCTTGCCGCCGAACTCTGGTGTCGCTATCTCGTGCTGCGATCCCATGGATTCAGGCCGCTGTGGCAGCTGGATGGACGTCCGATGCGTGGCGATGTCGGTGCAGGCACGTCCCGTGCAGCAGTCCAGCTCTGGCGGTCGCTGTTGCCTGTGGCGCCTCCCGGACCGCTTCAGCTGGCTGGTGGCACCAATGCCGCAACGCTGGGTCACCTCGCTGTGCATGAGCGGCCTGCCGGGATCGCGTTCGGTGGCATGGCGCGCCGCCTGCTGCAACCCCTGCTTCAGGAGGCCCAGCAGCGGGGGACATCACTGCGGGAGTGGCCGGAGGGCTGGACTGAGGCTGTGACCATCGCTCGGGATCTGGTGGAACCGTGGCGTGCACGCACGCCGCTTGGCCTCAGTTGCTAGAAGGCGGTCCGATCGAAGCGTCATGAGCACACAACGGATCACGGACGATCTCGTGCGATTGCTGGAGCTGCTGCCCGATGGCGTGCAGCGCCACTTGGCCAGTGATGAGCGCCGCGAGGCGTTGCTCGAGGTGGTCCTCGATCTTGGGCGAGTTCCAGAGGCGCGTTATCCAGGCCGCGCCCTGTCGCTTGGAGAAACCCCCATGAGCCGCGACGATCTCGATGGGGTGGTGGCCCGTGTTGGTCGCTTCGGGGCCGATAACCGCGCAGGGATTGAGCGCACCCTCCATCGCATCAGCGCGATTCGCAACCGTCAGGGCGTTGTGGTCGGCTTGACCTGTCGTGTGGGCCGCGCCGTGTTCGGAACGGTGGCGATGGTTCGCGATCTGCTGGATGACGGTCAGTCTCTGCTGCTGATGGGACGCCCTGGCGTCGGCAAGACCACCGCCCTGCGTGAGATCGCAAGGGTCCTGGCCGATGATCTGCATCGTCGGGTGGTTGTCATCGACACCAGCAATGAGATCGCCGGTGACGGGGATGTACCGCATCCGGCCATTGGACGCGCAAGACGGATGCAGGTCGCCCGACCTGAGCAGCAGCATCAGGTGATGATCGAGGCGGTTGAAAACCATATGCCTGAGGTCATCGTGATCGATGAAATCGGCACGGAGCTGGAGGCACAGGCGGCGCGCACCATTGCCGAACGTGGGGTGATGTTGGTGGCGACGGCCCATGGCAATGCCCTCGCCAATCTGATCAAGAACCCCACCTTGAGTGATCTGGTCGGTGGGATTCAGTCCGTCACCCTCGGTGATGACGAGGCACGCCGACGCCGGACGCAAAAAACCGTGCTCGAGCGTGCGGCGGAACCGACCTTCCCTGTTGCCGTGGAAATGCACAGCCGGCACATCTGGGCGGTGCATCCGGATGTCGCGGTCACGGTGGATCAGTTGCTGCGAGGACAGACTCCACGCGTCCAGCAGCGTCAGCTTCAGGAGGATGGCTCCGTTCAGTTGATCGAGCCCCGTCAGCCCCTGCAGCCCAAGCGGCCGGCCACAACACCGACGGTCTTGTCTCGTCCCGCCTTGGCGATGGTCCCCATGCCTTCGCCGGTGGCCCCTCGTGAGGGTCGGGATCCGAGTCCGTCCCCGACGACGGACTCCTCCGAGTCAACGGTCTCCCCACTGCAGGTGCTGTGCTGTGGCATCACGCCCCAGCTGGTGGAGCAGGTGGTGCGCCGCCATGGTTGGCCGGCTCGTCTGGTCGACGACCTCGCCGAAGCCGATGTTGTTCTGAGCGTGCGGCAGGGGCTGGGCCGTGAGCCATCGCTGCGCCGTCAGGCCCGAGAACTGAAGGTGCCGATCCTGGTGATCAAGGCTGACACCTTTGCGCAGGTGGAGCGTGCTCTCGACCGGTTGCTGACGCGGCGGCAGGAGCCAGCGTCCGTGGAGCCACGCCCGGATCCAGGGTCGCTCGATGACGCCCTGGCTGCCCTTGAGGAATGCCGTCTGGCCGTGGAGCAGGTGGTGGTGCCCCACGGCCGTCCCGTGGAACTCCTGCCGCGGACCAAGCGTGTGCGTCAGATGCAGGAAGATCTGATCAGCAGATATCAATTGCGGAGCGATGAGTTCGGCTCGGATGACACCTGTCGGCTCCGTGTTTTCCCGCCCTAGGAGCAGTAACAGTCCCCAATGGATTGACGAAGGTGACGCCGTTGTGGGTAACTATTGAGACGCCGGTGCTCTGCAAGCAAGCGGAGCAGTCCGGAACATTGGGCCGTCGCCAAGTGGTAAGGCAGCGGGTTTTGGTCCCGCCATTCCTAGGTTCGAATCCTAGCGGCCCAGTTTTGAATGACTCATCGCGCTCTCCTTGTCTTCGACTTCGACGGCGTCATTGTTGACGGCATGGAGGAGTACTGGTGGAGTGCCCGCCACGCGGCTGGAATGTTGTGGCCAGCTTTGAAGGCTGACCTGCCGGTTGCTGTTCCCTTGGTGTTTCGGCAGCTGCGGCCCTGGGTCCATCACGGCTGGGAAATGGTGCTGCTGGCGGCTGAGTTGGAGCGCATTGATGTCGGGGAGTGGGTGGCCGACTATGCGTTGAAGCAGCGCCATGCGATGGAGCGTTTGGCTGTGGCTCCGGAGGCGTTGCAGCAGGCTCTCGATCGCACCCGGGACGATGCCCTGGCCACCGATCGCGGTCAGTGGCTGGCCTTGCATCGCCCATTCCCCGGAGTTGTGGAACGGTTGCGCTCCTTTGCTGCCGAAGGGATTGATTGGGCGGTGCTCACGACCAAGGGAGCGTCATTCACCGCAGAGTTGCTCGATGGCCTGGGATTGCAGCCCTGGCGTTTGTACGGGCGTGAGGATGGGGCCAAGCCTGAGGTCTTGCTCCGTCTCCAGCAGGAACGAGCATTGCGTGCCTTTGTTGAGGATCGACGCGCCACCCTGGAGACGGTGCGCGCCACGCCCGGATTGGAGCGGTTGACCTGTCTGTTGGTGAGCTGGGGCTATCTCAAGCCGGAGGATGTCCTCGACCTGCCGGACGGCATTCATCGGATCGACCCCGAAGACCTTGCTCGCCCCTTGGCGCAGTGGCCCTGATTCGCTAGCGTACGTGTGTACTACCTGAGACGATTCGGCGCTCCTGTGGCATTGGATCTCTCGTTCCTTAGCTTCAGGTTGCTGTCATGCCCGTTGAGATGAAATCCGCCCCCTCCGGTTCTGAGTCCCGCGCCACGGATGGTCGTCCCGGAGAGCGCGACAAAGCGCTGAATCTGGTGCTCGGTCAGATCGAGCGCAATTTCGGCAAAGGCTCGATCATGCGCCTTGGGGATGCCTCCCGGATGCGGGTGGAAACGATCTCCACCGGGGCGCTCACCCTTGATCTGGCCCTCGGCGGTGGCTACCCCAAAGGTCGGGTGGTTGAGATCTATGGCCCGGAAAGTTCCGGTAAAACCACGCTGACACTGCACGCGATTGCCGAGGTGCAGAAGCGTGGCGGTGTTGCGGCGTTCGTCGACGCGGAGCATGCCCTTGATCCGGTCTATGCCGCGTCCCTCGGGGTGGATATCGAAAATCTGCTGGTCTCCCAGCCGGACACCGGTGAAATGGCGCTGGAGATCGTTGATCAGCTGGTGCGTTCCGCTGCGGTGGACATCGTTGTGGTCGACTCCGTCGCTGCGCTGACGCCCCGTGCGGAGATCGAAGGAGAGATGGGGGATCTGGCGGTGGGCAGCCAGGCGCGTCTGATGAGCCAGGCGATGCGCAAGATCACTGGCAACATCGGCAAATCCGGTTGCACGGTGATCTTCCTCAACCAGTTACGCCTCAAGATCGGTGTGACCTATGGCAACCCCGAGACGACCACTGGTGGTAACGCACTCAAGTTTTATGCCTCCGTGCGTCTGGATATCCGCCGGATTCAAACGTTGAAGAAAGGCACGGAAGAATTCGGCATCCGGGCCAAGGTGAAGGTGGCCAAGAACAAAGTGGCTCCACCGTTTCGGATTGCGGAATTCGACATCCTGTTTGGGCGAGGCATCAGCACACTCGGCTGTTTGCTCGATCTGGCGGAAGAGACGGGTGTCGTCGTTCGAAAGGGCGCCTGGTACAGCTACGAAGGCGACAACATCGGCCAGGGGCGGGATAACACCATCACCTGGATGGAGCAAAACCCGGAGACTGCTGAAACCATCGAAACGCTGGTGCGGCAGAAGCTCACCGAGGGCTCTGAGGTGACGGCGAATTCCATGCGTCCGCTGGCGGCTGCTGCGCGCACGAGTCAGCAAGAGAAGAAGGCGGATCTCAAGGCGGCGGGGTCGTCTGCCTCTGGTGCGTCGCCTGCCTCCTGATTCAGATTGCGCTCGGGATGTCGCTCTGCGGCATCCCGGTACTGGACTGATGCCGCAGCCGTTCGGCAATGCGGTGCAGCTCTTGAATAGCCTCGCCGCCCTCCAGCTTCACCAACTCATGGCCATTGCGGGATTCCACCCAGCTGATGCCGCAGTCGGAGACTTGAAAGCGGATCAGGTGCTGTTCGCCGATTTCAGCGACAAACGAAGCTCCTTGGTTGTCCTGCATCGTCCCGCAGACGTAGCAGGCGGCCGAAATGCCATTCGCCTGGAGTCCTGTGGCCAGCGCCTGAAGGCTGAGGACGAGATCTTGAATGAGCGACCGATAGTGCTCAGCAAGGCGCAGAAACATGACTGAGTCTCTTTGAGAATCAGGCTAAAGGTTTTCTTTTGATTTCGGGGTGACCTGTCTGGGATGGCGGTTCGACCGCGTTCTCAGGGCATATCCGCGAGGTTCCACCAGCCCGCGGCGGGGCCGATGAAGCGGACGATGATCCAGAACAACACCAGGCCACCGATGCCGATCCAGGCTCCCCGTGTGGTCACAGCCATGAACTGCCGGGTCTGGTTCTGGGTCAGGGGAAGCCAGGGCACAACCCTGGGGGAGGTGTCCTTGGCTTTGCTGGACTTTGCCTGGCGGGGCGGCAGTCCCTGGGCGGCCCGTCGGCGTGCTTCTCCCATCAATTTGAACCCTGGGTCCCCAGATTAAGGACCTTGATCAGTCGGGCAGCAGCCTGTGCAGAGGGACCCAGGGTTCCAGGGCCGTCAGCACCTGATCGCCCCAACGGCGACCACGTAAGCGGCCATCCAGGATGGCCAGCCTCCCTCCGCTTTGTCGCAGTGGTGCAACGGCGGCGGGTAGCAGGCTGAGTGCTTCGGGCAGCAGCAGATTTCGGAACCAGTCGTCACCGTTCCGCTTCATGCGTTCCACGCGTGCGGCGGTGAGGGGTGAGGTGAGGCTGGCGATCGGCAGCAGGCCCACAATCAGCTGCTCCGGCTGAGGAAGTTGGTGCTGATGCTTGAGCCACCAGCTCCAGCGGGCACTGATCACCCCGTTCGGCTCCGGTGCTGTGGCCTCCTCCTTGACGCGGCTGCCGAATTCTGCGGCCAGGGCACTGGTGAGTCCCAGCCGTAGGGGGCTGTCATCGAGAAGAATCACCGTCAGGCCACGGCGCCCAAGCACCAGGCGGCGGCAGTGATCCAGCAGATGCTCGGCATAGATCTCGGTGTTGGGGAGCGGTTGATGCCGCGGCGCATAGATCGGGACCGGCTCCTGGAACGCACTGTCGCCAAGCGTCGCGGCGACATCGGCCTCGAAGCCCGCGTCGTGTAATTCCTGATCGAGATGGCTGGTTTTGCCGATGCAGCTCAGCAGCAGCGTCGGCTGATCCCGCAACAGTCCCCGCAGGTGCTGCAATGGCTCCAGTGGTGCCAGCCGCCAGCTCCACTGCAGAAGGCTGTGGTCCAGCACAGCCCAGCTCACCCACCCATCGGCATCGGTCTGCAGCAGCTGTCCCCAGGGGTCTGGGGAGGGCTGCAGAAGCTGCAACAGATCCTTCAGGGCCTGAAGATCGGCACCTTCCATACGCAGGCGTCCATTGCGGTGGGTGACATCACGGAACAGGCGCCGACTTAAACGCTCGTGGAGATCGAGCAGGAGCCGATCCGCCTGAGGGTGTGCTCGACGGAGGATCTCCCAGTGGTGGGTGTCGATCCGGATGGTGAGGCTGCGCCTCAGTCGTCGGCTGAGCTGGTCCACATCGGGGATCAGCAGTTGGCGTCCCTCGAGCCATCCCTCGTGATGGGCGCGAATCAGTCCACTGGTGCCGAGCAGCCAAAGCTGGTCTCCGGGCGGCGGCGATGGACCATCCCAGCAAGGCAGCGGCACCCCCTGGTTGCGCAGTTTCGGCAGCTCAATCTGCAGCAGGCGTTCGCGCTGTCGCTGGTTGAGCACAAGAACGCAGTGGCTCGCCTTCAGACACAGAGGAACCAGCAGCCCGAGCCACCAGCGATCCCGGCTGTCCGGACTCAGGTGGATCAGGGTTTGATCGCGACGGCGCAGGCTGCGGCCGACCAGGCGGCTCAGGGTGAGTTGGTGCGGCCAGGCCCCATCGTCTTGCCGAAGCAAGCTCTTGAGTTGTTGATGGGCCTGGGCTTCAAGCATCGGTGAACCCTAGGCAGGGGGATGGAAGGCCATGGTTCATGGCAATCCATCGATCAACATGGCCGCCAGAGCAGCGATGAGCGATGGCCGATCAGCGACGGGCAGGAGTGGTTGGGCTGGGTTTGATCGGCGGCTCGCTCGGGTTGGATCTGCAGGCTTTGGGCTGGGAGGTTCAGGGTCTGGTGCATCGGCAGGTGACCGCCGAACGCGCGTTGGCCCGTGGTTTGGCCCAGCAGGTCAGCACGGATCCTGCCTGTCTTGCTGGTTGTGACCTGGTGATCCTTGCCTTGCCGATCGCACGTCTGCTGGATCCGGATCCAGCCTTGGTTGCGGCTTTGCCGTCGACGGCGGTGATCACGGATGTGGGTTCGGTGAAAGCTCCGGTACTGGAGGTCTGGCGTGCTCTGCATCCCCGCTTTGTGGCCAGTCATCCGATGGCCGGAACAGCAGAGGCTGGGGTCGAGGCCGGTTTCGCCGGGCTCTTTCGGGGCCGTCCCTGGATTGCGACACCGGATGCCCAGACGGATCCTGCAGCGCTTCGGCTGATTCGGGAGTTGGCGGCTGCTCTGGGGAGCAGCTGGACCGTCGCCTCCGCCGCGCAGCACGATCAAGCTGTGGCTCTGATTTCCCACGTGCCGGTGTTGGTCAGCGCAGCGTTGCTGCGGGCCGCTGGTGACGAACGGGATCCAGAGATCCGGCGGCTCGCCATGGAGCTGGCCTCCAGCGGGTTTGCGGACACCTCCCGGGTCGGAGGGGGAAATCCGGATCTGGGCGTCGCGATGGCGTCTGGTAACCGGGATGCCGTCCTCAAGGGTCTGGCGGCTTATCGCTGGAGTCTTGAGCAGCTGGAAGATGCGGTGATGAAGCAGAACTGGGAGCAGCTCGGCAAGGAGCTGGCCCGTACCCAGAGCCTGCGTCCCAGCTTCCTCGCCCGTGTCGATCAGCCCAGCGTTTGAGGGGTGCCCCGCCCGAGCCGGGGGCTTCAGGGTTGAACGGTCAGGGGGTGCCCGCGTTGTTCCATCAATTGCCGACAAGCGTTCAGCGCCGACAGGCTGACTCCCGCTGTGCCTTCACCTGGATGCAGGCTGTCACCGCAGAGCCAGAGGCCCTCCAGCGGCGTCCGGCCGGCCAGGCCGAACGGGCCAAATCGGGTGGGATGTTGACCCAGTCCTCCGACGATGCCCTCGGGTCGCCCAGTCCAGCCAGCAAAGCCACGGGGTGTGGCCAACTCCTGGTGTAGCCAGGCATCGTCGTTGAAACCCAGCCAGTGGCTGAGCTCAGCCTGAATCTCCTCCATGGCGCGTTGCTTGCGCTCCTGGTACTGCGGTTCGGGCAGGCTGCACCAGTCCGCGGTGGGGGTGAACACACTGGCGATCAACGTCGCCTGGCCGGTTGGAGCGCGCCCGTCGCCCTCACGACTGATCGAGACGAACAGGGACCCTGGGCTGTCGCATCCCTTCTGGAGGTGTCCAGGACAGTCGCTGGGCAGTGCATCGCGGCGCACCACGCTGTACAGCACGAGGGCGCCACTGGGTTGGGGTAAGCGGTCGAGTCGTTGGCGATAGCTCGCTGGCATGGCGTCGGCGGCCAGCAGCGATGGCAGGGTCTGAGGAGGAAGGCTGCAGATCACGTCGCCGGCCCGATGCTCGACGAGCTCTCCAGCACCGTTCGAGGCCTGGACCAACCAGTGGTCGGCCTCACGTGCCAGTCGGCTCACCCGGTGCCGCAGCAACACCTGGCCGCCATCGCGGGCGATGGCGGCGAGCAGCCGGTCACTGAGGATTTGCATGGAGCCCTGCAGATGCCAGAGCCCAAGGGGTGCTTGTGCCATCTGCAGCACGGTGGCGCCGTACAGGGCCGCTGTGCGATCCGCAGGCTCCTGGGAGTAGAGCTTGAGTTGCAGGTCGAGAAAACGCCGCAGCCGCCGATCCTGCTGACAGCCGCAGAGTGTCAGCAGGTCGGCGATGGTCAGGGTGGTCAGCAGACCGGAGGCGATGGTTGCCGGTCGCAGGGCACTGACCAGTTGTCGCCAGTCCCAGAGCGTTCGCGGCGTGACCACCGGGTCGCGCCCTGCGAAGTCCCAGTTGCTGGCATGAATCGCCGCGCAGAGTGCCCAGAACCGTGCACTCCCTGGGAACTGGGTGTCACGTTCGTGCTGCCAGCGAACGGGGTCATGCCAAAGCGGAATCGGTGGGCTGCCGTCATCGAGGTCGACCAGGCACCCAGGATCAAGGATCTCAGCGTCCGGCAGGGGCACATCGAGATGACGGAACAGGCGTTCATGGCTGCCCCCGGGTTCGAGCCCCGCCACCTGTGTGGCGCCCACATCGAAGGTCCACGGCCCTCGCCGAAAGGTGCCTGCGCAGCCACCCGTCTGGTGGTGTGCTTCCAGCAGCGTCACCGGAACGCCCTCTCGGGCCAGCAACGCTGTGGCTGTGAGTCCGGCGATGCCCCCGCCGATGACAAGCACCCTGGAATCGGTCATCGGGCCATGCTGACAAGCGGCTGACTCCGCTGTGATGAACGACGCTTTGTTCCGCGAGCTGGTGGCGGCTGATGGGCCGTTCCCCGGGCAAGAGATCAGCGCGGCGCTCCCGGTGGGAGGGGGCTGTATTCATCAGGCGTTCGCGGTGGATTTCAGCAGCGGCGAACGGGTGTTTGTCAAAGCCGGTGCGGCATCGGTCCTGCCGATGTTCTCGGTGGAGTCGGAGGGCCTTGAAGCTCTGCATGACCATGCCGATGCCACGACGCTCGTGGTTCCACGCCCGATCGGCGCGTGGGTGTTGCCCTCCGGCGCCGTGCTCGTCTTGCCCTGGCTGGACCTCGGCGCTGGTGATCAGTCCGCCCTGGGGCGGGGCTTGGCTCAACTGCACCGCCAGTCGGCGTCAGCGAGTCCTGGCCGCTTCGGCTGGCATCGCGATGGTTTTATCGGTTCGGGGCGTCAGCCCGGCGGTTGGTGCGACCGCTGGGGTGATGCGTTCGTTGAGCTGCGGCTGCGCCCTCAACTCAAAGATGCAAGCCGATGGGGGCTCAGGCTTGCGGACCTAGAGCCCCTGCTTGAGGCCGTGGCGGTGACTTTGAACCAGCTGGAGCTTCAGCCCGCGCTGGTCCATGGTGACCTTTGGGGGGGCAATGCCGGATGTTTGCAGGATGGTCGTGGGGCGCTGTACGACCCCGCCGCCTGGTGGGCCGATCCAGAAGTGGATCTGGCGATGACCCGACTGTTTGGCGGGTTCAGCCACTCTTTTTATGCCGGCTACAACGAGGTGATGCCGTCACGGATAGAGGCGAATCAACGCGTTGACCTCTACAACCTGTATCACAGCCTCAACCACGCCAATTTGTTCGGTGGGTCTTATGAGCGGCAGAGCCGGGACATGCTCAAGGCACTGGCCCGGCAGCTGCTCTGACCCGATCAGCCGAGATATTCCTGACGCAGGCTCTGAATGCGCTGCACCAACACAGAGCGCTTATCGCTGGTGGTGAGATTCTTCCAGCTCCACTGGCCAACGACCACCAACCCGAGGAGTTCCAGCAGACCGGGAACCACCGGCAGCAGGTTGATGGTGTCGAGGATGCCCTTGATCAGGATTTGGGCAACGATGACGGCAGCGAAGATGCCGACAATCTTGCCGATGCGACCCATCTGGTTCCAATCAACCTGGTCGAGGGTGTCATTGATTTTGCCGACCACTTCGCCGTAGCGCTCACTGAAGGACGCACCCTCTTCAACAGAGGGCGTTGCGTTGACCGAACTGGCTTCGCTCACGGGGTCCTTCAATCCGGTGGAGTCGCTCATTGGGGCAACAAATCCAAACAATGTCTGCAGAGCGTATCGATAGGGCCGCGATACCGCCAACCCTGATCCGGTTCGATGGCGGTTGCCTCACCGTTCTCCGCTCGGATTTGGCTGCGGTGGCCCCGGAGGAAGGCTGTGCTCTGCTGCTCGGAGGTCAGGCCCCGGATCGATCGGTCTGCGTCCAAACGATCTGGCCATGTCGCAACGTCTGGGCTCTGCCCGATCAGCGTCATCGGCGTTTTGCTCTCGATCCCCGTGAACAGATCGCTGCCCAGCGCTGGGCTCGCCTGCGCTGCTTGCGGGTTGTTGGGGTAGCCCATTCCCACCCCGATGGCGGCCAGCAGCCATCGGAGCTGGACTGTGCGCTGGCGGATCCGGCCTTGGTCACCGTGATCCTGGACCGCTCGGGTGCGCCGGCCGCTTGGTGGCTCCCTGGGGGGGATGCCGTTGTGTCCGTTCCCGTGCAGGTTTGGGACACTGAACTGGCTTCCGGTCTGTGATGCCTGCCCCAGAGCCGTCTCAACAGCCGCTCAGTGCTGCTGAACGTCAGCGTTATTCGCGCCATCTCCTGTTGCCCGAGGTGGGTGAGGCTGGTCAGAGGCGCTTGCGGGATGCTGCGGTGCTCTGCGTCGGCAGTGGTGGGCTTGGAGCACCTCTGCTCCTGTATCTGGCCGCGGCGGGGGTTGGTCGCATCGGCATCGTTGACGCCGATGTGGTGGAGGAGTCGAACCTGCAGCGTCAGGTGATTCATTCCACGGAATGGATCGGCCGTTCCAAAGCCCGCTCCGCATCGGCGCGGATTCAGGCGCTGAACCCTGGTTGCCGGGTTGATCTGCACGACACGATGCTGGCCATCGATAACGCCCTGGATCTCATCGCCGGCTATGACCTGGTCTGTGACGGCACCGATAACTTCCCCAGCCGATATCTGATCAACGATGCCTGCGTGTTGCTGGGGAAGCCGCTGATTTACGGCTCTGTGCAGCGCTTTGATGGCCAGGCCAGTGTGTTCAATCTCACCGCGCAGAGTCCGAATTACCGCGACCTGTTGCCCGAACCGCCGCCGCCGGGGGCTGTGCCCTCCTGTTCAGCCGCGGGGGTGATGGGTGTGATGCCGGGGTTGATCGGGATGATTCAGGCCACTGAGGCGATCAAGGTGATCACCGGGATCGGTTCCCCCCTGGATGGTCGCCTGTTGGTGGTCGATGCCCTGTCGATGCGCTTCCGCGAATTGCGCCTGCAGCGGGATCCGTCTCGTGCCCCGATCAGGGAACTGGTTGACTACGGCCAGGTTTGCGCTGAACGTTCCGTGGCTGTGGACAGCATTTCCGTCGTTGAACTCAAGGCGATGCTCGACGCTGACGCTGAGGGCCTGGTGCTGGTGGATGTGCGCAATCCCCCCGAAGCCGAGGTTTGTCGTATCCCTGCGGCTCAGCTGATTCCCCTGGGCTCGATCGAGAGCGGTGAGGCGATCGCGCAGCTGCGTGAGCTTGCCCGTGGCGGTCGTTTGTATGTCCATTGCAAAGCCGGTGGCCGCTCCGCACGGGCCGCCTCGTTGCTGGCCGAGCAGGGCATTGCGGCGATCAACGTGGCGGGGGGGATTGATGCCTGGGCTGATCAGGTGGATCCCACCATGGCGCGGTATTGACGTGACGCTCAGTAATCGACGCCGCGCTTGAGATCCACGCCCTGCTCGGCGTAGTGCTTGTGGCACACCATCTCGGAATGAATGCTGGCCAGATCGAAGTACGCCGGAGGGTTTTTGCAGCGCCCGGTGATGATCACTTCGGTTTCAGCGGGCTTTCGCAGCAGGGTCTGCATGATCGGTTCGACCGGCAGCAGTTCCAGATCAACCGTTGGGTTGAGCTCATCAAGAATCACTGTTTTGTAGAGCCCGCTGGAAATTGCAGCCCGGGCAATCTCCCAGGCTCGTTCGGCTTCCACGTAATCGATGGGCTGCTGTTGGCCGCGCCACACAATTGCGTCGCGGCCCGATCGCAGGTGGTCCACCAGGTGGGGATAGCTTTCGCGCAGGGCGGCGATGGCCGCATCTTCGGTGTAACCGCTACCTCCTTTCAGCCATTGAAGAATCAACACCCGATGGCTTTTGTCTTGGCTGATGCCGCGCCCGATGGCCTGGAGTGCCTTGCCCAGGGCACTCGTTGATTTTCCTTTGCCTTCACCGGTGTAGATCTCGATTCCGCTGCTCACGTTGAGCGGCACCACGCGATCGTCGTCGAGGCCGGGGCGTCGATGGGCCCGCATTTCGGAGTGCAGGTCGGCCGATCGCACCAAGGTGGCCGGTGCGGCGCGTCCCGTGATGATGATTTCCATCCCGGCGGGTCGGGAATCGAGGGTGCGCACGACGTCATCGACATCGAGCAACCCGAGTTCGAGCACGGGATTCAATTCATCGAGCACCACCACCGAATAGAGCGCACTGGCGATGGCGCCCTTCGCGATCACCCAACCCCGTTGGGCTTCATCGCGATCGAATCGCGTGGCTTCCTCGGCCGTGAAGTGATCGGCGCGGCCGGTGCGCAGGTGATCGATCAGATGGGGGAAGCCCTGTTGCAGGGCTTCAATGGCTGCGTCCTCGTCGTAGGCCCGACCTGGGCCCTTGAGAAACCGCAGCAGAAGGACACGGGTCTGCCGTTGTTCGCAGATGCCGAGGCCAATGGTGCGTAGCACAACGCCAAGGGCGGCCTGGCTCTTGCCTTTGCCCTCACCGTCATAGATGTGCAGCTGACCGTGGCTGCGTTCGCGGCTGTCCGCTGCTGTGACGATCCCGATGCTTCGGGGCATGGCCAAGGCTCTTACGGTTGGAGCCTACATAGATCGTTCCACCGCACGCCTCGATGTTCCGCCTTCTGGAATCTCTGTCCGAGAACGAGGCTGCTCAGCTGGATCGGCTGCGCCAATGGTTCCAGTCGATGGATGGTGTGTGTGTGGCCTACTCAGGAGGGGTGGACAGCGCCTTGGTGGCCACGCTGGCCTTTGAGCAGAAAGGGTCAGCGGCCCTCGCCATCACCGGGGTGTCGCCGGCGCTGGCTCCGCATCTGCTGGACGAGGCCCGTGCTCAGGCCGCCTGGATCGGGATCCGTCATCAGGAATGTCGGACCCAGGAGCTGGATGATCCTCAGTACAGCGCCAATCCAGAGGATCGCTGCTTCGCTTGCAAGCGGGAACTGCATCGCCATCTGGCGCCGATTGCCGCCGCTGCCGGGGATGCCCAGGTTGTGGATGGGGTGAATCTGGATGATCTCGGGGATCACCGTCCGGGCATTCAGGCTGCCCGCGAGGCTGGGGTGCGTTCTCCCTTAGCTGAATTGGCCGTCGATAAGGCCACGGTGCGCAAGTTGTCCCATGCCCTGGGATTGCCGTGGTGGGATAAACCGGCACAGCCCTGCCTGGCGTCCCGCTTCCCCTACGGCGACACGATCTCCGCGGAGCGACTGCACCGGGTGGGTCGGGCTGAAGCCTGGTTGATCACCCGTGGCTTCACACGGGTGCGGGTGCGCTGTCAGGGCACTGCTGCACGCATCGAAGTGCCCGCTGATCGTCTGCGGGCGGTGCTGGATCTGGTTGATCAATCCAACTTGGTTGAGACCTTCCTGACCATGGGCTTCACCTCGGTGAGCCTTGATCTGGAAGGTCTGGTGAGCGGAAAGCTCAATCGCAGCTGAGCGGCTCGCGCTGACTGGTTGCGATGGCGGCTGGAGTTTCCCTGAGGAAACTTTTGAGGGCGTGCCGGCCGGCTTTCAGCTCCTGACGGAGAACCTCACAGGCCTGCTCGGGCATGGTGTGATCCCCGCAAGTGAACACATCAATCGCGGCGTAGCCCGATTCGGGCCAGGTGTGAATGGAGATGTGTGATTCCGCTAGAAGCGCCAGGCCGGTGACGCCTTGGGGTTCGAAACGGTGTGTGATCAGATTGAGCAGAGTGGCACCAGCACGCTTCGCTGCTGTCGTGATGGTGGTCCTCAGAAAGGCTTCGTCATCGAGCAGACCCGTGTCGCAGTCGTAGAGCTCGAGGATGCAGTGCTTGCCGACCATGTCAGTCGGTTCGATTGTTGTCATGCCCCCCCATCCCGGATTGGGATGCAGATCAGAGAAGCCTTGCTCCATCAGGCGGAGAAAAAACAGCTCTAGACTTTATCTGATGTCACGGACTGTTCCAGTTCACGGCGCTCGACGATCTGAGCGTGCTTGCGCCAACCCCCTTCGAATCCATCCAGGTGCGTGGCGCTGATCAGGCATTGATGCCGATGCCCCACCGCATCCAGCAACAATTGCTGGCGGTTCGGATCGAGTTCGGCCAGTACATCGTCCAGCAGCAGCAGCGGCGGTTCGCCGCAGAGGTCCGTGACCAGTTCCAGTTCGGCCAGCTTCAAGGCCAGTACAAGACTGCGCTGCTGTCCAGCTGATCCGAAGCGACGGGCGGGTTGACCGTCAAGCATCAGGGCAATTTCATCGCGATGGGGGCCGACCCTGCAATTGCCCAGGCGCTCTTCATCGGCCCGCTGCGCTTTGAGTTGCTCTTCAATCGACAGCCGCCAGGGTTCTTCTGCATCTTCGTTTCCCAAACGACTGCCGGGGGCATAGGTCAGCTGCAGGTTTTCATCGCCCTTGCTCAGATAGGTCTGCCAGCGGGCGGCAATGGGTTCGAGGCGTCGTAGGGCCCGTTGTCGGCGTCGATGGATTCGGGTGCTCACCAGGGCCATCTGCACATCGAAGGCATCGAGCAATGCCCCATGGTCCTGGTGTCGTCCGCTTCTCTGCCGCCACAATTGGGCGCGTTGGCGCAGCAGACGGCCGTAACGACTGATCAGATCGGCATAGACCGGTTCCAGTTGGAGGACAACGCGGTCCAGCCACTGGCGGCGCAGAGCTGGTTCGCCGCGTACCAGATCCAGATCCAGCGCACTGAATCCAATGCAGCGCAGGGGGCCGATCAGGTCCAGCTGTCGCTCCAGCGTCTTGCCATTGCGTCGGGCTTGTCGCCCACCGCTGCGTCGAAGTTCGAGCTCCAGTTGATCGCCTTCCTCACCGACGAAAGCCCGCAGCAGGGCCCGGGGTTGATCCCACTGAATCAAATCCCGATCGTTGCTGCAGCGGTGGGACCGCAGGCTGCCGAGCAGCTCAACCGCTTCCAGCAGGTTGGATTTGCCGATGCCGTTGGGGCCGATCACCAGCAGCCGGGGCTCGGTCAGCGTCAGCTCCAGCCGTTCATGGTTCCGGAACCCCTGGAGCTGGAGCTTGTGAAGCCGGATGGGATCAGGTGCGACGTGTGGGTAAGGTACCCATAACGAGAGGGCCTGAGGTCATCTCTTCTGCTGCGGTCTTTGACCGGTCAGTGGGCATGTAGCTCAGTTGGATAGAGCATCAGATTCCGGTTCTGAGGGTCGGGGGTTCGAGTCCCTCCATGCTCGTGTTCTTTCAGAGGGTCAGGTCAGGGTGACTGCAGCCGCAGCCCCATGGCTCTGATTCCGGTTGGGTCAATCACAAATCCCTGTTTTTCAAGGGCTTCGACGGTGTTGGCCGGAGCGGAGATCGACAAACTGCAGCCCGGAAGGTCGCGGCGCAGCATGTGCAGGGAGCGATGCACCAGGACCGCCAGCAGCTGGTCTTGATGGGCTCCAGGGCGTGCACAGAGGTTCCACAGGTTGGCGTTCAGGGCCAGGTCACTGGTGGCACGGACAAAGCCAACCAGTTCACCACTGGAGCTATCCAGAATGCTGAGGTGCCAGACGCTGCGTTCCAGGGCCAGCAGCCAACGCTGCTCGTCATGGGTGGATTCGCCGCAGGCCTGAAGCAGGGCATTCAGTTTGGCTGGAGACGGCCGTTCGGAGGTTTCAATCCGAAAGCCATCGGGCACAGTCGGCGTTGAGGCCTGTTGAAGGAAAGGGAGCAAGGGTCAGCCGGTGTTGCGCATTCCAGCGGCGATGCCATTCAGGGTCAGCAGTGCTCCGCGGAGTAGCTCGCTGCGGCTGTAGGTGCGGCCGTCATCACTGGAGCTGGCCGACTCGCTCATGGGTGGCTGACGGTTCTGATCGCGGAGGCGCTTGAGCAGAGCCACCTGGAGGAAGCCGAGGGGGACGATGGTGCGGTTCCGCAGATCAACGGACAGCTGCAACCCCTGATCGGCGGCGAGCAGCCTTGATTGCCCAGTGATCTGAAGCACGAGCTTGCGGGTCAGCGTGTACTCGTCGGCAATGACCTGGAAGATGCGCTCAAAGGACTCGCGGTTTTCGGCAGCTCCCAGACTGGTCATGTAATGACGAGCCAGATCGAGATCCACCTTGGAGAGGGTCATCTCCACTTTGGAGATCAGCATCCGGAAGAAGGGCCAGCGTTGATGCAGGCGGCGGAGTAGATCGAGTTGCTCTGGATCTGAGTCCATCTCACTGGCGAGGGCGGTGCCGACGCCGAACCAGCTGGGCAGCAGAAAGCGGCTCTGGGTCCAGCCGAAGACCCAAGGGATCGCTCTGAGGCTGGACAGGTCCTTGGCGCCGGATTTGCGACGGGCTGGCCGGCTGGAAATTTGCAGCTTGCTGATTTCTTCGATGGGTGTGACCTGCTGGAAAAACGCCACCAGATCGGGGTTGTCGTGCACCAGGGCCCGGTAGTGCTCGCGAGACCGCGTCGCCAGTCGAGCCATGAGTTGATTCCAGCTGGGGGTGGCATCCAGTTGGTTGGTGACCAGGCTGTTTTGCACCACCGCCGTGGTGAGGGTTTCGAGGTTGTACAGCGCCAGCTCGGGCAGGCTGTACTTCGAGGCCAGAACTTCGCCCTGCTCGGTGATCTTGATCCGACCTTGGAGCGTTCCGCTTGGTTGAGCCAGGATCGCTTGATAGGCGGGGCCACCCCCACGACCGACGGAACCGCCGCGGCCGTGGAAGAGGCGCAGGGCAACACCATGGCGGCTGCCGAGGTCCTGAAGAGCGATCTGGGCCTGGTGAATCTCCCAGTTGCTGGAAAGGAAGCCGGAATCCTTATTGCTATCGGAATAGCCGAGCATCAATTCCTGCAGGGGAAGGTGCTGCGCTCCCGTCAAAGGAAGCAGCTTGCGGTACAGCTCGGTCTCCAGCAGGTTCTCCATCACACCGGGAGCACGCTGGAGGTCTTCCACGGTCTCGAACAAGGGCACCACCAGCAGGGAGGCATGGCCGCCCAGGGGGTCCACAAGACCAGCCTCCTTCGCGAGCAGCATCACCTCCAGAAGGTCGGAGGCGGTGTGACTCATTGAAATCACATAGGTGTTGCAGATCCGTTGGCCGAATTCAGCCTGGAGACGCTGCAGCATCCGGAAGACTGCAATGGTCTCAGCGGTGGCGGCACTCCAGTCGACGGCGGCAGGAATCAGGGGGCGACGGGTGGCCAACTCCTTGAGCAGCCAGCTGACCCGTTCGGCTTCAGTCATCTCGCCATAGGCCGTCTCCAGTTGCAGATACCGGGTCAGTTCGTCGATGGCGTCGCTGTGGCGGGTGCTCTCCTGCCGGATGTCCAGGCTGGCGAGGGAGAACCCGAAGATGTGCACCTGGTGCAGCAGGGTTTCCAGGGGTTCACAACTCAGCTCCGTGCTGACGAGGCTGTTGCGGATCAGTTCCAGATCGATCCGGAATTCGTCAATGGTGCTGTAGTGCAGCGGATCGCCATTGGGTAGTGGGCTGGCGGACCCATCGTCGACGTCCTGGGGAGACTGCCACCCGGCTTCGGCGAGTTGGTTGTTGCGCTTTAGCGTCAGCTGCAGACGCTCGAGGACGTAACTGAGTTTCAGCCGATAGGGCTCCAGCCGGTACCGCGCTGCGAGCTCTTCGTAGATCTCCGGGAAGCGGAGGCGATCCATCTCCAGGGATTCCAGAAGTGGTGCGCCGACCTGACTCCATTGCATGGAGATGCTCAGCTGATTGCGCAGGTCTCCGACCGAGCTGACGTAGCGCTCGAGCATCAGTTGCCGCTGATAGCAAGCGGTTCGCCAGGTGATGGCCGGGGTCACCGATGGATTTCCGTCGCGATCGGAGCCGACCCAGGAGCCGAAGGTGCAGAACGAGGCCTGTGGGAAACGGACGTCGGGGTAGCTGCTGCTCAGCGCTGACGTGAGCCGACGCCGCATCTGAGGCATCGCATCGAACAGCACCTGCTGGAAGTAATGGAGGGTGGAATCGACCTCGTCAAGCACAGTTGGTTTGAACTGGTGCAGTTCATCGGTGCGCCACCACAGTTGGATTTCCTCTTCCAACTGTTGGCGGAGATTCTCACGCTCTTGCAGAGAAACCGTGTGGTCGGACTGAAGCCGCTGCAGCAGCGTCGCCACACGCCGCTGCTTGTGGCGCACCGTATGACGCACGATTTCAGTGGGGTGCGCTGTGAACACCAGGCGGATGTCCAGCTCTTGAAGGAGCGCTTCCACCTGCGCTGGAGGAACGTTCAGCCGTCTGAGTCGCTGAAACAGTTCCCCGAAGGTGGCCGGATTGGTTTGGCTGGCCAGGGGTGGGGCGAAGGGATCAAAGGCGTCTTTGTCGGCTCCGGCCTCCAGCCCCTTCGCCTGGATGCCGGGGGTGAGGCTGTCGAGATAGCTGTCTTCCTCGATGCGCTGTTCGAGGATGTTGATCAGCTGGAAGTAGAGCGAAAACGCTCGGGCCGCGGCGATCGCTTCCGAGAGATCCATGGCCTTGATCAGGGCCACAATCGCGTCGCTGGTGCTGCTGCCATCGCGCCCTTCGAGCGCAACAGGATCGCTCAGCTGTTTGAGGCGCAGCAAACGTTCGCTCTGTTCGGCGGGACATTCACTGCGTAGAACGGTTTGCCAGAGGTCTTCCACGAGCTCCAGACGCTGTTGCAGCAAGCGACCAGCAACGGCGTCCCCACCATTGGCCCGGGCCTGATCGCCCTCGGGTGCAGTTGTGGTGGGCTGGGGCATCGATGCTGGATCTGGAGTGGGTCTGGCCATGATCATCCCAAAGAGGGTCTCTGGGTCTGCTCCTGACGTTCCATGGCCAGGGCTCCATCGCGGATCAAATCACTGATGGACGCTCCAGCTTGGACCTGCTTCAGCCATTGCATGGCTTGATTGCCAGCGGTGAGCATGGCCTCGATCACCGACAGATGGGGCGTCATCGCCAGCTCGTCGGCAAGGGGTCGCAGCTCGCGAACCAGGTTCCGAATCCAGTCGGAGCACTGCACTGGATCACCGGTTTGCCAATGACGCAGGGTGGCCTGGAGGCTGTTGCCCGCCGCCGCTGCATCGTTGGTATCCGCCAAGTTCATCAGCTGCTCCGCAGACAGGGGGCTCGCTGCCAGGGGATCCAGCCGTTCGGGCTCGCGGATCAACTGCTGGATGCGCAACTCGAGCAGAGCGGTGATCGCGAGCAGTTCAACCGGATCCGTGACGAGATCGCAGATGCGCAGCTCCAAGCGATTGAGCTCATACGGACGGCGTGGACCATTGGGCCGGACCGACGTCCAGAGATGGCGCTCGTTCCACATCGCACCGCTGGATAACTGTTCCAGCACCCAAGCGATGTAGTGGTCGTGGTCATGGAACAGAGGCACGGAGCTCGGCGTCAGAGGGAACTGATGCCACCGCTGAGAATGGTGCTGGCAGCATTCGCCGGCGAGGAAGGGTGAGCTGGCACTCAGCGCCAGATAAAGGGCAGCTTCGCAACGCACCAGTCGCACGGCCGCGAAGATCAGGCCTGGATCGTCCAGCCCGAGGTTGATGTGGATGCTCGCTGTTACGACCCGGGTGCCATAGGTCTGTTCGATCAGGCCGTGATACGGATTGTCCGGGTTGGATCGTTCGAAGCGACTGTTGTCACCGAGGCTGAGGGTGCTGCCGGGCAACAGGGTGAGTCCCTTCGGTGACAGCCACTGGCGCAGCTCACGTCTGGGTGCCAGCAACGCGTCATGCAGAGCTCCGTAATCGCGTAACGGGTCGGTGATGTATTCGAGATTGCGGTGATCGGGTTCGGTGACAAAGCCCGGCAGATCCTTGGCCACCGCGGAGGACACGCCAACGTTCTCCCCTGTGGGACGTCCGGTGAACAATTCGACCTCAAAGCCTTTCTGCAGCAGGGCGGTGGTCATGACTGGGACGGGTTCAGACAGGCCAAAGCCGTGAGCATGCCCTTGGCTTTGTTGAGGGTTTCCTGGAATTCCGCCTCGGGTTTGGAATCGGCCACCACCCCGGCTCCTGCCTGAACCTTGACGCGGCATCCGCCAGTCCCGTTCGGTTGAACCACCATCGTTCGAATGGTGATCGCCGTATTCAGGGCACCGGCCAGATCGACGGAGCCGTAGACCCCTGAGTAAGGGCCCCGTGCATCGGGTTCGAGCTGATTGATCAACTGCATGGCTCTGATCTTGGGTGCACCGCTCACGGTTCCTGCTGGGAATGCGGCCATCAACAGATCCAGCACATCGTGCTCTGGCGAGAGTCGTCCTTCCACCTGGCTGACGATGTGCATGACATGCGAATACCGCTCGATCACCATCAAGTCCTTGACCTCGACACTGCCGGGTTGGCAGACACGGCCGAGGTCGTTGCGCCCCAGGTCCACGAGCATCACGTGCTCAGCACGCTCTTTCGGGTCCGCCAGCAGGTCGGCTTCCAGTTCCCGATCCTCCAGGGGGGTGCGTCCACGGGGACGGGTGCCGGCAATGGGCCGAAGGCTGGCGCGAATACCGTCCGCTGCAGGCTCCGCCTGAACCATCACCTCTGGACTGGATCCAATCAGTTGCCAATCACCGAAGTCGTAAAACGCCATGTACGGCGAAGGATTGACCATCCGCAGGCTTCGGTAGAGCTCCAGAGGCTGCTGGGGGACATCCGCCTCCAGGCGTTGGCTGAGCACCAGCTGAAACACATCGCCGGCGGCGATGTGGTCCCGGGCCGTTTCGACGGCCGCCTCAAAGTTGCCCTGGCTGCGGTTGCTCTGGACCGATGGCAGATCACCGGCATCGGCGGACCAGGTCAGCGGTTCAATGGCAGGCAACGGAGCGGTCATGCGCTCGCGCAGGGTTTGGATGTGGCTGATTGCGGCGTCCCAGGCGTGATCTGGATCCTGGCCATCACTGAGATCGGCGTAGGCCACTGCCGTGATGATCCGTTTGACCTGATCAAAAATCAGGATGGAGTCCATCAACATCCAGATGCCATCGGGCGGGGCATCTAACGGACCGGTGTGCACACCAACACTCGGTTCGATCCAGCGAATCAGCTCATAGCCCCACATCCCATAGAGCTGTCCAAGGGGGGGCAATCCCGGCAAGGATGCACAGCGATAGGGCTCCAGCAACGCTCGGAGACCATCAAAAGGATTTCCGTTGGACTGATCGCAACGGCCATCGCGCCAGTTGCGCTGCAACACATCACCACGCGCCGATGCTGTCCAGAGCGGATCGCAGGCGACGACACTCCAACGGCCCAAGGTCTCTCCCCCTTCGACAGACTCCAAGAGAACGCCAGGAGGTCGGTTTGCCCCAACCTTGATCCAGGTTGTAAGCGGTGTTTCAAGATCCGCTGGCCAGCTCTGGGCCAGAGGAATCAGATTGAAACCGTTGGCGGCTGCCTGCCGAAAGGAGGCGCGATCAGGACTGAGCATGCGCGCATCTTGGCAGCGTCACCGACAGCCTTGGACCATCGGTGACGTTTGCCGGAAGGAATCAGGCGTCGAAGGTGTTGCGACCGCTGAACTTGATGTTGGCTGGGTTGGTGTTCTGACCGATGCGGCGAGCGTTGTGACCGACCATGGTGCGTCCCTCGTTCACTTTCTCCGGGAACACGCCGTCTGCGGGGTGCAGGTACTCGGTGTCGCCACCGGGGAAGATCCGATAGATCTTGTAGTCCTCAATCCGGGGCTTGAACTTGGTGCGCAGCTGGGTGCCGAGAGCCAGGCACTGCTCCTTACGAGCGAAATACATGATGTTGTCGCCGGAGTTCATCATCGCGGCGCCGCCGGTGGGCAGCTCAAAGGCCTGAGCGCTGTTGCTGGACCAGGTGATCGCGTATTTCTCTTCGGTCTCTGCGGAATTCAGCAGACCGCCTGTGCTGCCGATGAACTGAGGAAGCTGACCATTCAACGCCGATGCTGCCATGGCTGAGTAATCCAGACGGGCCGTTACGGCTGGAAAGTAGCACCGTGATCAGGGCAAAATCTTGCCTCCGAAAGCATCCTTCACACCCGTCAACAAAGCTCCCGGTCAGCCCAGTTCCGGGTCCGTTGCCACGGGGAAGAACACCGTCAGGCTGCGGTCATGGAGTTGTCGATAGCGACCGCCCAGGCTGGCCATCAATTGACGTGTCGCGTGCTGACTGAGTTGCAGACTCCCGGTGGCTGGATTCCAGCTCAGCACCGGACCTACCTGCGCCTGTTCGCTGCCGCGGCTTGAACCAGTCGCGTCACCCTCGTTATCCCGATCCGGTTGTCGCACCAGAATCTGCAGCTTGAGGCGGGCACCTGCCGCACTGAGGACCAATTCCAGGCGACTTCCCGGGCTGAGGCCGCGGCTGGTGCGGTCGATCAGGCCGCCGAGCATCGGTTCCAGTCGTCGTGGATCGCTCAGGACCATCGGCAGCTGTGGGGCCAGATCGAGGTCAAGGTTGACCCCGCGCCGATCGAGCTGATCATTCCAACCCGGCGCCAGGGCTTCCAGAATCGCCCCGAGGTCGGTGCGGGCCAGTGTTGCTTCGCCGGGTTGGCGCTGCAGCTCCGCGGCGTGGAAGATCAGCCCGAAGCGATCGATCTGCTCGCTGCACTCCACATCGATCTGTTGCAGCCGTTGATGCACGACTGAGGGGAGGTCACGGCGGCGCAGCAGGGACCGAATCAGGGTGCGGATCGTGGCCAGGGGGGTGCGCACCTCATGGGTCAACGCTTCCAGCAGGGACAGCTCCTGGTCGTCATCGCTGGCCACGGCTTCGGATGGGGCCGGAGCGGCCTGCAGCGTGATGCTCGGAGCCATGGTGGTCAGTCGTTCTGCGACCTGGGGCCAGAAGCGGTCGCTCCAGCGTTCATCAGCGTGGAGTGGCCCGAGGGATTCCAGCTCCTGCTGAAGCGTTGTTGCTTGGTCTGGATCCTGGTCGCGCAGCCGTCGACCGATCAGAGCCAGAGCGTCGCTCAGGGTCGGTGGATCGGAACGCATCAACAGCTGGCGCTGCCCATCGGGTCCATGCAGGGCGAGGGCCACCTGGAGCTGCGGTGTGATCACTAGCAGGAACGGATCGTCGCCATCGTCGGCGCGAAGCGGCAGGCGTGAGAAGCGGTGAACGGCTTGGGCTCCTCCCCCAGGCAGTGTTCGTTCGAGGGCCGTCAGCCGTTCGAGGGACTCCGGCGCCCAGACCCATCCCCGGAGCTGACTGATCAGCGATGGCGCATACAGCGCGGGCAAGGGCGCCGCCAGCCAGACCCCCCGCTGCTGATCCGACTGACCCACCAGAGTTTGTTGCAGGGTTTCCAGTGCCGCCCACCAGAGTCGTCGAGCACCGGCGTCATCGCAGCCGCCGGAGGGCACCTCCGTCGCCAGTCGGCTCCGCAGGGTATGGAAGCTGGCTTCACTCATCGGCGCAGCAAGTTAAGGCGCCTGCTCTGCCTCACAACGGAGAGGCAGAGTCCGAGTGCCATGAAGTTGACCACCATCGCTGAGCGTCCATAGCTCAGGAATGGCAAGGGGATTCCAGTCACGGGGCCGAGGCCGATGGTCATGAAGATGTTCACCACCACCTGGAACATGATCATCGTGCCGATGCCGATCACCACCAGGGATTCGAAGTCGGTGCGGGCATGGCGCGCCACTTGAAGCAGACGGCCCATCAGCACTGCAAAGCCCACGATCACCAGCAGGCATCCCACAAAGCCGGTTTCCTCGCCGAGGGCGCTGAAGATGAAGTCGGTGTGTTGTTCGGGGATAAAGCGCAGCTTGGTGAGTTGTCCCTGCAGCAATCCAGTCCCGAACAGCCCTCCGGAGCCGATGCCGACCGTGCTTTGCAGAAGGTGATATCCCCCGCCCAGGGGATCTTTGCTGGGGTCGAGAAACAGCACCAGACGGTCGCGCTGATAGTCCTGAAGCACCACACCCCAGAGGATCGGGCTCAAGATCAACGTGCACAGTTGGATGAGTCCCATGGCCATGGCGGCCAGCCGTTTCCACGGCAGCGATCGGTAGGCGAGATAGGCCGTGATCAGGGCCCAAACCGCTAGGCCCACCCAGATGGGTGTGGTCTGCTCAGCGAAGGCCTGGTTGATGACACTGGCCAGGTTCGTTGCCTGCAGTCCTTCCCAGGGAAGTTGCAGCGACAGCAGAACCGTGAGCAGAGGAGACAGCAGCAGGATGACCCATTCCAGGGGCATCCCAGACCAATAGAGCATCGTCAGCATCAAGGCCCCGAACACCAGTGAGGTCCCGAGATCCGGCTGGATGAAGACCAACAGCCACGGGATTGAAATCACCCCGAGGGGGCGGAACAGGTCGACGGGGCGCTCCACCGGGTGGCGCTCCAGAACAGCTGCCACCAGAAGAATGGCTGCGATCTTTGCGAATTCAGAGGGCTGAACATGAATGCCGCCGATGCTGAGCCAGCGCTGAGCCCCTAGGGCCGTGGTGCCGACCAGCCGAACGGCAACCAGGCTGGCCACGGTCAGGCCGTAGAGCGGCAGCAGAAACGTCTGCAAGCGCTGCAGCGGCACCTGTCGCAGCACCAACGCGATGAACACGCCGCCGAGGCCCGTCAGCCAATGGTCGGTCCAGGCGGCGTAGTCAGCCTGGCGCTGGGTGCTGGCGATCAAGACACCGGCGATGGCCACCATGGCGAGCGGAATTCCCCAGAGAATCCAGTCCCGCTGTGGCCCCCGTCGGCGTCTGGAGCCCATCGTCAGGACGGTTGGCTGACCTGCTGAAGCACGCGGTTCGCTAGGCCCAGAAACTCGACAGCACTGGGGGACTCGGCTCGGCTGAGCACGATGGGTCGCCCGGTATCGCCACCTTCTTGAACAGGCATTTCCATCGGGATCTGTGCCAGCAGTGGGACGTCGTAATCACTGGCCAGCTCAGACCCCCCGCCGCTGCCAAACAGGGCGTAACGACGATCCGGCAGATCTGGCGGGATGAAGGCACTCATGTTCTCAACAACGCCCAACACGGGAATGCCCATCTGGCGGAACATCGCCAGGCCGCGGCGGGCATCTTGCAGGGAGACCTGTTGGGGGGTGGTCACGATCACAACACCTGCCATCGGGACCGCCTGGGCCAGGGACAGCTGGGCATCACCGGTGCCCGGTGGCAGGTCCACGACCAGGACATCCCGCTCACCCCAGTCCGCTTGGTAAAGGAACTGTCGGATGATGCCGTTGAGCATGGGGCCGCGCCAGATCACCGGCTGGTGGTCATCGATTAGGAGTCCCATTGAGACCATCCCGATCCCACAGCTTTCGATCGGAATGATGCGCTGTTGATCACCGCTGCCTTCGACCTGTGGGGTCTGATCGGCGACACCGAGCATCGTCGGGGCATTGGGGCCGTAGATGTCGGCATCCAGCAGTCCCACCTTCAGGCCCGACTGGGCGAGGGCGCAGGCCAGGTTGACGGCCACCGTGCTCTTCCCCACGCCGCCTTTGCCGCTGCTGACGGCAATCACCTGACGCACGCCGGGAATTGCTTGGCGTTCGGCGGGTTGGCCATGGCCGGCCTGGCCGATGCCGCCTTGGCTTGGGGCCGAACCGATCTCGATTTGAACATCGTCGATCCCCTCCAGCTTCAGCAGGGCATCCCGGGCTTCCGTCGCGATGCGATCGCGCTGGCCTTGGGCGAAGCCGGGCAGGTTGAGACGAAAGATGGCGCGTGGAGAGACCACCCGCACCTGGTCAATCCAGCCAAGCTCCAGGGCCGATCGTCCGCTCCCAGCGTCTTTAACGGCGTCGAGTACGCCCTGTGCCTGCTCGGCCGAGACCATCGATTCAAGTTGTGCGAGCCGGATCCTAGAAGCGCTCTCCCGTGACAGTCCCTCACGGAGCCTTGTCGGGGCCTGGGCTGACCTGTTTAGGTTTCCTGACTCACCCCTTTGATCGGCGCATGGTTCGCTCCCTGATACGACGCCTTCGCGGACGCGAAACGACGGGCGCGACCATGCCGCAACTGGCGTTGCCTCCCAAGGATTCCCGTGAGCGGGCCCGGGCCATGGTGATGGGCCTGCAGGACGAAATCTGTGCCGGCCTTGAGGCTTTGGATGGTGAAGGTCGGTTCGTTGAAGAAAGCTGGGATCGTCCGGAAGGGGGTGGCGGGCGTTCCCGTGTGATGCGTGAGGGCCGTGTTTTTGAGCAGGGCGGGGTCAACTTCTCGGAAGTTCAAGGCCAGGAGCTGCCGCCTTCCATCCTCAAGCAACGCCCGGAAGCCAAGGGACACCCCTGGTTTGCCACCGGAACCTCCATGGTTCTGCACCCCCGTAACCCCTACATCCCCACCGTTCACCTCAACTACCGCTACTTCGAGGCCGGTCCCGTCTGGTGGTTTGGTGGTGGTGCTGACCTGACCCCGTATTACCCCTTCCTGGATGACGCGCGTCATTTTCATCGGACCCATCAGGCGGCCTGTGATTCCGTGCATCCCGATCTGCACAAGGTGTTCAAGCCCTGGTGTGATGAGTACTTCTTTCTGAAGCATCGGGATGAAACCCGAGGTGTCGGGGGGATTTTTTACGACTATCAGGATTCCAGCGGTGTGCTGTACAAGGGGCAGGATCCCCAGGGCCCGGCAGCCAAGGTGTCGTCAGAACTGGGGGCTCGCCCTCTGAATTGGGAGCAGTTGTTTGCCCTGGGGCAAGCCAATGGTCGGGCCTTCCTACCCGCCTATGCGCCGATTGTGGAGAAGCGTCACCCGATGGCGTACGGCGAACGGGAGCGCGACTTCCAGCTGTATCGGCGTGGACGTTATGTGGAGTTCAACCTGGTTTGGGATCGCGGCACCATTTTTGGCCTGCAAACCAATGGTCGGACCGAGTCGATCCTGATGTCGCTGCCTCCTCTGGTGCGCTGGGAATACGGCTACAAGGCCGAGGAGGGGTCCAGGGAGGCTTTGCTGACCGATCTATTCACCAAGCCCCAGGATTGGTTGGGAGATGCCTCACTCGATGAGCGTTGTCGCCCCCATCAGGCGATCAACTGACGCCCTTCACCAGTGCGTTCACCACTCGGTCGGCCAGGCATGTCACGGTCTGGTCCCGTGTGGCGGGGTTGCGCAGCTTGGTCTCGAGTGGTGGCTCGAGCATGCCGATTTCCAAAATTCCGATCCCGCGCCTCGGTCCACCGAGGCCGCCGCGGAAGTGGCGTGGAAAGCGTCCAAAGGCTCGTCCGAGTTCTTCATCCACCCGATTGAGTGGACGGTTGATTGCGGGAATCAGTCCGGACCCAAAGCCATAGGGCCGGTAAGCATCGAAATGGATCTCGAGGATGTACTCCCCTCGGGCTGAGAGTGTTTTGGCTTGAGACCAATTGGTGCGGGGGTCGTCGTCGTTGCGGATGGTGAGCGCCGGTGGTCGGTACCCGCGGATGTTGAGCCCTGCCTGTTTCCCTTGGCGCACCACGGCCTCCTGGACTTGGATGTTCCAAAACAGTTCATCGCGCATTGAGGCCTTCATCGGCCGTTGATGTTGGACATCAACGGCATAGCCGGGGGTTCCGGCACTGGGCATGTTCTGGGAGTCGGCATGCCCGGCCATCACAACGATGGGCAGGGTTGGGCTGACGGCCTGACGTCCCAGCCAGCGGCCTGGTTGTTTGGTCCGTGGCCCCAGCAGAGGATCGGGCTGACCTGCTGTTGGACAGGTGGCCAGTGGTTCCGTGGGGCGGATGGTGGCTTTGGGTGCGTCCGGTAGCCAATTGTTGGCCTTCGGAGGTCCCTCGGCGGCTTCAGCCAGCACCATCAGGCTGATGACGCTGATCAGCAGGGGCAGTGAGACCCTCCGACGTCGCAGCCAGGTGTGGATCGGCATGGTTCAAATCGGAGACGACAGCAGAGATCCATCGCTGGCCAGTTCAAGGTCGCGACCGAGTTCGAGTTCGATCGCGATCAGTTCATCGCGATGGGCGCGGAGTCGCAATTGACTGCCTTTTGTGTCGGTGCCATTCATCAGACGCAGTTCCAGGATTTCCATGCGTGAGGCCCGTTGGCTGTAGACCCATCCCGCCAGGGGGCCAAGGCCGATCAGAACCAAGGGCCACCAGCCGAGTGCCGGGGTGAGCTGGCGAAGCACCAGGCCGAAACAGCTGCCGCCGATGGCCGCCAGGATGGAGAGCAGCACTGCCAGCGGGGTGCTGGAGCTGACCTGGCCGCGGAAGCGCAGAACCTGGCGCTGCACATCTCCACCATCGCGGATCCAGCCCCGCTGTTCTAACCAGCTGCTGAGGCCGTCCAGCACTGTGATCGGTGATTGAGGCGATGTGACATCCACCACCGTTGTCCGGTCCTTGCTGGCGGCTCGGAGGAAGAACACCAGGCCGATCGCCAGCAGAACGGTCAGCAGCAGCGTGGACTGGAAGCCCTGAGGCATGGCGGCCGGTGAAAGTGGACTCCTTTCTAGGGCTGCAGCGGCCAGAACTGCTCAGGACAGCATCAGCTGTTGGCTGCTGAGCCAGCTGTGCCAAGGGGTCATCAGTTTCTCGGCCTGCTGGCGCGCCTCCGGTTGGAGGTGAAGCATGCGCCTCGGTCGTCCCCGGCTTGGGCAGCGTTTGCTGTATGTGGTGATCGACCCCTGTTGTTCCAGGAAGGCCAGCGCCTGCTGAAGAACCGTTTCCGACAGGCGAAGTTGTGGGTTGCTCTGGCTGAGCTCCTGGAGAAGGCCTGACGGGTAGTTGTCGTCTTTCAGCAGGCAGTCGAGCACCCAGCAGACCGCCAACTCAAGATCCAGAAATTGTGGCGGGGGCTGTTGGAAGTACTGCTCGATGTCGGCCAGGCAGCTTCTTGAAGGCTTGCGACGTGAGAACACTGTGAAGACGACGCTGGTCTTATCTAAAGCGATCTCGTTTTGAGTTTCAAGCGACCAGCGAGCCCGTCGCGGCTCCGCCTGCAGACTGCAGGGCATTCACCCCACCGTTGCATGGCTGTCTCCCAGCGCGATCCGGCTGAGTTTGCTGTTTTTGATGGTGACCTCGATGATCACTGGACGGCGCGTTATCTCCAGGTCGCCACGCTGGCGGTGGATACCGAAGCCATGGGGTTGATTCATGGCCGCGACCGCCTTTGCCTGGTTCAGATCGCTGATGAGCACGACCGGGTGTGTTGCGTTCGCATCGGTCTCGGCCAGCACGCCGCCCCCAATCTCCAGCGGGTCCTGGAAGCGCAGAGCGTCGAAAAGATCTTTCACTTCGCTCGTTTTGATGTTGCCGCCCTGGCCAGTGGCCTCGGCATCAACGTCGCTCCGCTGTTTTGCACCAAGGTCGGCAGCCGTCTGGCACGGACTTATACCCCTCGCCATGGCCTCAAGGATCTGGTGATGGAATTGGTCGGGGTCGAGCTCGATAAGGGGGCTCAGAGCAGTGACTGGGGACGTGTGGATGAATTAACCGACGTCCAGCTGGCTTATGCCGCCAACGATGTGCGCTACCTGATTCCAGCGCGGCGCCAACTGGAAGTGATGCTGCGCCGAGAAGGTCGCTGGGAGCTGGCGTTGCGTTGTTTCAGCTGTGTGGCGGTGATGTCCGAGCTCGATCGTCTGCGCTTTCACCAGACTTTCGAGCACTGAAGCGCTGAAGCCCTCAGTCCTGCTCAATCCTCCAGCATGAAATTGGCGTCGCCCTCACTGGCGCTGAGCAGCGTGTCGAGTGTTGTGCGCTGGCTGCTGCTGTCTTCACCCGCCAGTGCATCAAGCATTTCCTCGGCTTTGGCCCGCCTTGAGGCGATGTCACGTTTGCCGTCCTTGGCTGCCGCCTGGTCGACCTGGCGACGGGCACTGGCCAGGCTGATGCTCATCGCACTGGCCAGACGGGCACAGAGTTTGACGTAGTCCGCATCCTGAATCGCCGCCATCACAAACGCACGTTGACCACCGTCAGTATCCGTGCAGACGCTCCACCACGAGTTCGGCGAGCCGCCGGCTTCCCCCGGCGGTTCCCATGCGTTGCTTGCCGATTTGCCCCAGGCGCTGCCTCAGGGCCGGATCGTTCAGGAGTGCATCCAGGCGTTGCGCCAGGTCCTGTGTGCTTGCACAGGGGAGAACGGCTCCCCCCAGCAGTCGGCTTTGACGCCTGGCAAAACCCCGTTTGAACTGGGGTCCGCGACCCGGTAAGGACAGCGCTGGGATGCCCAGGCCCACGACCTGTTCTGTTGCGGTTCCTGCGGTGGCGATCGCGACCTCAGCCCATCCAGCCCAACGTTCGAAACAGCCGGGCCCGATCAGGATCAACTTCGAGTCCTTGACCCAACAGGCTGTCGCTCCGAGGTTGTCCGACGGGGACAGACTGCGGCGGTAGCCCTGGTCGTCCAGGCAGCGTTCGAGATCGCTGAGATCGGGTTGCCCTCCCACGGCCACGAGCGCGGCCACTGGCACTGGTGTGTGCACATGCTCTAGGCCAGCGATCAGCTGGCGGAAATTGCGTGAGGCCTCCGGTGTTCTGCTGCCGCACAGCAGCAGAACACGCCGACAGCGGTCCAGGGCCGCCGGGGGGGTGGTTCGCTTCAACCCATCCATCATCGGGTTGCCGGGGGCAAGGGCCGCAACGCCATGGCGTCGCAGGCCACGGGCGGTCAGGCCATCGCGCATGGCTACGAAGCGGCAGCGCTTGCTGCGCATCAGCAGCCACTCCCAGGGATCCCACTCGCTGCCTTTGAGGCGGTGGTAGCTGTCGCTCAGGGCTTGGCCCGGCCCACTGCGCCAGGTGTAGTCGCTTTTTGGGGTGCCGATGAAAGCGAAGGCTGCTCCACAGCACCGGGCCATCAGCAACGGCAGCAGATCGCCGACGGCCAGAACGGCATGGCCGTTGTGGGCCTGGCGTCGAAGCACGCGCCACTGTCGCCAGCTCATCATGGCCAAGCCTGCGCTGAGGTCGGCCAGCAGTCCTTTGATGCTCTGATTGCTGAAGCCTCCACTGGGGAGGCTGGCCTCTGGGCCAAGCCGTTTCAACCAGCCAGCTTTGACCGCGTTGTCGAAACTGCTGCCCCGCCCGACCAAGGGCAGCACGGCCAGCGGAATCGAAGGGCGCAGCTGATGAATGGCCTCGAGAATCCGTCGAGCGATGAGGTCTTCACCATGCCCGTTGCAGACCACCAGCAGGCCTGAATGGCTGCGGCTGATACGATCTCGCTCGTGGGATGCAGATCCCTGAACGGCGGCATGGCCAAGTGGTAAGGCAGAGGATTGCAAATCCTTTATCCCCAGTTCGAATCTGGGTGCCGCCTTTGATTGCATCTCAGAGTCGTGCCTCGGCACGCAGCTCAATTCCATCAGTCGTCTGACTGTCGCAGATCATTCGTTTTGTGGTGATCTGGCACTCTCCAGTCATCAGTTCTGCATGGGTGGGTCCATCGGGCAGGCCGCGTTCGTCGAACCGGATCCAGGAGCCACTGGTGATCAAGCCGATCCACGGCGACTGGCGCACGCTGCAGCGCTTTCCCTGGCATTTGAGGAGAGCATCCTCGTTGGCGTTCCGGCTGACGAAGGTGAGCCTGAGGCTGGTCCCTGTCCTGGCATCAGAGCCCAGGAGGCGGACGCGCACGCTGTGATCGGGCCCTTGGGACAGCATCAGCTGATGGCAGCGATGGGTTTGAGACGCCCGCGTCAGGGTGCAATGGGTTGGTTCGGACGAGTACCGCTCAAGCGCCTTCATTGCGGTGGCGTCCCCGAGCAGGAGCGCAAGCAGCGCAAGCCCCAGGCCACGGTGTGAACGGCGCATCAGTAGTCGCTATCGGCGACACACATGCCCAAGCAACGAATCCCATTGCTGGCGGTTCGTCGGCAGTGGTTGCAGAGGATGGGTTCGTCCGTTGAGCTCTGTTGGCTGCCAGCCACTGTCTCCGCGGCCTGTCCGCGCTCTTCAGCTTGTGGGGGTTGCAGGGACATCCCGGTCGAGGCAGTGCAACGATCATGGCGTTCTGCGCTGGTACCCGGTTGAACGGAATCGGTTTCGGAACCTGGTCGTGGGGGAATCAGCTCGTCTGGGGCTACCGCCCGGAGCGGGATGACGCGCAATTGCAGGCCACCTTCCGACAGGCTCTGGCTTCCGGGCTGAATCTGATCGATACAGCCGATTCCTATGGCACCGGTGCGCTGACAGGTCGGAGCGAGTCGTTGCTCGGCATGTTCATTGCGGCGTTGCCGGCCAGTCGACGCCATCAGCTGGTGGTGGCCACCAAGTTGGCTCCGTTCCCCTGGCGGTTGGGGCGTCGCGGCTTGGACCAGGCCTTTGCCGCCAGTGGCCAGCGGCTCCAAGGTCATTTGCACCGTGTTCAACTCCACTGGAGTACGGCCCGTTATGCGCCCTGGCAGGAGGCTGCTCTCCTCGATGGATTGGCCGATCGCGTTCTGGCGGGGGATGTGCCGGAGTTGGGGGTCTCCAATGTCGGACCGTGTCGCCTGCAGTGGATGCACCACCATCTCAACGAGCGCGGGATACAGCTCCGCAGTGTCCAGGTGCAGTTCTCGCTCCTCTCGGCGCCATCGCTCAGGGACGCCACCCTGTTGGCGTTCTGTCGGCGTGCAGGCATCGAGGTGCTGGCCTACAGCCCCCTGGCCTTCGGGATCCTCTGCCAACCGCCCGGTGCCCGGCCCAGGGCGAACACCGTGCTGCGTCGACGGCTTGAGGCCAGGCTGCTGCCTGCGAGTGAAGCGTTGCGGGGCGCACTCCAGGGAATCGCACTGGAGCGCGGGGTCTCAATGACCCAGGTCGCCCTGAACTGGTGCCGAGCCCATGGCACAACGCCGATTCCAGGCCTGCGGCGCCCCTCTCAGGCGAGAGATGTTGCGGCCGCGCTGACCTGGCAGCTGACCGGGGATGAGGTCAATCTGTTGGATGGGTTGCGCCGGAGCTGCCCCCGGCACATGCCCGAAAATCCGTTTCTGAGCGACTGAGGCGTCGACCGACCTCAGGCCCCGGCCGCATTTTCCGGGGGATCAGGGCTGACGACCACCGGCAGGCTTTCATTGTCCGCACTGCGGATCGGCACTACTTTCACCGGCTGTTCAACGGGCTCGGTAGGGGGCTTCTGTTGTTGTTGCTCACAGGCAGCCAGCGCCTCCTGCAGCAGTGAGTCAAAGGTATGGCCGGGCAATCTGTGGCGAGCAACTTCAAGGAAGGTGCGTGGCAGGGATTCCCCGGCGGCATGGCGCAGGGCCGGATTGTTGCGACGTTGCTCCTGCTCGTCCTGAATTGAGCGGATGAAGCGTCGGGTCACATCCCGTTTTGTCGTCGCTTTGATCAGGGTGTCGCGATCCTGCTGGCTGTGGCTCAGCTCCTGCTCCAGTTCTGAAATCCGCCGCTCGAGGCTGGTGAACACCTCCTCAGCCTCTTTGCTGATGTGGGCCAGTTGTCCGTCGGAGAGGTAAGGCAGATCAGCAACGAAAACCTTGCCGTGGTCTCGCAGCGTCAGGAAGGTTGGCCGAGGGCCCCCCTGGCGATGCCCGCGGTCCTGGCCGGAGGCCAGCGGACGTCGCGGGGGGGTCGGTCCCGCTGAGGAACGCCGGCGGGTTGTCCGCTGTGAACTATCAAAAGGCATTGGCACTACGTAGTTGTATCGACGCTGCTATCGGAAAATCCGATTCGCTTGTTGAAATTTTAGGTGACCAAACCGGTCAGAACCCAACAGCCATGGATGCCGTTGAGAACCGATGCATTCAGGCGGGGAGGCCTTGCAGCGGCGGTTGATCGGGTGTGTCCCGAGGGGTGACGGATCCGATTCTCCAGGCCTGAAGACCGCTGTCGGCGCAGTGTTTGAGAGCGTGTTCGGCCTGTGGTTCAGGCACCACCAGGCAGTAGCCGATTCCCATGTTGAAGGTGTGCCAGAGATCACGCTCAGGAATCTCTCCGGCCTGTTGCAGCCAATCGAATAGGGCTGGACGCGGCCAGCTGTCTGAGTTGATCCGCACGCTGACCTCTGCAGGCAGGCAACGGGGCAGGTTCTCAGGGAGTCCCCCGCCCGTGATGTGGGCCATCCCGTGGATGGTGATCTCATGGCTGAGCAGGCTTTGCACCAGGCCGGGATAGAGCTGCGTCGGTTGCAGCAGGTCTTGGATCAACGGGCGTTGGTCGGGGCCATAACAGGTCTGGCGGTCGGCACCCGCTGCTTTCAGCACGTTGCGGACGAGGCTGTATCCGTTGCTGTGCACACCGCTGCTGGCAACGCCGATCACCTGGTCTCCGGGTTTGATCCGGCTGCCATCAATCACGTCGTCCGCTTCCACGACGGCCACACAGAAGCCGGCGAGGTCGTAACGGCCTGCTGGGTAAAAGCCAGGCATCTCGGCGGTTTCGCCTCCTAGGAGAGCGCATCCACTGCGCCTGCAGCCTTCGGCGACGCCTTCAACGACCTGCGCCATCGCTTCTGGGCTGAGGGCCCCCGTGGCCATGTAGTCGAGAAAGAACAGGGGCGCCGCGCCGGAGGTGATCACGTCGTTCACGCACATCGCCACCAGGTCGATGCCAACGTCGTGATGCCCGTCATGCTCCTGGGCTAGCTCGAGTTTTGTTCCGACGCCGTCGGTTCCCGACACCAGGAGGGGCTGGCGCATCCCATCGGGAAGGCGCATCATGCCGCCAAACCCACCCAGGCCACCAACCACCTCAGGACGACGTGTGGCCTCAACGGAGGAGCGGATTCGTTCGACGAACGCGCGACCCGCTTCGACGTCGACGCCGGCGCTTTTGTAGTCCATGGCTCAGCTGATGCCTCCTGATCTTGCAATGGCGTCGGCTGGGTGACGGTTGCCACACCGCACCTGGTCGCTATCAGTGCGGCTTGTGCTCGGTATCAGCAGGGCTGATGCTGAGTCTTGGGGCTGGTTGGCGCCTGCCGACAGGCCAGCACATCTTTTCTGTGATCGTGTCTGCCGTGAGCTGGTCCTGCAAGGGGGGTCGGCACGGCCCGCCGCAGGCTGCAGTCGTACATACCGTCACAGCACTTTCAGGGTTCAGGTTTCTTCAGCCGCATCGGTTCATTCGTGGCCGATGCCGAGAAGCCGCTCTTCATGCGAAGTCTTATCAGCCTCCTGTCTGTCAGCGCCGCTCTGGTCGCCGGAGTCACGTTGTTGCCCGTTGTCGCCAGCGACTTCGATGCTCGAGAGACCACCGATCCCCTCGATTTATTCGGTGCCGACGGCACATCCGCTGAACGCCCGGCTGAATTGAAAGCTCCTCTGGCAACGCTCCGCCCAGACGAGCTCAAGGAATCATCCAGGCCAGCACAGGCAACTGCCAAGACGCCGAAAGTCACCGTGTTGCCCGATGTGGTCCGCGTGATCACCGGTGAAGCCAGTTGGTACGGACCGGGCTTCTACGGCAATCGAACGGCCAACGGAGAAGTCTTCCGTCCAGGGACCATGACGGCTGCCCACCGCACGTTGCCTTTCGGCACCAAGGTTCGTGTGACCAACCTGTGGAATGGCCGCTCCGCGATTATTCGCATCAATGACCGTGGGCCATTCATCGATCACCGTGTGATCGATCTCGGCCATGGTGCGGCCAGCAGTCTTGGTCTCATTGCCTCTGGAATTGCTCAGGTGCGTCTCGAGGTGCTGCGCTGAGCTCTCTGCCACTGCTGCGGACTCAAGCCGAGCTCACGGCCTGGCGGCGTCGGCTGTCGGGTGACCTGGTTTTTGTTCCCACCATGGGAGGCCTGCACGAGGGCCATGCCTCCCTCATCCGTGCGGCTGCAGCGCGGCAGTCAACGGTGTTGGTGAGCGTGTTTGTCAATCCGCTGCAGTTCGGCCCGGCGGAAGATTTTGAGCGTTATCCCCGTACCCTCGAGCTGGATTGTCGGCTGGCGGCTGAGGCCGGGGCCGATGCGCTTTGGGCGCCCCCTCCGGAGGTGATCTATCCCGCTGGTGCAGAGAATGGATGGCGACTGCAGGTTCCAGCCTCTTTGCAGCGGCATCTGTGCGGTCAGGGCCGACCGGGCCATTTTGACGGCGTGGCCACCGTGGTTCTGCGTTTGCTGGCCCTGGTTCAGCCGACACGGATGTTGTTGGGTGAAAAGGACTGGCAGCAGTTGACGATCCTGCGCAGGCTCGTTGAGGACCTCGCTCTCCCCGTTCGGATCGAGGGGGTCCCGACGGTTCGTGCATCCGATGGTCTGGCTCTCAGTTCCCGCAACCAGTACCTCTCTGAGGACGAGCGCACTCGAGCAGCCGCCTTGCCTCGGCTCCTTCAGGCTGCAGCTCCAACGGATTCTTTGACGTCGATTGAAGGGGCCCTGCGCCAAGCGGGTCTGGATGTGGAGTATGTAGAGAGGGTTGAGCCGCACACTCTCCAGCCCTGTGATGGTGATCAGCCGATGGCGCTGCTGGCCGCGGCGGTGCGATGCGGATCAACGCGTTTGATTGATCATGTCGTTCTGATGAACCGCCAACCCCTCGTTGCCATTGACGGCCCGGCCGGAGCTGGAAAGAGCACCGTGACGCGTGCCTTTGCCGAGCGCCTAGGTCTGGTGTATCTCGACACCGGCGCGATGTATCGCTCGGTGACCTGGTTGGTGCAGTCACGGGGGGTGGATCCGGGCGATGCCGCCGCCATTGCGCCGTTGCTCGAGGGGCTTGATCTGCAGTTGCGTTCTCTGCCCGGGGGTGGTCAGCAGGTGCTGGTGAATGGTGAGGATGTGAGCCTGGCGATCCGGTCTCCTGAGGTGACGGCATCGGTGTCCGCCGTTGCGGCCCATCGATGCGTGCGTCAAGCGCTCACAGCCCAGCAGAAAGCCATGGGGGCCAAGGGTGGTCTGGTGGCGGAAGGTCGTGACATCGGCACTGCCGTGTTCCCCGATGCTGATCTCAAGGTCTTTCTCACGGCTACGGTTCAAGAACGGGCTCGACGTCGGGCCTTGGATCTTGAGCAGCGGGGATTCCCCGTGCCTGAACGCGCCACCCTTGAAGAGCAGATTGCGGAGCGCGATCGCCTGGACAGCACCCGCGAGGAGGCCCCCCTGGTTCAGGCTGACGATGCCCTTGAGCTGGTCACCGATGGCCTGAGCATTGATGCCGTGATTCAGGCCCTGATGGAGCAGTTCCGCAGTCGTGTTCCGGAAGAGGCCTGGCCCACGCCGGCCGGTTGAGTTCAGTTGGGCCTGCTGATCTGATCCAGCAGATTGGCGCAGGCATCCTCCAGGAGATCGAGCACATGCTCGAAGCCTGCTTCTCCGCCGTAGTACGGATCCGGGACCTCGCTCTCGCTGAACGAGCGGGCGTAACTCAGCATTGGCCGGATCGTGGCTGTGGCTCCTGCGCCTGCTTCGCGGGCCAGGCTGCGGACCGCCGCGAGATTGTCGTCATCCATGGTGAGCACAAGGTCAAATGAGCTCAGGTCGTCGAGGCTGATCTGACGTGCCCGGCTGGGCAGCTCAATGCCACGGCGACTGGCCGCTGCACGCATGCGCTGATCCGCTGGATTGCCCACATGCCAGCCCCCTGTTCCGGCGGAGTCGACCACAAATTGATCCTCGAGACCACGCCTCTTGAGCAGATGCAGAAAAACTCCTTCGGCTGCAGGCGATCGGCAGATGTTGCCGAGGCAGACGAACAAAAGCTTCTGGGTCATCCGGCGTTCAGGCGTTGAAGGGCGAGTTGAGCCCGAAGTCGCACCACCTTGACATCTTCTTGGTCGTCATCCGCCAAGGTCTGCAAGGCCCGCTGGCCTGTGGTGCGCAAAGGTTCAGGACAGGCCGGTTCCCGCAGCCGCCGCTCGAGACCGACGGTGACTGCATAGCGGACGATCCATTCGCCATCGGCTCCGGCTTGGATCAGCCCGTGTAAACAGCGCTCACGCTCTTGCTCAGCTTCAGATGGATCGCTCAGGTTGAGAGTGCCGAGGCCGCAGGCGGCGGCACGGCGCACGCTGGGCCCGATGTCCGCGGCAAGTGCACGCTCCAGCACCGCCAGGCCGCGGCGGTCACCAATGCCTGCCAGGGCCCGAACCGACCAGGCTCGAGCCCCGTAGTTGTAGCCATCCAGATTGTTGAGGATGGTCTCCACCACGGGCTCGCCGATGGCAATCAGACCATCCACAGCGGCGACCGCCGCCCCGGGATTGTTGAAGCCGAGGATTTCCAACAGGCAGGGTGCACTGTCCGGATGGCCTGTGGCGGCAAGCGCTTCGGTGGCCTCCAGCAGTCCATCGGCGGTGTCTGCCCGGACCACGGCATCGATCAGGGTCTGAATCTCAGGGGGAGTGGTCATCGTCAGAGCAGGGCGTCCATGGCATCCAGTACGGCTTCATCGGGAGCAGGGTTGTCCGTTTGTTCGGCGAGACCTCGCAGCGCGATCAGTTTGAGGCTGTTCTCCGCCAACGTGTTGCTGATCGCGTCCAAGGCCGGGTACCAGCCCGTGGCTCCAAGGTCCATTAGTGCCGCCCGGCGGACCTGCAGTTGATCGTGCTGCAGCAGCTGGAGCATCTGTTCGCCCCATTGCGCCTCCCCGGTGAGTTGCAGCAGAGCTCGGCAGGCGGAACTGCGGACCACAGGTCGCTCGTGCGTCAGAAAAAGCTGGAGCACGTTGATGACGGTCTCATCCTTGTGCCCGATGTCGCCCAGTGCCTCCAATAACGCGTCACAGGGTTCGTTCATCCGTGGTGTTCCAGCTTCACGGGCCCCGGCGATCTCCGGACCACTGGCCAGGCGTGCCACCAGCAAGGGCACGGCGGCTTCAGCTTTGAGCTGTCCGAGGGAGCGGGCTGCGGCTTCTCTCAATCCGTGGTCGTCGTCATTGACGGTGGCCAACAGATCGGGAATCGCCGGGACGGCGATGGCTCCCAGCTTGCCCAGAGCACGTGCCGCATTCCTGGCCACGGCGTTCTCTTCGACCTCGTCGCCAAGTTGACGGGGTCGGCGTTGTTGGAGGGCCTGACGCAGCAGTGGAACGACATCGGGGTGCTGGCTGCGATTGCGGCCCAGCCACCATGCGGCGTAGTACTGCGCCGATGGGTCATCGCACTGCTGGAGCCGTCGAATGGCCTCCGCTTCGTCGATCGGATCCCCGTTGGCAGCTGGCAGTGCGTCAGCGTGCGGTTGCATGGCCATGGAGCTTGGCTGGCAGATGTGATGGTGCCACCGCTGTGGCAACAGAAAGGCCCCCCTTGCGGGAGGCCTGTCGACAATGCGCGATCGAAACGATCGGACTGATCGTTCGATCAGACCAGAGCGTTGATGGCGTAGTCGAAGTAGTTGTTGGCTTCGGTGGCAGCCTCACCGCTCAGACCATGGTTGGCCTTGATGTGCTTCAGAGCTTCCACATACCAGGAGGGGGAGAGCTCGAAGGTGCGGTTGATCTCGTCGAGACCTGCGATCAGGTAGTCGTCCATGGGGCCGGTGCCACCAGCCACCAGGCAGTAGGTGACCATGCGCAGGTAGTAGCCGATGTCACGGGAGCACTTGGCTTTGCCCTCGGGAGTGGCGGCGTACGTGGGCCCCTGCATCTGAGTGGTGTAGGGGAACTTGGTGTACACGGCCTGGGCAGCACCGTTCACCAGGGTGTCAGCTTTGCTGGTCAGAGCCTTGGCAGCTTCCAGAGCAGCTTTGGCGCGGTTGAAACGACCGAAGGCACCCTGGATTTCGGTGTTGCTGAGGAAACGACCCTGGGAATCAGCAGCGGCGACTGCTTCGGTAAGGGGGGTTTTCATGAATCTGAAGAAGGGAGATGTGAACGTCTGAACCGGGTCGCGATCAGGCGACGGCGGCGGCAGCGCGGTCGAAGTAGGTGCCGATTTCGCTCATCAGGGCGGTGCAGTCACCATTGGTGATGCCGGCCTTGTCGTTGGCGATGGAGATGGCAGCGTCCTTCATCAGGTTCACGCCAGCGGCGACGGAAGCGCCAGGGGTGCCGAGAGCCAGGTAGGTCTCGCGCAGGCCGTTCAGGCAGCGGTCTTCCATCACGGAAGCGTCGCCGGTGAAGATCGAGTAGGTGACGTAGCGCAGGATGATTTCCATGTCGCGGAGGCAAGCAGCCATGCGACGGGAGGTGTATGCGTTACCGCCGGGGGCGATCAGCGCGGGCTGTTGGGCGAACAGCTGACGTGCAGCATCGGCAACGATCGTGGATGCGTTGCTGGTGATGCGGTTGACGGCATCCAGGCGCTTATTGCTTTCGGAAACCATCGCGGCCAGCGCGTCGATCTCGCTGGCGTTGAGGAATTGGCCCCGGGCATCGGCCTGGGCGACAACCTTGGTGAAGGCGTCGAACATGTTGGTGCTCCTGTGGACTACGTCTGGAGAAAGTCTTCAGACAGGGATGGGTGCCGGGAGGCAGGTCGCATCCCGTCGGAAGAGATTCTGACCAACGGCTCGAGACGCCCTCGACAGCTGTTCATAATGCTTAACTCCGCTGCAATCACAAGGGAGTTGAGCGTTCATTTCGCTCAGAGATCGAAGAGCACGTCGTGGATGTACGCCTCGGTCCACTCGCTTCCATAGAACCGGCTGAGCATGCCGCGG
>JBMZMY010000005.1:0-66840 GCA_049619435.1 Synechococcus sp.
TGAGTCATAAACTCATTCCCTCGATATGAGTTTGCCTCGAAAGCCACTCTTTGCCAGAAACAATCCGAGACTGTTAATAGCGCACATTTCAAGGCGCTCTGAATCAATCGAGACAGAAGAACCGCCCCATAAAGATCAAAACCTGAGACCACACCCGTCCAAAGACCACCCCAACACGCCATGGCAACCAGTGATGCGTCAGTCCTGACCCGCCAGGCCCTTCAGGCCCGACGCGATCTGGTGTTTCTCATCCTGGCGGGGCTGTTTCTCGGAACCCTGGGGATGCTGAACATCCTCGGGCTAACCCGCTTTCTCCAGCTAGGGCAGATCGGATCCTGGCCGATCGTGGTGGCCGTGGGCGCCCTGCCGTATCCGATCACGTTCCTCTGTACGGATCTGATCAGTGAACTCTGGGGCGAACGACGGGCCAACCAACTGGTCTGGATCGGTCTGCTGCTGAACGGCTGGGTGTTGCTCATCCTCTGGCTGGGCGGTGTGCTGCCTGGCTTACCCGGCAGCAGTGATGCCACCTTCCGCACGATTCAGCAGCTCAGCTTTGGCTCGATCGGGGCCTCAATGGTGGCCTACCTCACCGCCCAGTTCGTGGATGTGCGGGTGTTTCATTTCTGGAAACGCCGCACCAACGGCAAAGCGCTCTGGTTGCGCAACAACGGGTCCACCCTGGTGAGTCAGCTGGTCGACACCAGCGCCGTGGTCCTGATCAGCCACTTCGCCGCCCACGTGCTGCCGATCAATCCGGACGAGGCCCTGCTGCCGCAGCTCGGGAGCTTTATTGCGGGCGGTTATCTGTTCAAACTGTTGGCCGCCCTGGCCGACACCCTCCCATTCATCTGGCTCACGGGCTGGCTGCGGCGCTGGTTGGACGTGCCGGGAGCCGGCAGCGAACTTGCGACGGATGGTCTCTGATGAACGGCAAGCGGCGACGGAGCCCGTCATGCTGGCGTCATCCAGTTCCATCCCATGGATCTCGCTCTTTCAGGGTTCAACCTCGGCACGGTTTTGCTGGGCAGCATCGTGTTGTTTCCCCTGGCCTGCCTGTTCTTCGGAACCCGTGGCGGCTACTACAACACCGATCAGTACGACGGCAACGGCACAGCCCACTGAGTTGAGATGAACGCATCCGTTCCAGGCCCCGTCGCGTCGACTGAAGCCGTCCGCCTTGCTCTTCGGAGCTGGCCGGAGGTGGAGACCTATCTCGAACACTGCAAAGGGGTGATCGTGCCGTTGGGCTCCACCGAGCAGCACGGTCCCACGGGGGCGATTGGAACCGATGCACTCACGGCAGAAGCCGTGGCTCTGGAAGTGGGTAAACGCACAGGTGTGCTGGTCACCCCGGCTCAGGCCTTTGGCATGGCTGAACACCACCTCGGCTTCGCCGGGACGATGAGCCTTCAGCCAGCCACCTTGCTGGCCGTGATGCATGACCTGGTGCTGTCGTTGGCCCGCCATGGGTTCGAACGGGTGTTCGTGATCAACGGCCATGGCGGCAACATCGCCACCACCAAGGCCGCCTTCGCACAGGCCCATGGCACGGCCGCCAGCCGCGGATTGGCGGTGGCTCCCCACCTGCGCTGCCGCCTGGCCAATTGGTTTATGGCCGGACCGGTGATGCAGCAAGCCCGTGAGCTCTACGGCACCAAGGAGGGGCACCACGCCACCCCCAGCGAAATTGCCGTCACCCTCCACCTCGAACCCTGCCTTCAAAGCAAGCAGCGGCCGCTGCCCGACCCGGCACCGGCAGGGCCGATCCACGGACCTGAGGATTTCCGGCAACGACACCCCGATGGACGGATGGGCTCCCATCCATCACTGGCCACCGCAGCCCATGGCGGCAGCTTGCTGGAGACAGCCGCCTCCGCTCTGAGCGAAGATCTAACCAGTTTCCTCTCAGCGGCATGAGCCGGATTTCCGCCGACGACGTACGCAAAGTTGCCAAGTTGGCCCGACTCGACCTGCCCGAGGACAAGATTGCGACCTACACCGGCCAGCTGGAGTCCATCCTCGAATACGTCGGACAGCTCGAACAGGTCGACACCGAGGGCGTGCCGGAGACAACCCGGGCCGTGGAAGTCACCAACGTCACCCGGGCCGACGGTGTAACTCCCACACCCGTGCGTGAGGACATCCTCAGCCAGGCTCCCCAGCGCGAGGGTGATTTTTATCGGGTGCCCAAAATCCTGGCGGAATGACCCCCAGGGTGGACGGGATCAACGGCCGGTGATCGGACGACGCGCTTCGGTTTTGATCGCGAGGCGATCGACAAAACCGAGCCAACGACGCTGCTGCCATCGGAAAGGCATAAACCGAGCCACACGGCGCATCTTTCCGCGCCGACGTTTGTGGCTTCGGACGCCGACAAAGATGTCGTAGAGAAAATTGAAACCATCTTTTTGGGTCTCAAAAATTCCTAAACGTTGGGGTGATCCCTTGGCATCCAAAAGCGGCTTCGTCGCTTCATAGGCCGGCTTGTATTCAAACCAGGGGATCGATGGCCAGAGGTGATGGACCAGGTGATAGTTCTGGCCCATGATCAGCCAATTCATCACACGACCTGGATAAATCCTGGCGTTGGTCCAGCGGTTGCGGGATGCGAACGGACGGTGGGGCAAATAGTCAAAAAACAGGCCCAAGGTCACACCCACCATCAGGGCAGGAGCGAACCAGCAATTGAAGATGAAAGGGAGAAAGCCATAGCGAGCGGCGGCCACCACAGCCAGAACAAACAGGCTGCGCTCTAACCCCCACTGCATCAACTCCCAGCGCCGCCAGAGACGCCGCTGGAAAAAGAACCACTCGTGATAAAAAAAGCGCGGTGCAATCAGCCACAACGGCCCGAACGTGCTGACGATGTGATCCGGATCATGCTTCGGGTCATTCACGTGGGCGTGGTGCTCCAGATGCACCCTGGTGAACACCGGAAAACTGAAGCCGAGCAACAACGCCGCACCGTGGCCCATCGCCTGATTGATCCAGCGATTGGGATGGGCTGCGTTATGGCAGGCGTCGTGAATCACCGTGCCTTCCAGGTGAAGCGCCAGAAAACCTGTGATTAAAAGAGCCGGCAGCGGCCACCCGGCCTGAAACCAACCCCAGATGGTCACACCGGCCAGCAGATATCCGCCCAGGAACAGGGCCACCGTGGGATTCCATGCAGACGGAGGGTCCACAAACTCCCGAGGCACGGATCTCAATCGGGGCTGCCGGACCGCAGCAGGGGCCTGAATCATCTGGGCGATCGGCAGTGCGTGCGCAAAAGTCCGAATCCAAGGTAAGGAAAGGAATGCCCACCGGGGGACTTGAACCCCCACGACCGAAGCCACTGGTACCTAAAACCAGCGCGTCTACCAATTCCGCCAGATGGGCTGGCTGCCCGACAACTCTAAAGAGCGATTCAGAATGCTGACAGCGGATTGTTCCCGATGCTGGCAACCCTGAGCGGTGACCTCTGCCTGTTGGTCGGCCTCGGACTGCTGCTGCTGCCTTTACTGGCGGTGCCCTTGAGCCGCCCGCGCGATGGCGTGTGGGGAGCGCTGGTTCTGGTGCTTGGCCTGGTGCTGGTCACCACCAGCGACCGACTGCGCGGAGCCCCGATGCTGGCCGTCCTCTGCAGCGCACTGCTGATCGGACGCCTCGGCGTGGAGGTGAGTCAATCGCGGTGGAACGCTCTGAGCGGTGAGGAGCAGCAGCAGTTGAACTCCAAGGAGTACTGGACAACCAGCATTCAGCAGTTGGTTGCCGCCATCGCCACCCTCGGCGGCGGGGTTGGCAGCGTCGTTCAACAGCTGAAACCAGCCAAACCAGCAGCAGGCACCACCAAGAAGTGGGTCCGCCCGGACAACCCCGCTGACCAACCAGGGGAGAGTCCAGCAGACAGCGCAGCCGAAATCACGACGATCCCCCCCTCGACGGATGGGGACTCGGTCCAGACGGCCACCGATCCATCCCCCGCCCCCGCCGAGCCAGAGCCCGAAGACTGATAATCCCCAACTGCAGCAGGGAATCCCTTGGCTAAGGAGACGCGCGACGCCGGCGCAGAGCAGCGCCCCTCCTACAAGGAGACACTCAACCTGCTGAAGACCGGCTTCGGCATGCGGGCCAACGCCGTCCAACGGGAACCGGAACTGCAGTCGTTCTGGGCCGACCAGGGCATCGATCTGAAGCTCGGTCTGAACAACACCGGGCCGGTGTTCACCCTTCACGACGGTCCGCCCTACGCCAACGGCGCCCTGCATATGGGCCATGCCTTGAACAAGGTGCTCAAGGACGTCATCAATAAGTACCAGGTGCTGCGTGGCCGCCGCGTCCGGTTCGTACCCGGCTGGGACTGCCACGGCCTGCCGATCGAGCTGAAAGTGCTGCAATCCATGGATCAGGAGCAGCGCAAGGCGTTGACGCCGATCAAGCTGCGCAAGAAGGCAGCGGCCTACGCCCGCAAGCAAGTGGATGGCCAGATGAAAGGCTTCCAGCGCTGGGGAATCTGGGCGGATTGGGAGCAGCCCTACCTGACGCTGCAGAAGGCCTACGAAGCAGCCCAGATCCGGGTGTTCGGCGAGATGGTGCTCAAGGGCCACATCTATCGAGGCCTGAAGCCGGTGCACTGGAGCCCCAGTTCCCGCACCGCCCTGGCGGAAGCTGAATTGGAGTACCCCGATGGGCACACCAGTCCCAGCGTCTACACCGCCTTTCCGGCGGTGGAGCTGCCCAATGGCCTGCGGACCAGCCTGAGCGCTGCGGGACTCGAGCTGCCAACGGAGCCCGCCGCCCTCGGAGAGCGCCTGCAGGTCGCGATCTGGACCACCACACCCTGGACCCTGCCAGCGAACCTGGCGGTATCAGTGAATGAACGGCTGGACTACGCCCTGGCCGATGACGGTAATGGCCGGCTGCTGCTGGTGGCCTCCGACTTGGTCGAGAGCCTGTCCACAACGCTGGGGCTCCCGCTCACCAGCACGCTGACCGTGAAGGGAGCCGAGCTTGCCGGTCTGATCTACCGCCACCCCCTGCTGGATCGCACCAGTCCAGTGGTGATCGGCGGGGATTACATCACCACCGAATCCGGTACTGGTCTGGTCCACACGGCCCCCGGTCATGGCGTCGATGACTTCCACACCGGCCAGAAGAACGGCCTACCGGTGCTTTGCCCGGTGGATGAAGCCGGCACATTGACCGCTGAAGCCGGCCCCTTCGCCGGCCTCAATGTGCTCAAGGACGCCAACCCGGCGATCATCACGGCCCTCGACGAGGCCGGGGCGCTGCTCAAGCAAGAGGCCTACGGCCACCGTTACCCCTACGACTGGCGCACCAAGAAACCGACCATCTTCCGCGCCACAGAGCAATGGTTCGCCTCAGTCGAAGGGTTCCGGCAACAGGCCCTCGACGCCATCGACCAGGTGACCTGGACCCCAGCCTCCGGCCGCAACCGGATCGAAGCGATGGTGAAAGAGCGAGGCGACTGGTGCATCTCGCGTCAACGCACCTGGGGCGTGCCGATTCCTGTCTTTTACAACCGCAGCAATGGTGATGTGCTGCTCAACGCCGACACCCTCAGCCACATCCAAAGCCTGATCGCTGAGCACGGAGCAGACGTGTGGTGGGAGAAAGAGGAAGCCGAGCTGCTCCCACCTGCCTACGCCGATCAGGCTGCGCAATGGCGCAAAGGCACCGACACCATGGACGTGTGGTTCGACTCCGGCTCCAGCTGGGCTGCCGTCGCCAGCCAGCGAGACAACCTCAGTTATCCAGCCGATCTGTATCTCGAAGGATCCGATCAGCACCGCGGCTGGTTCCAGAGCTCCCTGCTCACCTCGGTCGCCGTCAACGGCCATGCCCCATACAAACGGGTGCTCACCCATGGATTCGCCCTGGATGAAAAGGGCCGCAAGATGAGCAAATCGCTCGGCAATGTCGTCGATCCGATGGTGATCATCGAAGGCGGCAAAAACCAGAAGCAAGAGCCTCCCTATGGCGCTGATGTCCTACGCCTTTGGGTGAGTTCCGTGGACTATTCCGCCGATGTGCCGATTGGCGCAGGCATCCTGCGCCAGCTGGCCGATGTGTATCGCAAGGTGCGCAACACCAGCCGCTATCTGCTCGGCAACCTGCACGATTTCAATCCAGCGACGGATGCCGTACCCGTCGCCGATCTTCCGCTGCTCGATCGCTGGATGCTGCAGCGCAGTGCGGAGGTGATGGATGAGATCACAGCGGCCTTTGAGAGCTATGAATTCTTCCGTTTTTTCCAACTGCTGCAGAACTTCTGCGTCACAGACCTCTCGAACTTCTATCTCGACATCGCCAAGGACCGGCTGTATGTGAGCGCTCCGGCGGATCGCCGCCGCCGCAGCTGCCAGACGGTGATGGCGTTGATCATCGAGCGCCTCGCGGGGCTGATTGCCCCGGTGCTGTGTCATATGGCGGAAGACATCTGGCAGAACTTGCCTTACGCAGTGGAAGAAGGCTCGGTCTTTCACCGGGGCTGGCCTGAGGTCCCTGAAGCGTGGCGGGCCCCCAGCCTGTCGGCACCGATCCAACAGCTGCGAGAGCTGCGCGGGGCCGTGAACCGCGTTCTCGAGGACTGCCGCAGTCGGCAGGAATTGGGTGCCTCCCTGGAAGGGGCCGTGCGCATCGAAGCCCGCAACCCAGAGCTGCAATCAGCCCTGCACTGGCTGGATGCCCATGGGGATGCGGAGGTCGATGGCCTCCGTGACTGGCTGCTGGTCTCCCAGCTGCAGCTCGGAGGCGAACCCTGGGCGGAGGTCTTGGCCAGCCAGGACGATGATCTCGCCCTGATCGAAGTAGCCCGCGCCCGGGGACGCAAATGCGACCGTTGTTGGCATTACGAAAGCGACATCGGGCAACACCCTGATCACCCGGAGATCTGCGGCCGCTGCGTCAGCGTGCTCGACCGCCGTACTCACCAGCTGGCCTGAGCCAGCAGCTCTGCCGGGTCCATCGGGCCCGCGAGCAGCTGCTCAACCGCCGGGTTCAGAGGACCCTGGAGCAACTCAGCGCACTCAAGGCGGGTTCCCTCCGGCAGCACGGACGCATCTGGATCGAAGGCGGTCGGGTGCGTGGTGCTGCTGCTGAAGCCACGGAAAATCAGCAGCTCATACGGCTGACCCTTCAGAACCCCACGCAGCCGAACCACACGGTCGGGATGCTGCCGGCTGCGCTGTTCCAACCCCTCAATCAACGGCTGATCGGCCATGGCTCAGAATCCTCCAGCCACCCGCCCGTATCGGGGCAGGCGCACGAGCAGCCATTGCAGGAAGCCGGCCAGATAAGCCACCAAGGCCACGTAACCGATGAAGGCAGCAATGCTCTCGGTCCACTGGCCACCGAACAGGAAACCGAACACGGAAGCCACAACCCGGTGCAGACCCAACGGAGCCTCGGTCCACTGCAGGCAACGGGCAGCCGCGGCCCCAGCAGTCAGATCCTGCCCAAGGCAAGGCAAGGCCGTCGAGACGAGCAGCGTATTCACCAACGCGAAGCCGCTGAGCGCCCATCGCCACAGCCGGATGGTCAACGGCAACGGGCGCCAGATCGGCAGATCATTGAGCTCCTCATTGATGTCCACCCAGAACCAGGTGGAGATCGCCATCAGGATCGGGGCCACCAGAATCACCACATACCCGAGCGGTCGGGCATCGGTGAGGAGCAACAGCCCGATCGCCATCAGGCTGGACACCTTCCAGTACTGAGTCAGCAGCCGCTGCATGGAGGCCTCGCGGCGCACGGCCGCCCAGACCAGCAGCACGGCGGGCAGTCCAAGCGCGAAGGTGGCTGCCAAGCGATACGTCAACCAAATCAGTGCGCGATGGGACAGGTCGTTCACTGATGGGCATCAAGCTGCGGCCATTATCGACAGACCGGCAAGGCCGTCCGATTGATAGGGTCCAGCCCATGGCGACGTTCTCACCGTTCAACTGGCTGCGGTCCCCTCAACGCGAACCGTCCTGCCGTACGGCCCTGTCTGTCAATCCATCTCTGGAAGCCGCTGTTCAGGACGTCAGCGCCCAGCTGCGCCAAGCCCGCCAGAGCGATCTCGCCCTGGTCTTCGCCTCGACGAGCTATGCGAGTGATCTGCCGCGGCTGCTGCCCCTGCTCCAACAACGCCTGAAGGCAGACACCTGGCTGGGCTGTGTCGGTGGTGGCGTCGTCGGAACCAATCAGGACGGCCGTTGCCAGGAACTGGAACAGAAGCCCGCCTTGAGTGTCACGTTGCTCAGCCTGCCGGGAGCGACCATCAAGGCCACGGCACTGGACACGGCGACCCTGCCCGACCTCGATGGAGCCGCGCAGACCTGGGAAGACTGGGTTGGCATCAAGGCCGCTCAGAGCCGCAGCCAGATCGTGCTGCTCGATCCCAGCAGCAGTGGCATCAATGATCTGATCAGTGGATTGGATTACGCCTACCCGGAGGCCGCCAAGATCGGTGGGATTGCTGCTCCCCACAACGCAGCCCACGGCTCCCTTCTGCTCAACGATCAGGTGATCAATGGCGCCGTCGTCTGCTCCATCGGGGGTGACTGGCTGCTCGACACCGTGGTGGCCCAGGGCTGCCGGCCGATCGGTCCGGTGTTTTCAATCGAACAGGTGCAGCGCAACGTGCTGCTCGAACTCAATGACGGCGAGCGCAAAGCCTCACCGGTCGCCTGCCTGCAACGGGTGCTGGCCGAGCTCACGGACGAGGAGCGCGATCGGGCTCGCCACTCCCTTTTCCTTGGCATCGAGCGGCGCACACTCCGGCTCAGCGCCGATGGCCAGCAGTCCAAGGACGATGGCGCATTTCTGGTCAGAAATCTGATCGGTGTGGACCCGAGCAATGGTGCCGTTGCCGTTGCCGAACGGGTGCGGCCCGGACAGAACGTTCAATTTCAGCTCAGGGAAGCGAATGCCTCCCGGGATGAAGCCTTGGAGCTGCTGAAGGCCGCCGCGGACGGGGGGCCGCAGTTCGGACTATTGATGGCTTGCCTGGGCCGGGGTCAAAGCCTCTTCGGGGTCCCTGATGGCGATGTGTCCATTGCCCGGGAGGTGATGCCGGATCTCCCCGTGGCCGGTGCCTTCTGCAATGGGGAAATCGGACCGGTGGGAGGAGCAACCCACTTGCACGGCTACACCGCCTGCTGGGGCCTGCTGCGCCCGGTTGATGCAACCGACGGTTAACCCCGATCCTCCGTCTCAACGCCCTGACGATTCCTTTGAGCTTTGCGCCAGCACGTCAACCCTCTCAGTCGTTTCTTCCAGTTGCCCTTGCAACTGCCGGCACCGGACGAGCTGTTCCGACACCCTGATCTGCCGATCCATCTGGACATCGGCTGTGCCCGCGGCCGCTGCATCCTGGGGCTGGCGGCTGCCACTCCAGCCTGGAATCACCTGGGCGTCGAAATCCGTCGTCCCCTGGTGACCCCGGCGGATCGCGAGGCCCTCACCAGCGAGCACGGCAATGTGCGCGTGCTGTTCTGCAACGCCAACATCAGCTTGGAGAGCTGGATGGAAGGGCTGGCTGAGGATCGCCTCCAACGGGTCTCGATCCAATTCCCCGACCCGTGGTTCAAACGTCGCCATCGCAAGCGACGCGTGCTGCAGCCCGCCCTGCTGCTCTCGATTGCGTCGGCGCTCCATCCCGGGCGGGAGCTGTTTGTTCAGAGCGATGTCCTAGAGGTCATCGAACCGATGGTGGCGCTCACTGAACTGAGCGGCTGCTTTGATCGCCCCCCGGAGGATGCCCGTCCATGGCGCGCCAGCAATCCTCTGCCAGTGCCTACGGAGCGTGAGCGGTACGTCCTTGACCAGGGGCTGCCGGTGTACCGGGTGCTGTACCGCCGCAATCAGGTCCCGCTGCCGGTGCTTGGGGACCTGGAAGAACGTTGGCAGGAGATCGATAATCCAGCTGAACTCAGTTCCCAGCCGTCCTGATCGATGCCCGCGTTGCAGCCGCCAACGCCACCGCACTTGCTGCGGTGGCAAGGCCGAGTCCGAGTGTCCGCACAGGGCTTGCAAAGACTCGAATGGATCGCCGGGATCACCCTCTGTGCGCTGTTGGGTTATCTGCCGTTCTTCAGCCGCAGCGGCCTCGCACTGACGATCAGCTGCGCAGGTCTGCTCTGGCTGCTTTGGTCACTCTGCACCCCACCGACGGAGCGATTCCGTGGAATTCAGCTGTGGTTGCTGGCGTTGCTAGGCATCGCCGTCCTGGCGAGCGGCATCTCCCCGGTGCCCCTGGCAGCCAGCAAGGGCTTGCTGAAACTGATCAGCTATCTCGGCGTTTACGCCTTGCTCACCAAGCTGCTGCAAAGCAAGCCGGTCTGGTGGGACCGACTGGTGGCCAGCCTGCTCAGCGGAGCCCTACTCAGCAGTGTGCTGGCTCTGCGTCAGTTGTATGCCTCGACAGACGAGCTGGCCCGCTGGGCTGACCCCGGCTCCATCAGCGAAGGAGCCATCCGTGTCTACGGCCCGGTGGGCAATCCCAATCTGCTGGCGGGATACCTGCTTCCAGTGGTGCCTCTGGCGGCGGTCGCCCTGCTGCGCTGGAGCGGCTGGGGCCAGCGTTTGTTTGCAGCCAGCACCGTGCTGCTGAGCAGCGCCGCTGTGGTGTTCACCTACAGCCGGGGCGGCTGGCTCGGCCTCTTAGCAGCCCTCTCCTGCCTGGGACTCCTACTGATCCTGCAGAGCACACGGCAATGGCCTCCGTTCTGGCGCCGGGTGCTGCCGCTGGTCGTTCTGGTGGGGGGCGGCTGCCTGCTCGCCATCGCAGCCACGCAGATCGAACCGGTTCGCATCCGCGTCGTCAGCCTGCTGGCCGGCCGTGGCGACAGCTCCAACAATTTCCGGATCAACGTCTGGCTGACGGCCATCGAGATGATTCAGGACAGGCCATGGCTGGGCATCGGGCCTGGCAATGCCGCCTTCAACAGCATCTATCCGCTGTATCAACTCCCCAAGTTCAACGCCCTGAGTGCCTATTCCGTTCCGTTGGAAGTGCTGGTGGAGCTTGGTCTCCCCGGTCTGCTCGTGAGCCTTGGCCTCCTGAGCAGCACCGTCACCACAGCCCTGCGTGCGCTGGGCCAAGACCTGCGCATAGCCGGTGTAGCCATCGCCAGCCTCGCGGCGATCGCAGGCTTGCTGACGCAGGGGGTCACCGACACGATCTTCTACCGGCCCGAAGTGCAGCTCACGTTTTGGTTCTGCCTGGCCACACTCACTGCCCTGCCTGAACGGCAGCCGACACCATGATGCTGCTGGCGGGATTGGATGCCGGACAGACCCGCACGCGCTGTCGCATCAGCCGCTGGGAGAACGGGGGCTGGACACCACTGGGCGAAGGCCACGGACCGGGGGTGTCCCATCTCGATGCCGCGGGCGGTGAACAGCGCTTCCTCGAAGCCATCCGCGTGAGCGCGGCCAAGGCCGGCCATACCCCGGACAGCCAATCACTCAACGCTGCCGTGATCGGAGCGAGCGGCATCGAACACGGCAGTGCCCTGGAAGCACGGGCCGCCGGCCTGATCGCCCAGGCCCTGGGCCTGCCGTTGCAGCAAGTGGCCGCCACGGGCGATGAGCGCACCGCCCTGCGAGGAGCGTTTCCCGATGGTGCCGGCATCGTGCTGATTAGCGGCACCGGCATGATCTGCCTGGGCAGGAACGAACGCGGCGTGGAGCACCGCTGCGGTGGCTGGGGCTGGCGACTCGATGGGGCGGGAGCCGCCTTTGACCTTGGCCATCAAGGCCTGCAACTGACCCTGCAGATGGCCGATGGCCGCTGCCCGGATCACCCGCTTCGGCAACAGCTCTGGGGACAGCTGGGCTGCAGCAGCAGCGCCGAACTCAAGGCCCTGGTGGTCCAACCTGGGTTCGAACCAGCCAACTTCGCGCAGCTCGCCCCGAGCGTGGTGGCTTGTGCGGACGCAGGCCATCCTGAGGCCCGCGCGATTGTGAGCCGTTCAGCGCAAGCCCTGGCCGCGTCGGTTCATACCGTGAGCGAAACCTTGCAGCTGACTGCCCCTACCGTGGTGGGGCTGGGTGGAGCATTGGAGCATCTACCCAGCTTCGAGCGTGCGGTGCACGATGCCCTAGAGACCCTGCATCCCGGAGCGGTCTGGCAGCGCGCCGCAGGGGATGCCTGCAGTGGTGCACTCACCATGGCGCGCGAGCTCAGGCTGCGTTGAGGTGCAGCTCGGCAAGCTCCGCCAGACGACGGGTCCAGGACTCCACAGCCGCGGGGTCATCCGCTTCAACCATCACCCGCAACAACGGCTCCGTTCCGCTGGGCCTGACCAGCACCCGTCCGCGATCGCCCATCGACTGCTCCGCATCGCGCACGGCATCGGCGAGCGGTGCGCAGCTGGCCCAACCCTTGCGGCGGGAAAGCTCAGGCACGGTGACATTCACCAGCTTCTGAGGAAACGCCTGAAAACTGCGATCAAGCCAGTCACTCAGACTGATCCCCTGGTCATGGCAGAGCGTGGCCACCTGGAGCGCCGTGAGCACGCCATCCCCGCAGAGTCCATGGGATGCCGAGAGGATGTGCCCGGATTGTTCACCCCCAAGCGCAGCACCGGAGCGAACCATGGCGGCATGCACATGCTGATCACCCACCGGGGTGCGATCAAGCACCCCGCCACGGTCCTGCCAGGCCCGTTCAAACCCGAGATTGGACATCACCGTTGCCACCAGACGCTGCTCAGGCAAGGCCTCCTGCTGCTGCAGAACCGAGCCCCAGAGAAACAGGGTGTGATCGCCATCGAGGATCCGACCCCGGCCATCGACGGCCAACATGCGATCTGCATCACCGTCAAAGGCAAAACCCATCGCCGCACCGCGGTCGACCACGGCCTGGCGCAAAGGCTCGAGCTGCGTGGACCCGCAGGCAACGTTGATCCTCGAGCCGTCGGGTTCACCGTGAAGCACGGTTAGGTCAGCGCCCAAGGCCCGAAATGCATCCGCGCCACAGGCCGTGGCCGAACCCCAGCAAAGATCCAGCACGATGGGCACACCATTCAGACGGAGGGAGCCCACGGACTCCAGCAGGCCATCTCGGTAGCCGTCGAGCAAATCCGGACGCTCCAGCGAGGCCCCGAATCGCATCGAGGCCTCGGAGCCCCCACCCGACTCTCCGCGCAACCCGGACTCGATCCGAGCCTGTCGCTCTGCAGACAACTTGGCGCCGTCGGAGCCGAACACCTTGATCCCGTTGTCCTCAGGGGGGTTATGGCTGGCGGACACCATCAATCCACCCGCAGCGGAGTACTGACGAATCAGCAGCGGAACCGCCGGGGTGGGACAGAGGCCGAGGCTCCAGACCTCACGCCCCGCTGCAGTCAGGCCTGCCGTGAGGGCCGCGGCCACCATCGAGCCGCTGAGACGGGAATCCATCCCGATCAGGATCGGGCCGTCATCGGGCAGCTCACGGCCACACCAGTACCCCACCTGAAGACACAACGCCGGTGTCAGCACCTGTCCGACATGGCCGCGGATGCCATCCGTTCCAAATCCAGGCGTCTTGGAGCCGAGGGATTGGCCCACAAAAGGATGGAGGGCGCCTTGAACCATGGGACTCAATCGTGGACTGCAGGTTACGGGCGGCCTGACCGTCGATGACGCAGACGGGGACAGGTGACCTGCCGCACTCCAGACCGACGGCCCAGATCCGTGGACGGAGACAACATCCGTCGACAGGAGCAACAGAATGCGGATGAGGTCCGATTCACCGTGAAGGTTCAGCGTGCAAGCAGGGTCGAGGCATGGGGCTCTGCTGCTCCTTGGAACAACCGGTGCCAGCCTCCTGGTGATCGGCCTGGGACGTGTACTGCTGCCGCAACGACACATCCAGCTCAGCCCTGAAACCCCCCCGACCGAGCTCTGGCGCACATACCGCTGGTCCTTTCATCCCGAACGCCGCCGGGACGCCGCCCTGCTGATGAGCGGCCACGCGGCGGACGACCCCCATCGCCGCCAGCACTTGCTGAAGGGGCAAGGCTGGGGCAGCGATCCTCTGGCCGCTGTAGCCCTGGGACTGGCTGCTGAAACATCGCAGCGCCTCAATCAGCAGAGCCAGGCCCAGCAGACCTGGGAGGCCCTGCTGCAGCGCTTCCCCCACTCCGCCTCAGCCGCGCGGGGCATGGAACAGAAGGCCGTGGATGATCCCAGCATGGGACTGCGGCTACTCAAGCAGGATCCTGCCCACCCAGCGGCCCTGGCGGTGGCCGCGGCACTCGATCCCGCCATCGGCCCCCATCGGGGGGCCCTGCACTTGGCGCAGTGGGGGGCGAGCTGGCCCGGAGCCAGTGCTCGCATCCGTGCCGCTTGCGCGGACAACTCCCCGACCAGCCCCAGCCAGCCAGCCCGTCAACAGCTCGCCAAAGCCCTGGCTGATCTGGGGGCCGGAGAAGACGCCCTGAGCTGCCTCCATGACGCCACTCCGCAGGGAAAGACGGCTCTCTCGATCGGACGAGCTCTGCTATTTGCCACCCCGGAACAGCAGCGGCAGGGAGAAGCCCTGCTGGTGGCCCTCGCCCAGGCACAACCCTCAAGTGACGAGGCTCGGGACGCGGCACGCTTGCTGAGTGATCCCTTGCTGCCCGATCCGGCACTGCTGAAGGCACTGCCTGAGGAGCTCAGCGCGCAGTCGGCTGCCGTCGCGGCCGGGCACGTTCGCCTGGCCAACGGCGAGGGCGCGGACACCGTGCTGACGCGCTGGCCCGACGACCCAGCCAGCTGGCAATTGCAGTGGGATGTGGCCCGCGACGCCCTGCTCAACCAACGCTGGAGCGACGCCCAGGCCATTCTGGAACAACTCCCCGCCCCCACACTGCCGGGGCCATTGGAAGGCCGTCGACGCTTCTGGCTGGGATTCAGCCATCAACGCCAGGGCAATCGCACACAAGCGGAACGCGAGTGGACTTGGCTGATCCGCCATCAGCCGCCGGGGTATTACCGCTGGCGGGCCCATGTGCGGCTGCAGCGAGAGCCATCCAACCCAGTCAGCCCAACGACACCGCAGGGCTGGCAGCCATTGGCCGACAGTGACGCGCTGGTGAATCAGCTATGGCGGCTGGGGCTCATTCCGGAGGCCTGGAGCACCTGGCGCAGCCGTCATTACCGAGCGGATCGGCCCCTCAGCCCGCAACAGCAACTGGTGGAGGGCCGCTTACGCATCGCCATGGGCGATACCTGGACAGGCCTGGATCAACTCTGGCGGCTCAGCCTGCGCTGGCGCACCCCCAGCTGTCGCGAACGCACCCAGCTGCACCAAAGCCAGTTCCCGAGGCCGTTTCACTCCACGTTTCAACAGGCCGCACAGGAGGAAAGGGTCCCCCAGGATCTGCTGCTGGCGATCGCTAAGCAGGAATCGCGCTTTGCCCCAGGCGTGGCGTCCATCGCTGGCGCCCAAGGGCTGATGCAATTGATGCCGGCCACCGCGCAAGAGTTGGCGGGGCGGCCTCTGAGCCTGGATGAGCTGCGGGAGCTCGACCTCAACAGCCGTCTGGCGGCTCGTTATCTGCACCAACTGCTCACCCGTTGGCACCAGGATCCCGTTCTCGCCATTGCCAGCTACAACGCCGGCCCCGGCAACGCAGCCCGGTGGCACAGCGAAGAAGCGACGGAGCATCCGGAACTGTGGATCGAACGCATTCCTTTCGCCGAAACGCGGTATTACGTCAAAAAGGTCCTGGCGAACTGGAACGGGTATCGCGAGCCCCTTGACTCAGCCCAGTGCGAACAGGAGGGGACTGGGCAGACGATGACCGAGCCAGAGGCCAAGCAGCACCCAGCTGCCTAAACCAATGATCGTGAGCAGCGGCGGAGGAACAACGCCGATCCGAGCCAGATCCAACCGTGCCAGAAGCACGGCGCTGGCCAGGATCAGCACGTTCATCAACAGATTCGTCCGCATCAGAATCAACCCGCAGGTCACCACCACCAGCAGGCTGACCACCAAGGTGACAACACGACTCGAGGCCATCAGCAACGAGACGCGCCGCATCAACAGGTCGGGCATCGTGCAGACGATGACCACCACCATCACCTGAAGCAACTCCAGGGGCCAGACCAGCAGAGGGGCCGCACCCTGGTCGGTTCCAAGCTGGACCTGTTGCAGCGTCCAGTGATTACCCAGGGCCAGAGAGACACCCAGCAACACCAGCAGCATTGGTGCGCGCAGTGGCAAGGCCAGCCATCGGATCAATGCCATCCAAAAACGCTAGCCACAGCAGCGGAACAGCCCTGGCAAAGTGCAGAGATCTGGGCGAGATCGATGTCAGAACAGTCGTCTGAACCGCTGCTCGGCACAACCCAACGGGTGCTGCTCCTGGTGATGGCCGTCGTTCTTGCCACAGCACTGCTGGTGCTCCGTGGCGGCGTCGAGAGTGAATCACCCATGGAGCAGCTGGCCCGGCGCTCGCTGGAGCCCGATCAGGCCCTGACGAACGGACGACCCACCATCGTCGAGTTCTACGCCGACTGGTGCCAGGCCTGTCGCGAAATGGCACCATCCATGCTCGCCCTCGAGCAATCCACTAAGAATCAGCTCGACATCGTGCTGGTCAATGTCGACAACCCACGCTGGGGCGATCTGGTGGATGACTATGACGTCAACGGAATCCCCCAGTTGAATTTCTTCGCTGCCGACGGGCAGCCCCGAGGCCGCTCAATCGGTGTCCGTCGGCCGGAGGAACTGAGCAGGCTGGGAGACGCACTGATCAGCGGATCTTCCCTGCCACAACTCGCTGGGGTCGGCAATGTCAGTGCCGTCAGCGATGGCAGTGCACCAGGGGATGTGATGGCCAGGCCACGCAGCCACGGATAGGCGCCATGATCGGCGTGTTGCGCTGACCTCCCGACATGGATCGCTTCCGAGTCGATCTCATTGCCGCCACGCCCAATCCGCAGCAGTGCGTGTACGCGGCCATGCATCAGGACTACAGCGAAGGGTTCGTTGCTGGAGATCGCGGCAACTGGCCGGACGAAACACGGGCTGGTGAAATCTGCGTCAAACGACTGCTGTCAGGAGAACGCGGCCATTACGGACCGATGGAGCACGCCCAGATCGTGCTCAATGTTGGCTGGTTTCCACACTCCGTGATGCAGCAGGCCCGCACCCATCGCGTCGGCGTCAGCTTCGATGTGCAATCGATGCGATACACGGGTGATCGCATCTGCCGCGCCGCCAACGGCGAGCTGGACCTCGAAGAGGTGTTTTACCTCCGCCCCGTCGGTGACTACAGCGACCGCCAGGGCAAGAAATACGCCTACACAGACGACCTGCGCCAGCAGGATCTTGCGCTGTGCAAAAACGCAGCCGAACGCTATCGCGATCTGCTCAAGGCCGGATTCGCCGAGGAGCATGCCCGGGGAATCCTGCCCTTTGACTACCGCCAACATTTCGTTGTCAGCTTCAGCTTGCGGGCGTTCCTGCACTTCATGGATCTCCGCGCCAAGCTCGACGCCCAGTTGGAAATCCGCCAGCTCTGCGACCTGATGTGGCCACATCTGCAAGCCTGGACCCCAGAGTTTGCGACCTGGTACGAAAAGAGCCGCCTGCACAAGGCACGGCTAGCTCCCTGATCCAGGCCGATCAGCCGAGGGTCAGACCTTCGCCAAGGTCACCCTCTCAGGCTGGTGCTGGTATTTGCCCTGCCTGTCGCTGTAGGTGGTGTCGCAAGGATCCCCTTCAAAGAAGAGCAACTGACAGATGCCTTCATCGGCGTAGATCCGGCAATCCGCCCCGGAACTGTTGCTGAATTCCAGGGTGAGGTGGCCCTCCCAACCGGCCTCAGCAGGCGTGGTATTCACGATGATGCCAAGCCGGGCATAGGTGCTCTTGCCCAGGCAGATCACGGTGATGTTGGGGGGGACGTTGAGCTTTTCCAACGCCACACCCAGCCCATAGGAATGGGCCGGAAGGATGAAATACCGACCGTCGTCGTCCTCATGGAGAGGCGTCGGCTCGAGATTGGCGGGATTGAACCGTTTGGGGTTCATCACCGTGCCGGGCACATGGCGAAAGATCAGGAATTCCTGAGGTGACAGCCGGAGGTCGTAGCCATAGGACGAGCAACCGAAACTGAGAACAGGCTTCTGTTTCTGCTCCGGCTCGAGATGACGGACCAGCGTGTCCTGAAACGGAGCCAGCATGCCTGCAGAGGCTTGTTCCCTGATCCAACGATCGTTTTTGAGCATCAGAAGCCTCGGCGCAACTCGGTGACCTGATCGGCCATCTCCATCACGCTCGATGGGATGGATGGTCCTGTGATGATCACATCCATCGATCCTGGGCGCTGCTGAAGCATCTCAATCAGCTCCTGCTCTTGCAGGTAACCCAAACCGACAGCGAGACCGACTTCATCCAAAACCAACTGATCGAGATCACCCGCCAGCAGATGCTGCTGACAGATCTGCCAGATCGCCTCAACAGCCTTGGCGGCCCCAGGGTGGTCAGCCTGCTCCACACAGGCGGGGATGGCGGGACGAAGCCAGGTCAGCCCACCACAGATCTGCACACGTCCGCCAGGGCCTTGATCAACACCGCCTTTGAGGAACTGAACGATCAGCACCCTGCTCCCGAGCCCTGCGGAACGCACCGCCTGGCTGAGAACACTGGAAAAACTGCCGCGATAGCTGGCTGTATGCACCTGAAGCTGACCTTCCGCCGCCACCAGGTGCAGCGGCACACGTGGTGATGGAGGCACCGCCGGCCGGGGCAGCAAACCAGCCCGTTCGAGAGCGCGATGGTCCTTGGAGCGGGGGTCCAAGGAGCGATGGGCGGGAGTCAGGCTTGCGGTCATCAGCGTCGATCAGCTCGGGGCGCTCCCGGCAGACCTTGAATGTAGCGGTGTTCCCCATCTCTACAACTCCTTTGCCACTATCCATGGTGTGAAGGGCTACCTGCCAGTCTCAAGACAGTGATCGCACCGAACCGCCATGACGGACGCCAGCGCAGCACGTCGGGATGGACGCACCGACAACGCACTCCGTCCCTTTGCGGTGGACTGGAATCCGATGGGATTTGCCCTGAGCTCGCTGATCGTGAGGACCGGACGGACAGCCGTGCTGTGCAGTGTCTGCCTTGAGGAGGGTGTCCCGCGCTGGAGAAAGGGGGAAGGCAAAGGCTGGCTGAGTGCTGAATACCGCTTGCTGCCGGGCTCAACCCCGCAACGACAGCGCCGTGAACTGCTCAAACTGTCTGGGCGGACCCAGGAGATCCAGCGGCTGATCGGCCGCAGTTTGCGGGCGGTGGTGGACATGGACGCCCTGGGAGAACGCACGCTGCTGATCGACTGCGATGTCATTCAGGCGGATGCCGGCACGAGAACCGCGGCCATCACCGGCTCCTGGCTCGCCCTCCGCCGCGCCTGCGACACCCTGCTGGCGGACGGCGTCCTGAGCCAACAACCCGTCCGCGATCAGGTGGCTGCCGTGTCCGTGGGGCTGCTGGGTGATCGAGCCCTGCTCGATCTCGACTACAGCGAGGACAGCAGCGCCGACGTCGACCTCAACGTTGTGCAGGCAGGCGATGGACGGTTGCTCGAACTGCAGGGCACAGCAGAGGGCTCTCCCTTCAGCCGCAGCCAACTCAATGCACTGCTGGACATCGCCGAACCTGGGCTGGAGCAATTGCTCGCCGCCCAACGCAGTGCTTTGACGAACTGATCAGCTCCGAATGGGTAACTACCGCTACAGGGCAGTTGAAGGCTGATCCGTAATTTCTCGATATGCAAAGTCGCCCGATGCTCAGCACAAGCGGATTTAGTCGTTATTCGCAGCAGTCCAGTCCGGGCAGTCCTCCCGCCCAGACGGAACCCAGTCATCGCAGCTTGATGGATGTGATCCGCGAGCTCGATGGCGCCAGCACGGAAATCGTCGAACGCAATAAAACAATTTTCTTCCCCGGCGACCCTGCCGAGCGGGTGTACCTGATCCGTCGTGGTGCGGTCCGTCTTTCACGGGTCTATGAATCCGGCGAAGAAATCACCGTGGCGCTGCTTCGGGAGAACAGCCTGTTCGGCGTGCTGTCTCTGCTGACCGGACACCGATCCGATCGCTTCTATCACGCCATCGCCTTCACCAGGGTGGAGATGATCACCGCCCCAGCGGCATCCGTCCGCGCCGCCATCGAAGCCGATACCAGTGTTGGACTGCGACTGCTGCAGGGCCTGTCGAGTCGAATCCTTCAGACCGAAACGATGATCGAAACCCTGACCCACAGGGACATGTCGTCTCGGCTGGTCAGTTTTCTCCTGGTGCTTTGCCGCGATTTCGGCGTTCCAGACACCCAGGGCATCACCATCGATCTGCGCCTGTCACACCAATCGATCGCCGAAGCGATTGGTTCGACCCGCGTCACGATCACCCGGCTGCTGGGAGACTTGCGCCAATCCGGTTTGGTACAGATTGATCGCAAGAAGATCACCGTCCTCGATCCCATTGCCCTGGCCAAGCGCTTCAGCTGAACAGACCCTGCCCGCTCCCCACAGCTCTCAGCCATGAGCGGTTGGCTTCTGATCGTCGCCCTGCTGGTGCTTGGTGGGGTGCTGTCCACCCTCGGGGATCGGCTGGGCAGCCGGGTCGGCAAGGCCAGGCTGAGTCTGTTCAACATGCGGCCGCGCAGGACCGCTGTGGTGATCACGGTCCTGACAGGAAGTTTGATCAGCGCTCTGTCTCTGGGGCTCCTGCTGCTGGTCAGTCAGCAACTCAGGGTTGGTCTGTTTGAACTCGACGCGTTGCAGCAACGGTTGCGCGATGGGCGTCGGGACCTGGAGACCGCCAACCGCGAACGCGAAGAAGCCCGCGATGAAACCCTGCGGATTGAAGCGGAACTCCAGCAGGCCGAGCAACGCGCCATCACCCTGCGCGCCGAGCTTGAACCGCTCCAAAAGGAGCGCGATCGGCTGACGCAAGAGATCACATCGCGTGACGCCGATATCCAGCGCACGGAAGCCGAGCTCAGTCGGGTGCGCAGCCGCATCCAAAGTGGCGAAGCGGAACTCAAGGAACTCGAGCGCAATCTGGTAGCACTGCGTAGGGGGGCTGTCGTCCTGCGGAGTGGCCAGACCCTGGCCACGGTCACGGTGCGCCTGGACAGTGCTGACCAGGCGAAGGATGTCATTGACCAGCTGCTGCAGCAGGCCAATCTCGTGGCTTACAGCCGCGTTCGTCCCGGAGAGGCACCCGACCAACAGATCCTGCTGGTCCCCCGCAGTGATGTCGAACGCCTGCAAACGATCATCCAGCGCCCGGAGACCTGGGTGATCACCCTGCGGTCCGCCACGAATGTGCTGCGCGGGGAAGCGAATGTCTATGCCATTCCCGATGTTCGCCCCAATCGCACGGTCACCAAGACCGGGGACGTCCTGGCCAGCACGATCGTGACCAGCAGCGAGCGCACTCCCGATCAGATCCGGACGCGGATCAATCTGTTGCTGGCCTCCGCCTTCGCCGAAGTGCAACGACGCGGCAGCCTCAGCGAAGGACTCCAGTTCGACGGCACCGCGTTGTCCGCTCTCGGCCAAACGTTGGTCAATCGTCGCGAGGACACGGTCCGCCTGAGGGTGAAAGCCGGGCGTTCCAGTGATACCGCTGATCCGGTCTTGGTCAGCGTGGAGATTCAGCCATGAGCTGCTGGGCGGGGCTGGACCCGGGTCGGTGCAAATGCGGGCTTGTTCTGGTGGATCTCAATGGCCACACCGTTTGTGAGGGCCGAATCGTTCCCCCGGAGGCGGTGGCACCAATCCTCAGCGCATGGAGCGCGGCGGTGGATCTGCAAGGAATCGTGCTCGGCAATGGCACCACCAGCCGCCGCTGGCGTGACCAGCTCCCAAGCATCGCGCCCCTGCACCTGGTCGATGAGCGTGGCAGCACACTCCAGGCGCGACAACGCTATTGGGAGCTTTGGCCGCCGCGCCTCTGGAGGCGACTCATCCCTCTGGGCCTGCAGTCACCTCCCGAAGCGCTTGATGCCGTCGCTGCGCTCGTGCTCGTCGAAAAGCACCTGCAGCAGCGCTTCAGCTGGGCACGGACAGCATGCTGATCAGAAGCGGGCGCGCACCGTGAACACGTAGTCACCGCCTGGTTCCAGGCGATAGTCGCTGCGCACCAAAAAACGCAACAGCGCGTCCTCGATGAGCGCCCGACCCAGGGATGGCTCAACCGTCAGCTCACCACGATCGAAGGCCCAGCTGAACTCCCACTGAAAGCCTCCTGCCGCCACTTCTCCCTCCAGGCGCTGGCTTTGGAAGCATTGCCTCAGCACCCGCAGATGGGCAGTGGTGGATGGCAGGGATCCCATCAATCACTGCTGTAGCGGAAGGCATTGAGCCGATTGCCAGCACGTTCGAGACCCAGGCGCTGAATCCGCTCCAGACCATCGAGAACTTCGTCCAGCACGGCATCCAGACACGGCTGCTCCGCTTTGCTGAACGGACCCAACACGTGAGACACGGTTCGAGCACGGCGCTCTGCGGGATTCTCAGCTGGAGCCCCAATCCCGATGCGAAGTCGGGGAAACTCCTGGGTGCCGAGATGTTGGATCGTGCTGCGCAAACCGTTATGTCCACCAGCACTGCCCTGCGCACGCAAGCGAAGACGACCCAGGGGGAGATCCATATCGTCCACCAGGACGAGCAGCTGATCCGGACTGAAGCCGAACCAATCCAGCGCAGCGCGAATGGCACGGCCACTGTCATTCATATAGGTCTGCGGCATCAGCAAGCGCAGACGGGCTGGCCCAACTCCCGATTCAGCCGCCAACCCATGCAGCTTGGCCTGTTGGCGAAACGCAAACCCATCACGGCGAGCCAGGCGCTCAAGGGCCATGAAGCCAACGTTGTGGCGCGTCCCGTCATATTTCGCACCGGGATTTCCCAGCCCGACGACCAGGCGGAGTGCCTCACTCATCAGCGATCAACCTTGAGCCGGTGGCAAGGAATCGCTATCGCCCTCGGACTCGAGCTGCTCCGGCTCGGCCATGGCTTTGTTGATCTCGCGCTCAAATTCCTTGGACGCGGACTGGAACCCTTTCAAGGTTTTGCCCAGTGTGCGACCCAATTCAGGAAGACGCTTGGGCCCGAAAACAAGAAGAGCAACGGCGCCGATCACCGCCATTTCAGGGAGGCCGACGCCGAAGATATTCATTGCAGTGCGATCAGCCGAGGCCGTTCCAGTTGACGTTGATGCCTTCGAGGATCAGCGACTTGTTGTACAGCTGGAGGATGACCAGAAGAAACACCAGGAAGAGCGCCATAAACACGCCCATCACGGGCGTGGTTCCCCAGCCGGGAACGACCTTGCCGTACTCGGAGTTAAGCGGGCGGAGGAGGTCTCCCAGACGGGTGCGTTGAGCCATGGCGACGCTTGGGTCTCGGGTGGTTTGAAGTGCAGATACTGTAGGGCGAGACTCCGGTGAGGGGTCGTTCTTGTCGAGAGATGTGATGGAAACCAGCTCCCCCGCTCTATCCGTGGCCATCGGGGTCCTGACCGTATTGCTGGGCCTCACTGGCTTTGGCGTGTATCAGGCCTTCGGCCCCCCATCCAAGGCACTCGACGATCCTTTTGATGATCACGAGGACTGACGCAGCCGCAGTTCCGCCAGTTCACCCGGACTGAGGCAGACCGTGCTCGCTGGCTTCGTCGTCAACGGGTGCGAGACCATCCAGCGTCCGCCAGGTGTCCAGTGACACCGCGCCGATCCAGGATTGATCAGGCGAACCAATATGCCGTCAGCATCCGGCATCACACTGATCGGAACCAACGCCTTTGGAACGGGAGGCAACAGCTGGGTGTGATCGCAGTCCAACGCCATCGCGCGGAGATGGCCGGGTTCGCGGAACGCAATCGCAGCCTGGGGGACACCGGCAGACCACCAGTCGCTCGCAATCGGCATCAGCGCCATCCGCTGACGAATCCAGCCCTGATCAGCACCGGGATCCGGCCAGGTCGGCCCTCGCATCAACGACACACCGAGATGCCCCTCCCCACCATCCACACCCTGGGGACCATCCAGCAACACAGCGAGGCCTCCTCCTGGACCAGCATTTTGTGAGGCCAACCAGGAGATCACCGGCACCTCCCAGCGGACCTGCTCCTGGGGATTCAGTCCGCAGGCGGGCCGTTCGATGACCCCACCACTGGTGTCTGCGGCGAGACGGCACGCGGGCTGGAGCAGGGGAACCTCAAGGCGCAACAGCTCGTGCCGCTGCATCCACTGCACGCTCACGCTGCAATCCACCCAGGAGCAATCAGCGGCCACGCGCAGATCGAACCGTCCTGCACTGCTGCCCACGCGAAAACGCCAGCAGATGTGAGCCAGCAAAGGCCCCTCGTCCAGCAGCTCCGGCGTTCCCAACCACGCCAGAGGACGGCGATGGTCGCGGTAATCCGCGGCGAGATCCCAGGCATCCCAGAACTCACCTTGGTCGCGATAGCGCTGCAACCGCAGCGGAGCAGCCAACTGCTGCCGGCCACTGGCATCCGAAAGCTGCTCCAGGCCATCTGGGCCCAAGACAACGGTCAGCAGACCATTGCTGATCCGCCAGCGATCTGAGGCCTGGCGTTCGATGCGCAGGGGATGGCGGAGACGCGCCGACTGGTGGGAGGCTTCTGCACAACCGCTGGACGCGCTTTGCACAGCCACGGCGACTGCACCCTGTTGAGGCGGCAGCTGAACGAGGCATCCACCGGAGCGAAGGGTCTGGCTGGGCAAACGCAGGCCTGAGGACTGCCATTCCCCTCGCGGCAAGCGCACACAGGGGGACCAATGCGCCAACGGCTGCAAACCCAGCCAGACCCAGTGCTGGGCCTTCGGCGCCACTGAACGGAGCGGGAGCACGCGCTCGATGTGCCGATCGCGTCGATCCCGGCAGCGGCGCCTTGCCATCCGCCAAACCGGTTCAGCCTGCTCGAACACCTCAGGGATGGAGGTGCCGGGAAGGATGTCGTGAAATTGCTGAAACAACAGCGCCCGCCATTCCTCCAGGGCGTCGTCCACCTCTCCCAGCAAGGCCGAGGCCAGATCGGCCTCCCGCACCAGGCGTTCGAGGCTGCGGTTATGGCGCTTCTGATCCGGCCGAGTGGTGGCGCAACCGCGATGCAGGTCGAGATACAGCTCGTCCTGCCAGATCGGCAGACCGGAGGCCAGGCCCTCCAAACCGGCCAAGAAATCACGAATCGTTCCTGACTGGCGCGGCAGGGCCTGAGGGTGACCATCCCAGCTGCGCATCTGTTCCAACATTTCCACGGTTGGTCCACCTCCGTGGTCTCCCACCCCTGGGATCCACAGCGCCGTCTCCACACCAGTGCTCTGCGACCAGGAGCGCTGCTCCGTCAGCATCTCGACGGGATCCCCCCCGCGGCCGATCGGGGGGAGCATCAGGGCGAGCAGCTCGGCTCCCCCACGGCTTCGCCAACGGAACAGGCGATGGGGAAACGGTGTGGTGGCATTCCAAGCCAGTTTGTGGGTGCAAAACCAGCGCACGCCGTTGTACCGCGCGACCGCTGGCAGACCAGCCGCGAAACCGAAGCTGTCGGGAAGCCAGCAGAGCTCATGGGTCCACTCCGGAAACATCTCCTGACTGGCCCTCTGACCCAAAGCGAATTGCTGCCAGAGCGACGCCGTGCTCACCAGCACGCAATCGGTCTCCACCCAGGGGCCATTGATCGGCTCCCAGCGCCCAGCGCGACTGGCCGCCTGGATCTCAGCGAACAGCCTGGGCCGATGCCGCTGAACCCAGGCATACAAGGCCGGGGTGGAATGGGCGAAACGCAGCTCAGGATGCTGGGCCATCAGATCCAGGGCTGAGCGGAAGGTGCGCTCTGCGGCCTGCCAGGTATCGGCGACGGGCCAAAGCCACGCCAGATCGAGATGGGCATGGCCGATCCAATGCATGCGTCCGGGCGGCAGCGGACTGGATCCCAGCTGGGCCTCCACGGCGAGGGCCGCATCCGGCATCAGCGGATCCAAACGAGGCCAGTCGGGGGGCAGGCTCCCCCCGGCTTCGAGATGCAGCATCAACGCTTCGGGCAGCAGAGCCCGATCCGGATCAGCCCCGTTCCGCGTTGGCTCCAGGCGCAGCTCACTGGTGATCAACGCACCGTCGTCGTGGAGAGGACTGCAGAGCTCAAGCTGGACGTGCAGCGGTGATCGATCCGGTGGAGGGAGCGGCCAGCGACAGGCGGTGTCAAAGAGATCGCCTTCATGCACCAGCACACCGTCGACCCAGAGCCGCATCGCCTCGGCCCACCAGCTCAGGCAGAGCCGGGCGGTGCTCTGCCTGAAGCCGATCCATTCCTCGGGCCAGGCCATCCGCTGTTCCAACCGAAGCCATTGCCGCCCCCGCGGCCAGATCAACAATCCACGGTCAGCCCAGTCGGGACGGTGCTTTACGCCCCAGGGCTCATCAATGAACGAACCGGCATCCGGCACCCCCGATCGCCTCCACAGCGCGCGCAAATCCCGTCGCGTGCGACTGCGAAACGTTTCAATCCACGCCGATCGCCCCGCCTCTAGGGGGGACTGCCCTGTGGTTCCCCTGTCATGCCCCATAGGATGATCGCTGTCACAGACGCCGGTCGGTCTCCATGCTCGCCCTCAAGATCTCCGTTTACTCGGTCGTCTTCTTCTTCCTCGGCATCTTCGTGTTCGGCTTCCTGGCGAGCGACCCCAGCCGCACCCCGAGCCGGAAGGATCTCGAAGATTGAGTTCCATCGTCTGATCGGACCGCGCCAGACACTGGTCTGCTGAGCTGATGATCCTGAGCCCAAAAGTGGCAGGATCGCGCTCCTTGGCAGGACCTTCTCGTGGCATCCCGGCTTTCACATTGTCTGGCCGGGATGCTGGGCGCAGGGCTGATAGTGGCCAGCCCCAGCCCAGCCGTCGCTCGCGAAGCATCGAGATCCCTGCAGTTTCCCGACCAGCTGCAGCTCACAGCTGATCGTCAATACCAAGACAGCCGCCAACAGATCACCGTCGCTGAGGGCAACGTTCGTGCCCAGCTGGGATCAGCGGTTCTCTTGGCCGATCGAATCGAATTCGACAGCTCGTTCCGGACGTTTCATGCCACCGGCCGTGTGCGCCTGAAGCGGGGACGCCAGTTGTTCCAGGCATCGAGGATCCGTTACAACCTCGCCCTCGACGAAGGTGAACTCGACGACGTCTATGGCGTCATCGATCTCGAGGGCACGGCTCCCGAGGCCGACACCACCGCGACCCCGGAGGTTGCCGCAGCAGCGCTACAACCGATGGCCTGCCCGCCCCTGCTCCCGGCTCTCCCCGATTGGCAGCCTCACCCCTGGGCGGTGACCGCCTGGGGTGGGCAGATGATCGACGCTGCCTTTGGTGACACGTTCCTGTTCGACGGCCGCATGCGACCGGAAGCCGTGATGGGCGTCAGCCTGCAGAAACGGCTGTTCCGCGCTGGCCCTTTGGCCATCGAAATGGAGGCGGATTTATTCAGCCATCTCGCCAAGCAACAGGCCGGAGGTGAATACAACCAACCGAAGCCCTATGCCCAGTTGCCGGCCCAAAGTTTCGGAGAAGGAATCCTCGGTGTTGGTGCACGGCTATGGCTTCAACCCTGGCTCAACGTCAGTTTTGTCGAAGGAGTGAGTTACAACACCAGTGTGAGCCTGTATGAAAAAACGTTCCGCGAAAACTATTCACAGCTCCTGAACTATCTCGGCTTCGAGGTGGAAGCAGCCGTGTCACCGGATGTCTCCCTAGTCGGCCGAATTCATCACCGGTCCGGAGCCTTCGGCACCTACAACGGCGTCACGGAAGGCAGTAATGCTTACCTGGTGGGAGTGCGTTACCGCTGGGGCCAAGACCCAGCCGAACCCACACCAGCCCCCATGCCCCCGCCGGAGGGCTGCGAGCCAGCCTCCGAAGCCTCCACCATCCGCCCCACGTCACTGGCCGAGCGACTCGAGTCCATCACCTTGGGCGATGGCGGCACCAACCCGGTTCACGTCCATCCACCACAACCAGGCAGCAGCTCGACCCCGGCCGCAACGCCCGCCGAGCAAAAGGCCGAGCGCGCGCGTCTCGTCGCAGCCATCGACCAACGGGTCGACGACGTCTCCTACCAGGGGTCCTTCAGCATCGAACGCCGCAGTGGCATCCCGGTACAGCGCCTCAACTCCGATGTGCGCGACGAAAACCGCTTCGGTGTCGTTCAAGTTCCACAACTCAAGCGGCTCGGCAAACGTCAATTGCTCAACGGCACGATCAGCCGCTGGCGCGTTCAAGCCTCACGGGTGACATTCACCGCCGACGGTTGGCGTGCCGACCGCATGGGCTTCAGCAATGACCCGTTCACTCCCGCACAAACACGAATCGATGCGGAAGATGTCGTGGCACGGGAACAGGCCAACGGAGATCTCCTCATCTCTGCCCGTCGTAACCGCCTGATCATCGAGGAGAGCCTGCCGATTCCGGTCACCCGGCGACAACTGATTCAGAAGGAGGAAGAGGTCGACAACCGCTGGGTCTTTGGCGTGGACAACAAGGACCGCGATGGTCTCTTTGTCGGCAGGACGCTCAAACCGCTTGCTCTGGGCACATCGACAGAACTGGCACTGGAGCCGCAGGTCATGATTCAACGCGCCATCGACGGACCAGCCAACGCTGGCGATCTCTTCGGCCTCGAGGCCAAATTGACCGGTCGCTACGGCACCTACAAACTCGACACCAAAGCGGACATCGGCAGTTTCGATCCCGACAATCTGCTCAACAACAGCCGCTTCTGGGGCACGTTTGGGCGTGATATCGACCTGGGTGCTCTGGGCAGCGTGCGGGCCAACCTGTTTGCAGCCCACAGGTACAGAACCTGGAACGGGTCGCTCGGTGAGTCGAACATCCAATCGGCCTACGGGGCCTACGCCGAGCAACGCGGTGACTGGACGCAAGGCCAAGCCAACCACCGCTACCTGGTGCGAGGGGCCGTGGGCAACTACACCGCAGACCACTACCGCAAAGACCGCCTGGAAGAAGCGGGTCGCGCCACGCTGTTTGGCTCACTCACCAGCCGTTTCCCGCTGATCACTGGAGAGCCAGCAGAGCTCACCCCCCAGGCGGCATATCGCTACTCGCCTGAGCCGATCATTCCCGGACTGACCCTCAACACAAACATCAACAGCTCCTTTGCCGCTTACAGCCCCGGAACCCATCAAAAAACCCTGAGTTTCAGTGGTGGACCCACCGTCACCCTGGGAACATTCAGCCGTCCGTTCCTGGATTTCACGCAGTTTTCGGTCATCGCTGGGGGCACCCTGCGAGGTGGGGGAAGCCCATTCGAATTCGACCGCGCCGTTGACCTCGGCACCCTTGGCTTCGGTATCACCCAACAGATCGTGGGTCCTCTTCTGCTGAGCACGGGCGTCAACCTGAACGTCGACCCTGGCTCCAGCCAATACGGGGACATCATCAACTCCAACATCGAACTGCGTTGGCAGCGTCGGAGTTACGACCTCGGCATTTACTTCAATCCCTATGAAGGCATCGGCGGCGTGCGCTTCCGGCTGAACGACTTTGACTTCAGTGGTCGTGGCGTGCCGTTTGTCCCCTACGAACCGTTGAACTGGCAATCACGGCATGACAACCCGCTGCCGTGATCAGACGCGATCCGATCACTCACCACCGCCAATGATCAGATCACTGCCGGTGAGATCAGCGCCGGCATAGCGAATGCCATCGGTCCGAACGCCAGGGGCGTAGGCATTGATCACAACCGCATCACTGAGATCGGCATCGCGTAGATCCACATCGGTGAGCTCGGCATTGGTGAGATTCACCTCGCGCAGATCACAGCCCTGCAAGCGCGCCCCGGAGAGATCAGCCCCCTCCAGATTGCTGCCACGCAGACGCGCCCCACGCAGGTCAGCGTCACGGAGATCAACCCCAATCAGATGCATCTCTGTGAGGTCAAGGCCTCGCAGATCACAGCCACGACAGGAGCGTTGATGCTCCAGCTGAGCCCTGGCCTCCTGGGCAGAACGCAGAAGCAGAGTGTCGGGGAGGGCGCCGGCTTGCAGAGGCAACACCACCGCCGCAAGCCAGGGAACCAGAAGCAGAGCACGTCGCATCACAGCCATCCCGCTTGTCTCTGTCATAGACACAAGAGACACGTCGTGCCTATGTCGCCATTCGAAATCCGTTCAGATAAGGCAAGCGATCGTGAAGCGCCGTCAGCTCGGCATCCCGAGCAATCAGCTGCGACGTGGCATCCCAGCGTCCGCTGGTGAGCATCTGCCGCGGCCCCTCCGCAAGAGCCACGGACTGGCTGATCTCAGCGGACGACAGAGCCAGAGCCTCAAGATCCAGCGTCCAACGGCACTCAGGTGCAGCGATCACCCTCTGCTGGAGCTGGCGGATCTCCTCCGGGGGTGCCGTCACGCAAGGGATACCCAAGGCCAGGCAGTTGCCGTAGAAGATCTCGGCGAAGCTGACGCCGACCACCGCACGAATCCCCCAGCGCATCAGCGCCTGAGGCGCATGCTCACGACTGGAACCACACCCGAAATTGCCATTGACCACGAGGATCGAAGCCCCCTGAAACACCTCCTGGTCAAAGGGATGGGCACCGTTGAGTTCCAAGCGGTCATCGGCGAACACTTGATCACCCAGGGCCTCAAAACTGACGCACTTGAGGAAACGGGCCGGAATGATCCGATCGGTGTCGATGTCCTCGCCCTGCAGAGCCAAAGCGCGACCCTGGATCGTTTGAATCGAACCCGTCGGGAAACTGGAAGCAGACATCAGGACGCAGCGTGGAGGGGCAGTTGGCGGACATCGGTGACCCGACCGTGGACGGCAGCGGCGGCCACCATCGCCGGACTCATCAAGAGGGTGCGCCCGGTGGCGGAACCCTGCCGTCCCTTGAAATTGCGGTTGCTGGAGCTCGCGCTGATCTGGCGTCCCTCCAATCGATCCGGATTCATCGCCAGGCACATCGAACACCCTGGTTCACGCCATTCGAACCCCGCATCCAGGAACACCGTGTGCAGCCCCTCGGCTTCCGCGGCTTTCTGCACCTGCTCTGAGCCTGGAACCACGAAGGCTTTAATGCCCTCGGCCACATGACGACCACGGGCCACCGCCGCAGCCGCCTGAAGATCACTGAGCCGGCCATTGGTGCAGCTGCCGATGAAGCAGACATCAACGGGCACCCCATCGATCGGGCTGCCGGGCTGCAGATCCATGTAGCGGTAGGCCTCTTCGGCGATCGGACGATCGCCCGGCTCCAAGGCATCCAACGCAGGAACGGATTCATCCACACCAAGGCCCTGCCCGGGCGTGATGCCCCAGGTCACCGTTGGCGCGATTGCGGCCGCGTCAAACACCACCTCGTCGTCGACCACGGCCTCTGCATCGCTGGCCAGGCTGGTCCACCAGGCCACAGCCCGGTCCCAGTCCTCACCGGAGGGGCTGCAAGGTCGTCCGGCCAGATAGTCGAAGGTGACCTGATCGGGATTGACGTAACCGCAACGGGCACCGCCCTCAATCGCCATATTGCACAGGGTCATCCGCTCTTCCATCGACAGCGCTTCGATCGCTGATCCGGCGAATTCATAGGCGTAACCAACGCCACCCTTCACACCCAAGACGCGAATGATGTGGAGGATCAGATCCTTGGCGTACACCCCGGCGGACAGCCGTCCATCCACACGAATCCGACGCACCTTGAGCTTGTTCATCGCCAGGCTTTGGCTGGCGAGAACATCCCGCACCTGGCTGGTGCCGATGCCGAAGGCGATGGCCCCAAAGGCGCCATGGGTGGAGGTGTGCGAATCGCCGCAGGCCACCGTCATGCCCGGCTGGGTCAACCCGAGCTCAGGGGCAATCACGTGGACGATTCCCTGGCGCCCACTGCCGATGCCATTGAGCTCGATGCCGTACTCGGCACAGTTCCGCTCCAGGGTGCTGAGCATTTCCTCCGCCAGCGGATCCGCGAATGGGCGCGCCTGGGATGTGGTGGGCACGATGTGATCCACTGTGGCGACCGTGCGCTCGGGGCAGCGCACAGACAACCCCTTGTCCTTCAGAGCGGAAAACGCCTGGGGACTCGTGACCTCATGGATCAGGTGCAGACCCACGAACAGTTGGGTAGACCCACCGGGCAGTTCCGCCACCCGATGCAGGTCCCAAACCTTGTCGTAGAGAGTGCCGGAACTCAAGCGCTCAGCTGCAGGGAGTGTTGACCCTACGTCCGAGCCAGCAGGCGCAGGCGCAGGCGATCCAGTGCACGAATCACGCTGAGCTGCTGAATCGCAGCACGGCCGCGACGATCACCGAAACGCTGGGGCGCGGCCTCGGTGCCATCGGGTCCTGCCACGGCGAGATGCACAAGGCCCACCGGTTTCTCCGGCGACCCTCCACCGGGTCCTGCCACACCACTGATGGCAATCCCCCAGTCGCAGTCGAACCGCTCTCGCACCCCTTCGGCCATCGCCATGACCACGGGATCCGAGACCGCCCCATGGGCGTTCAGGGTCGACACGGGCACCCCAAGAAGTGAGGCCTTGATGGGGTTGCTGTACGCGATCACACCACCAGCAAAAACATCAGACGCACCGGGCACGGCCGTCAGCGCTGCACCCAAGGCACCACCCGTGCAGGATTCCGCCACCGCCACGGTTTCTCCAGCGCCCCGTAACAACGCAAGAACAACGCTGGCCAGACTGTCCCCATCAACGCCGTAACACTGCTCACCAGTGCGACGACGGAGCTCCTGCTCCATGGGATCAAGAAGCGCCACAGCGGCCTCAGCACTGTCCGCACGGGCCGTCAAGCGCAGGGTCACATCCCCCAAGGCCGCATAGGGGGCCACGGTGGGATTGGGGCTATCGAGCAGATCGGCCACCTGCTCCGCCAGCGTTGATTCACCCACGCCCGTGAAACGCAGAACGCGACTGCGAAAGGCACCACGGTTGCCACCGTTCGCCTGGAGCCAAGGCGCGGCCGTGGCGTGCCACATGGCCTTCATTTCCGAGGGGACCCCTGGGAAGGTGAGGATCGTGAATCCCGGCCGCGGTGACCAGATCATGCCTGGGGCTGAGCCCACCGGATTGGGCAGAACCTCGGCATCCACAGGCAGAAGAGCTTGGCGCCGGTTGCTCGCGGCCACCGGTCTCCCGCCGGCAGACAAGCGACGCTCAATCTCAGCCCAGAGCTCAGGCCGTTCAACCAACGGAGTCTCGAAAGCGGCGGCTAGGGCCTCGGTGGTGAGGTCATCGGGTGTTGGGCCCAAGCCCCCTGTGGTCACCAGGATGGAACTGCGCTGCGATGCCTCCTGCACGGCGGCGATCAGCCGCTCGGTGTTGTCGCCAACGACCATCTGGCGGTAATGGGGCTGACCGAGCGCAGCCAGCTGCTGAGCGATCCAGCGGGCATTGCCATTGAGGATGTCACCGAGAAGAAGCTCGGTGCCCACGCAGAGGATTTCAACACCTTCAGCCATGGCGGTCGCCGCAGGCGAGATCGGAATTGGATGAGGTCGACGAGGGAATGGTCTGGCCCAAAGCGCGCTCCGTCTGCAGTTGACGGCGACTGATCACCACAGTGGCGACGAGAATGGATGTCGCCAAGCCCAACCAGAGAAAACGCATCTCGGCATTGGCAACGACCAGGGCCAACGAAGCGAGCCACTGGGTGAACACGTAAATCAGCAGCACCGTGCGGCGATGGCTGAAGCCCGCCCTGAGCAAGCGGTGATGCAGATGGCGGCGATCGGGATAGAACGGCGAGCGACCCTCCCGCAAGCGCCCCATGATCACAGCGGACATGTCGGCCACCGGAAGTGACAGGATCAACAGCGGCAACAACAAGCTGACGGTGGTGAGCCCCTTGGCAGGCCCAACGATGCTGATGGCGGCCAGGGTGAAACCAAGGAAATACGACCCGCCATCGCCCATGAAGATGCGCGCTGGGTTGAAGTTGTGACGAAGAAAGCCCAGGCAGCACCCGGCCAGGGCGGCGGCAAGAAAACCTGCCGCCACTTGATGCAAGGAAAAGCTCACGGACACCAGACCAATGGCGGCGATCCCGGCTACTCCGGCAGCGAGACCATCGAGGCCATCCAGCCAGTTGATCGCGTTGGTGATCCCCACCAGCCAGATCACTGTGGCCAACAGGCTGAGACTGTCGGGCAGGCTGATGGCGCCACTGGTGCTCGTAATCCAGGGGAGATCGATCGCACCGATGCGAACACCCTGAGTCCAGATCACCGCTGAAACCGCCACCTGTCCTGCCAGCCGCGGCCATGGCGACAGAGCGAACAGGTCATCCGCCAATCCGATCAGAAAGAAACACAGGGATCCGGCCAGAGTGCTCCAGATCAACTGGTCACGCTCAGGAGCCAGTGCCCCGAAACCGCCGACGGCCCAAACCGTCGACAAGGCAACGGCAAAACCAACCACCATGGCGATCCCACCGAGGCGCACCATCGGAGTGCTGTGCTGCTTGCGGCCGTCGGGCTGATCAAACAGGCCAACGCTCAGACCAAAACGGCGCACCAGGGGAACAAGCCCCATGGTGATCCCCGAGGCCAGCAGACAGCTGACCACGGCCACAGCCACCGGGCTGTCAGCGACTGTCAAGCGGACTCCTGGATCACGGAGATTCCCAGCTCATGGGTGAGTTCAGCAATCCTAGGAAGCCTGACGGCGCCCATCCAGCCCTCCGGCCTCAGACCAGGGCCGGTTGCTTGGAGGGCGCATAGAGCGGGAAGCGCTTGCAAAGCGCATCAACCCGGTCCAGACAACGCTGCTGCATGGCGTCGTCGTCGGGGTTCTGAAGACGATCGGCGATCACATCAGCCACCTCGCGGAAGGCTTCGGCATCAAAGCCTCGTGTGGTGAGTGCTGCGGTACCCAAACGCAGACCGCTGGTGACGAAGGGCGATTCGGGGTCGAAGGGGACGGTGTTCTTGTTGGCGGTGATGTGCACATCACTCACCAGCAGATCCGCCACCTTCCCGGTCATGCCGATCGAACGCAGGTCCAGCAGCACCACATGGTTATCGGTGCCGCCACTGACGACATCGATGCCGCGGGCGATCAGCTGTTCGGCGAGGGCCGCCGCATTGGTCACCACCTGCTGGCTGTACGCCTTGAATGACGGCTGCAAGGCTTCACCGAAGGCCACAGCCTTGGCTGCGATCACGTGCTCCAAGGGGCCTCCCTGACTGCCGGGGAACACAGCCTTGTCGAATTTCTTGGCGAACTCAGCATCGCGGCAGAGAATCAGACCACCGCGGGGGCCACGCAGGGTCTTGTGGGTGGTGGTGGTGACCACATCACAATGGGGCACCGGGCTGGGATGCACACCAGCGGCCACGAGGCCAGCGATGTGCGCCATATCGGCCAGCAGATAGGCACCGACTTCATCGGCGATGGCGCGGAAGGCTGCGAAATCGATGGTGCGTGGATACGCGGAATAACCACACACAATCAGCTTGGGCTTGTGCTCCAACGCAAGCTGCCGAATCGCCTCCATATCGAGGCGTTGGGTCTCCTTATCGACGCCGTACTGGACGACGTTGAACCACTTGCCGCTGACGTTGACCGGGGAACCATGGGTCAGATGACCGCCATGGGACAGATCGAGCCCCATGATCGTGTCGCCGGGCTGCAGCAAAGCCAGAAACACAGCGAAATTGGCCTGGGCACCGCTGTGGGGCTGCACGTTGGCCCAGGCGGCACCAAACAGCTGCTTGGCCCGCTCGATGGCCAGCTCCTCAATGGCATCAACGTGCTCACAACCGCCGTAATAGCGCTTGCTGGGCAGGCCCTCGGCGTACTTGTTGGTGAGAACGGAACCCTGGGCCTGCATCACGGCCTGGGACGTGAAATTCTCGCTGGCGATCAACTCAAGGTGCGTCTCCTGACGCTGACGCTCCTGCTCGATGAAGCCGGCGATGACCGGATCCGCAGCGGCCAGATCAGCATCGATCGCACGGTCGGAATGCTGGCTCATGGAGTGGAGTGAACGATCTTGAGTCGAATCGTAAGAAACGGCACTCAACCGATTCGGACCAAGCAAAAAAAAACTGCCCCGAAGGACAGTTCAAAAGCGCGCCTGGAGAGATTCGAACTCCCGACCCTCTGATCCGTAGTCAGATGCTCTAATCCGCTGAGCTACAAGCGCTGGCGTGGAACTATCAGACCTCATCGAGGGTCCACTCGTCAACCAGCGCTCAGCCACGGCAGGATCGGAGTTGACGCTTCACGTGCTGCGATGCCGATCCGCTGGTACGGCCCTGCCGATCCGAATGACCCGACGTATCGGCATTTCGAACGGATCGTGAATCTTTGCCTTCACGGTGGGGTCTTTGCCGCGGTGAACAGCGGCGCCTGGTTTCTGCAACAGATGCGCCAACCGTTCCCGGAGGGAACGCTCCCTTGGGTCACCGGAGCCTGGTTCAGCGTGCTGGTGGTTCAGCTGATGATCGTGATTGCCCAGCGCCCGAGCCCCGAGCCAGCCGAACCAGACATCTGACGGCAGCATGGAGACGTCGATTCCAGACCTGCGGCATGTCCCTGTCAGCTCCTGATCTCAACGACCTCGAAGCCGCACTGGCCGATCGGCTGTTCATTCAGATCAGCGGCTGGCATCTGTACCTGGGCGACGCAGGCCTGGCTCGAGTCCTGGCCATTGAATGCAGTGCCCGAGTCGATCAGAACCCAGCGGTGGCGGCGCGCCAGGCCATCGACGCCGTGAAAGTGACTGTGGCTGGTGGAGCCAGTCAGCTGCCCCTGTCACGCCTGCTTCCACCGGCTCAGCTCAGCGACCTCGAAGAGATTCTTGAGCCGTACTGCGGATAAGGTTTCATCGCAACGCCACGGTTGGTGTGCTGATCATCGAAGTCACCAATGCCCGCGATGTCGTGCGTCAACGGATTGGCCGCCTCGGTGAGCGCCTGATCGGCCGCGTGGTCGACCCGGAAGCCCAAGTTGAGAAGGCGCTGATTCAGGAACTAGAAACAGCATTTCGGGAATTCGGAATCGAAGCTCGAATTGTGTCGGCCCAAGGCCCTCAGCTGATCGGGCGTCAGCGGTTGGAACTCCCGATTCAGGTGCGTGAAGACCGCGACGTTCGCATCACCGACGCCTGAAGCGTCGCAGCAAAGCCGTGCCGATCTGCTCGACTTCGGGGACCTGCCAACAGGTCCCGATCCACGCGAACAACAGCAGGCCAATCGCCCCTGGCCCAGCCACCTCAAACAGCAGTCCCAACAGGGTCTCAGGCCAGGCGACGGCCTGAGATACCCCCCAACTGACCAGGCCAGACAGCACAGCGGCGACCGCGAGCTTGACCGCATCGAGGCCCCATGTCCCCAGCGGCAGATCCTGCAGACGCCGTTGGAGAAGCAGCAGGAGAGCGGCACAGGTCAGCGTGTTGATCGCCACCGTGGCCAGCACCAGGCCAGCAGCGCCGAAGTTGAGCGGAGACTGCGGTCCCCAAGGGGTCGGCCCACCAACCAAAAGCCAATCGAAGATCACATTGAGGCCAATCCCGGCCATCGAGAGTCGAAAGGGCGTGGTGCCATCACCCAGGGCGTAGAAGACCCGGACCAGAACATCCCGACCCAGGTAGACCGGCATGCCGAGTCCATAGGCCATCAACAGAGCTGTCACCAGCTGCGAGGCCTGGGCGTCAAAGGCACCGCGCTGATACACCAGGGCAACGATGGGTCCGCCCAAGGCAATGAACAGCACCCCGAGGGGAAGCATCGATGCCATCGACAGCATCAGACCCTGACGGATCCGGGCGATCAGCTGGGGGCGGTCAGCGGGAGCCGTCAACCGAGCAAAGGTCGGCAGCAGCGGCACCAGCAAGGCGTTGGAGATCAGGCCGAGGGGGGTCTGGATCAGGAGATTGGCGTAGCCCAGACCAGCGGCCGCACCGACCAGTCCCGACGCGAAGAACAGATCGGTGAACACATTGATCTGCAGCATTCCCGAGGACAACGTGGCCGGACCCATCACCCGCCAGACCTCACGAACCCCCGGGTGGCGCCAGTCCCAAACCAACTTGAAGCGCATCAGGCCCTGGCGCGCCAAGGCCGGCAACTGAATCAACCACTGCAACAACGCGCCAACAAGGGTGGCTGCAGCGAGCACCACACCCCCAGTCATGGCCGCCGCCGGCAGAGCAATCCCACTGCCGAGCTGCCACCACAGCAGGCCGACGCCAACCATCAGTGCACCACTGGACATCAGCGGCGAAATTGCCGGAATCCAGAACTCATCGGCGGCATTGAGAGAGCCGAATCCCAGCCCAATCAGTCCGGCCAATAAGGCCATCGGCGCCATCACCTGCAGCTGCACCACCGCAATCCGGTGCAAGTCGGGGGTCAAGCCAGGGCCAACCAGCGTGATCAACGGGTCCGCTGCAATCACCAACAGACCAGTGACCACCAGAAGAATGGCGCTGACACTGGTATTGAGTGCCGAGAGAATATGGGCACTCTCCTGGCGGGGTCGACGACTCAGCACGCTCACCATCGCGCTGTGGAACGGACCGTTGATTCCCCCGAGCAGGATCAACAGAAAGCCAGGCAGCACATAGGCGTAGTTGTAGGCGTCATAGGCCGCACCCACGCCAAAGGCGGCAGCAATCACCAACTGGCGCGCCAGACCGCCAACTTTGCTCAGCAAGGTCCCCAGCGTGACCACCAGTGCGATGCCTTTGAGTGATCGCGCCATGGGACAGCCGGTCGTGATCGACGCATTGTGATCGGGGTCAGCCGGCAGCATGGGCCCAACTCACCAAGCTCCATGACCGGCCGGCCGCCCCTGGGAACCCCCCTGATGGAGTTCGAACCCCTCGTCGAGGGGATCTTGCGCAAGCGCTACAAACGCTTTCTGGCGGATGTGGAACTCGCCGATGGCGAGATCGTGACGGCCCACTGCGCCAACACCGGTCCGATGACCGGCGTTCTCCATCCCGGCGGTCGTGTGCGTCTGCGCTATGCCCCCTCCCCCAAGCGCAAGCTGGCCTGGACCTGGGAACAGGCCGAAGTGCCTGGAGCCGACGGTTCACCCTGCTGGGTCGGTGTCAATACCGCCCTGCCCAACCGCTTGATTCGCGCCGCGATCGAAGCCGGATGCCTGGAGGAGCAGCTCGGGGCAATCAGCACAATTCGTCCGGAGGTTGCCTACGGGGCAAACCGGCGCAGCCGAATTGACTTGCTGTTGACCCCTGACGCCACCAACCCGGATCAACGTCCGATCTATGTGGAGGTGAAAAACACCACCTGGAGCCGAGGAACCACTGCCCTGTTTCCCGACACCGTGACCGAACGAGGCCAGAAGCACCTGGTGGAGTTGATGGGGCTTCTGCCCGAGGCCCGTGGGGTGCTGGTTCCCTGCCTCAGCAGGCCGGATGTGCTCGACTTCGCGCCGGGGGATGAAGCCGACCCCCGCTATGGAGAACTGTTCCGAGAGGCCCAGAAGGCCGGGGTCGCGGTCATCCCCTGTTGCTTTGAATTCGGTGAGAGCACCATCCGCTGGCAGGGCGTGCGCACAGTCCTGAGCTGAATCCAGGCAATCCACGAATTTGTATCAACACGAACATTGCCCCAGCCGCCCCACACGGGACCCTTGGGTTGTGAAAGCACCTATGCAGAAAATGCATAGCCCCATTCTTTCGCCCCAGCAGTAACGCTACTCCTTATGACCACTGCTTTTCGACACTCCCCACAGCGGAGGCGATCGCGTCTGCAAGAGGCCAGCCTTCTCGATGGCCCCATGCTGTTGCTGAAAAGTATCCGCGGTTTCGGTTCCCATCGTTCATTGGCCTGGCTGGCATGTGCCCCTGTCGCCCTGCTTGGCCTCAGCGTCTTCACCCTGTCTGCCAAGGCAGAGGAACTGCCTGAACTGAACGGTCAGTTCCTCGCCAACAACATGTGGCTGTTGGTGGCCACGATCCTGGTGATCTTCATGAACGCCGGCTTCGCCATGGTGGAAGCCGGTATGTGCCGTCAGAAAAACGCCGTCAATATCCTCGCCAAGAACCTGTTTGTCTTCGCCCTTGCGGTGACGTCCTACTGGTTCATCGGTTTCGGAATCATGTACTACGGGGACCCAATCATCCCCGGGGTTCTGTACTTCAAGGGTCTGTTTTTTGATCCCGCCGTCACCGCAGACATGATCAGTGGTGCGGCGCTGGTTCCCTCCGTGGACTTCCTGTTCCAAGCCGCGTTTGCTGGCACTGCAGCCACGATCGTTTCCGGATTGGTCGCCGAACGGATCAAATTCGGTGAGTTCGTGATTTTCGCCCTGGTGCTGACTGCATTCATCTATCCAGTGGCTGGCAGCTGGAAGTGGAATGGTGGATGGCTGGACCAGATGGGATTCATCGACTTCGCTGGATCCTCGATCGTTCACTCGGTTGGTGCCTGGGCAGGCCTCGTGGGCGCAGCTCTGCTTGGACCCCGGATCGGCAAATACGTCGGCGGTAAGGCCCAGGCCATGCCTGGACACAACATGTCGATCGCGACACTGGGTGCGCTGATTCTCTGGATCGGCTGGTATGGCTTCAACCCCGGTTCTCAGCTCGCTATGGACCAATGGGTTCCCTACGTGGCCGTGACCACGACCATGGGTGCTGCCGGTGGGGCCATCGGCGCCACGGTGACGTCCACCGTCACGTCGAAAAAACCTGACCTGACGATGATCATCAACGGCATCTTGGCCGGCTTGGTGAGCGTGACTGCAGGGTGCGGTGAATTGACTTTCGTGGGTGCCTGGGTCGCTGGCCTGGTCGGCGGCATCATCGTTGTGTTCTCGGTCGCTGCCCTTGATTCCGCTGGCATCGATGACCCCGTGGGTGCCTTCTCCGTGCACGGTGTGTGCGGTGTGTGGGGCACGATCGTGATCGGCCTCTGGGGCTTCAACATCCAGGGTGATGGGTCTCCCCTCGGCCTTCTGGTCGGCGGTGGCTTCAACCAGCTCGGCGTGCAAGCCCTCGGCACTGCCGCCTATGCCGTCTGGACCCTGGTGACCTGCTTCATCGCCTGGAAGGTGATCGGCGCCATCTTCGGTGGCATCCGCGTCACTGAACAGGAAGAGAGCGATGGTCTGGACATTGGTGAGCACGGCATGGAGGCTTACTCCGGCTTTGCCACCACCAACAACTGAACATCCAAACGAATCGTTCCAACGGTTCCTTGAACAGCCCGACCGTGATGGTCGGGCTTTTTTTTGGCCTCCGGCATCACGCGGGCCCCATAGAGTCAACCCACACCGGTGCACACCATGGACACCCACGCCTTCAAGCGCTCCCTGCATCATTCCGAGCGTTACAACCGGCGTGGCTTCGGTCGAGCAGAAGAAGTAGCCGAAAGCCTCGAGCAGGCCTATCAAAGCGGATTGATCGGCACGATCCGGGACAACGGCTACAAACTCAGCCATGGCCGGCTCACCGTGCGACTCGCGGAAGCCTTCGGCTTTTGCTGGGGTGTCGAGCGGGCCGTCGCCATGGCCTATGAGACGCGGCGCCACTACCCCAACGAGCGTCTGTGGATCACCAATGAGATCATCCACAACCCCTCGGTCAACGACCATTTACGGGACATGGACGTCCAGTTCATCCCGGTGGACAACGGCGTCAAAGACTTTTCAGGGGTGACATCCGGCGACGTGGTGATCCTGCCGGCCTTCGGAGCCACCGTGCAGGAGATGCAGTTGCTCAACGAGCGGGGCTGTCACATCGTCGACACCACCTGCCCCTGGGTCTCCAAGGTCTGGACCACGGTCGAGAAGCACAAGAAGCACACCTTCACCTCGATCATCCACGGCAAGGTCAAACACGAAGAAACCCTGGCCACAAGTTCCTTCGCCGGGACCTATCTGGTGGTGCTTGACCTCGAAGAAGCACAGCTGGTTGCCGATTACATCCTCGGCAAAGGCGACAGTGCCAGTTTCATGGCGCGCTTCGCCAACGCCTGCTCACCGGGGTTCGACCCCGACCGCGACCTGAAGAGGCTTGGTGTCGCCAACCAAACCACGATGCTCAAAAGCGAAACCGAGGAAATCGGGCGGCTGTTCGAGCGCACCATGCTCAGCAAATACGGACCGACGCAACTCAACGAGCATTTTCTGGCGTTCAACACGATCTGCGATGCAACCCAGGAGCGTCAGGACGCCATGTTCTCGCTGGTGGACGAACCCCTGGATCTGCTGGTCGTGATCGGGGGATACAACTCCTCCAACACAACGCACCTGCAGGAGATTGCGATCAGTCGGGGGATTCGCTCCTTCCACATCGACACTCCCGATCGCCTCGACAGCGAGGCCAATTCCATCGAGCACAAACCCCTAGGAGATGCGCTCACCACGGAAACCTCGTTCCTGCCGGCGGGCCCTGTCACGGTTGGAATCACCTCCGGAGCATCCACACCAGATCGTGCGGTGGAGGAAGTGATCGAAAAACTGATGCGCCTTAGTGAATCGTGAGGGCACCCATGCCTTTACATTGATTCATCTTTACGCGGTCACCGATCGTCAGCCCCTCTTCCGTGCTGCCATTGTCGCGACTTCACACCGACAACTTGCGCAGTGGAACCGATCCCCAGGTCCGCTGCTACCGCAGCCAGTTCGCTGACAAGATGGAGATGCTGGCCCCTGCAGAGCAGGTGTCCAGCTATCTGGACAGGCATGAATGCTGGTTTCAGTCCTGTGCCACACCCATGCAGGTGCATGCCCTGGACCCCCAGTCCTATGTGCTCACCCTCGGGCGATTTGGCAATTTCGGGTTCGATGTGGAACCAACGATTGCGCTGAGACTGCTGCCCCAAGAAGAGCGGATCTACCGCATCGAAACGCTCCCGCTCCCTGCTGAAGGCAATGACCTGCAGGATCTCTACGACGTCGACTTCAAAGCGCGCATGGAGTTGAAGCCCTGGCATCAGCTCGATCCCAACGCACCCCAGGAGGCCACAGCAGTCAGCTGGGACCTCGACCTATCGGTGTGGATCCGCCTTCCCCGAGTGATCACGATGCTTCCCGATCAATTGGTTCAATCCAGCGGGGACCATCTTCTGAAGCAGATCGTCCGGCAAATCTCCCGCCGCCTCACCTGGAAGGTTCAGGAAGATTTCCATGCCTCCCATGGCTTGATCTGCCCACCCCGAAAACGCGCGGCCTTTTAGCCACAGCGACGGCTCTCACGGCTCAAGCCAACTCGACCGCCTCGAAGTCTGCCGCCAGGGACCGAGCCTTGCTCCGCAATGCCTCGACCAGGCGCTGAATTTCGGGTTGGTCAAACAGATCGCGCCGCACGACCAAGGCATCGCCGCTGATGTGATTCAGATCCCAGTCCAGGCGCACGGTGCCCGGTTGTAGCGCCTCGGTCATGGCATGCCCGAAGGTCATGGTGACCCCGTCTTCACAGGCCCCTTCCCAACTGCCGGGGTCGTAGCGGCTGGCGCGCATCGGTTCATTCCACAGCCCCTGTCGACGCAAGCGATCCTCTGTTTTCGGCAGCATCCCTGACGGCAAGGCCATGCTGGGGAAACGTTCCAGATCACCCGGCGAGATCATGGCTTCTCCAGCGAGAGGATGGGTTGGAGACGCCAGTAGAAAGACCCGCTCGCGCAGCAGATCGACGACGCAGAACTCAGGATCATCCGGTGCCGGCAAATCGGGCTGATACGCACCGATCCAGGCATCGATCACCCGATCCCGCAGCAAAGAGAGTGGTCGCTCAACACCAAGGATGTTGAAGGTGCCGCGCAGCCAGTTGTCCGGTAGAGCAGTGGCAAACCAGGGACCGCAGCTGTAGGCCGCTTCAAAACGGAGCGGCGCCCAACCTTTCAAGCGCGCCAGCTGATGAACCTGTCGCTCGGCCTCAAGCATCTCCGCCATCCCTATCACCCGATGCTCCGCCTCGGAACGATCGATGCGCAGATCAAACAACTGCAAGGTTTTGCGGATCTTGCGATTCACAGAGCTCTGGCTGATCCCCAGCAGCTCAGCGACGACCGCTTCCTGGCCATGCCAGAGATAGACATCAAAGCAACAGAGCTGATCGAGGGATAACACCGTCTTCACAGACTGCTGTGGCCATCATTCACCGTTCTTCTGTGGTGAGCCGTACACCACAAACAGTCGTAAAAAAACCCAGCCCTCGGAGGACATCATGTCCATCACGGGCTGGGTTCGATGCAGCAAGCAGCGCTCGAATGCAATCAGCGATTGGTCCAGATCTTGTTGACGATCTCCATGCCGCTCACAACCTGCCAGAGAAACAGGGTGAGCATGCCCATGTTCAAACCAACGTGAAGCTTTCGGGCGATCAAGTTGCCGCGCTGCATCAACGGGGACAAGGCTGCAGCGGTGGCAATCATCCCGGTCATCGCCAGACCAACCAGCAGGTGAGGACCAACAAACAGCTTGTCGTTGTTCAGATAGGTCACCGCCATGCCGCCCAAGGTTCCCAGGGTCATGACGGCCAGAACGACACTGCCCCAGAGGTAGTGGCGCTGGGCGAACTTCCCGGGGAGCAACGCCTTGCGCTGTTCGGGAGTTCCGGTGCGCGTCTTCTTGGCTTTGATCCCCAGATACAGCGCCCAACCTCCTGCGGCTAACAGCGACCACTCCATTAATGGGTGGACAAAATTCAGACTGAACGGCAACGTCGCCAGCATGGGTCAGTGGAGGCTGTCAGGCGAGGCTAGTGCTCGACGGGACTGGGCCGAGACGCACTCAGTGCAGGAAATGACGCCGACCGGTGAGCACCATCGCCATGCCCAGCTCATCGCATGCCTTGATCGAGTCGCCATCGCGCATGCTTCCACCGGGATGGATCACAGCCGTGATGCCGTAACTGGCCGCCAGCCGCACGGTGTCATCAAAGGGGAAGAAGCCATCACTGGCCAGGACAGCACCTTTGACCTTGTCACCGGCGGCATCCAAAGCAAGACGCGCTGAACCGACACGATTCATCTGACCAGCACCGACGCCCAGGCTTTGGCCATCCCTCGCCACAACGATGGCGTTGGATCGGACATGCCGCACGAGACGCCAGGCAAACTCCAGATCCTTGTTCTCCTGAGCGCTGGGCGGCCGTTGACTAGCAACCGTCCACTCGGCCGGGGTGATCACCTGGTCGTCGAGATCCTGAACCAAGAGGCCACCCAGAATGCTGCGCACGTGGTCCGGACCGGCCGCATCGATCGCCTGGGGGGGCAGCTCCAGCAGCCGCAGGTTGGCCTTGGCCGAGAGAATCTCGCGGGCCTCGGAGCTGAAGCCAGGGGCAACAACACACTCCAGGAACAGGCTGGTGAGCTCGCGGGCGGCAGCAGCCTCGACGTTGCCATTGATCGCGACAATGCCCCCGAAGGCGCTGACGCGATCAGCATCGAGAGCACGCGTCAGAGCAGCGGGAACACCGGATCCGATGGCCACGCCACAGGGATTGGTGTGTTTCACCACCACAGCCGCAGGCTGCACCGCTGGAGCGGCACCGCCGGTGCCATAGCCGAACTCACGAACTGTCGCCAGTGCCGCCTCGAGGTCGAGGAGGTTGTTGGTGCTCAATTCCTTGCCCTGCAGCTGAATGGCTCCCCCCCAGCCCTGCTTGGCATGGCTGAACCAACGGGCCTTCTGATGGGGGTTTTCGCCATAGCGCAGGGTCTGACGGAGGGGGACGGCATCCAGCCAAGGGCCCTCCGCCACATCCACCGTCTGTTCCATCCAACGACTGATCGCCGCGTCGTAGCCCGCCGTGTGCTGAAAGGCCTCCAAGGCCAGCTGTCGACGCAACGCAGCAGGAACCCGGCCAGAGGCCTCAGCCATCGCTGCCAGAACGCGGTCATATTGCTCCGGGCCGGTCAGAACGGCCACATCGGCATGGTTCTTCGCCGCTGCGCGGACCATCGTCGGGCCACCGATATCAATGTTCTCGATCGCCTGATCCCAAGTGACATCGGGCTTGGCCACGGTCTCCCTAAAGGGATAGAGGTTGACCACCACCACATCGATGAGCTCGATCCCTTGCTGCTGAAGGTCGGCCTGATGGGATGAATCACTGCGTTTCGCGAGGATGCCCCCATGCACCCGGGGGTGAAGGGTCTTGACCCGTCCACCAAGAATCTCAGGCGCTCCGGTGTGCTCCGACACACGCGTCACCGGCAACCCAGCGTCCTGGAGAACCTTGGCCGTTCCACCACTGGACAACAGGGTGTAGCCGTGGGTCCGATGCAGAGCCTCTGCCAAGGGCACGAGCCCGGTCTTGTCGGACACACTCAGCAGTGCAACAGGAGCCATCGAATCGACGTGACTTAATCCTGAGCCAACCTACGCAGCAGTGATGGAGCACTCGTATGAACGACCGCCTTGTTCTCCTCCATGGCTGGGGCGCCACAGACGACGACCTTGCGCCTTTGGGGGACCTCCTGGCCAGAGCGCACACCCGCGGCCTTGAGGTGGTCTGCCTTGGAGCACCCGAGGCGCATCCGTCCGGCTTTGGGCGCCAGTGGTACGGGCTGTTTCCACCCGACTATCCCGCCATTCCCGCCGCTGTCGCGGATCTACGGACACGCCTGGAAGCGTTGAACACGCCAACGTGCCCCCTGGAACGCACCGTCCTGTTGGGATTTTCACAGGGTGGAGCGATGGCTCTAGAGGCAGGGTGTTCCTTGCCGTTTGCTGCTGTCATCTCCTGCAGTGGGTACCCCCACCCGTCGTGGCAACCACCGCGCCAACACCCGCCGGTTTTATTGCTGCATGGAGCTGATGACGAGGTGGTGCCCGTTTCCTCCGTTGACGACATCTGGAACAAACTTGATCCGCAACGCAGAGCGAAACAGATCTCAAGCTGCGGACACACCATTAACGATGCAGCCATCGACGCCATCAGTCAGATGCTGAAAAGGCACCTGGCCTGATGACGTCGAACCAGCGAGGTTTAAACGAAGGCGTATTCGTACTCTTCCATTTCTTCCCAGTCATCAGCACCGAGATCCAGACCTTCGAAGAGAGTGTCCTCTCCGATCGAATCCACAATGGTTCTCAGTGAGGGGAAGAGGAAGTGATTCTCTTCGGCATACTGGGCACTGAACAAACCCTTCTCACCCCAGAAGAAGCGGTCGGTGGTGTGTTCGTTGCGTCGAACATTCAGCAGAGCGGGAGGAACCAGTCCACCTTCAGCGATGTACCGACGGGCAGCCGTCACGGGCTTGTACTCACCGGTCTCCAGGTGATGGGTTGGAACATGAGCCAAAACACGCTGACCAGCAAGACGCCGGCGGCTAATCCTCTTGCGTTTCTTGGACATGGAGATTCCTAAGCGGATTGGATACAGAAAAAACAGGGCAGAACAAAATCCGCGGCCGGGTTGCCCCAAGCCACTGAATCACCTGTTCTGGAGACGAAGAGACGTCGTTGGACCGGGTCGCGCGAGGGCTGCGGCCATGCCGCGTCCATCGACAAAACTTCAGGGATTCAGCGCAGCCAAAAGAGAAAAGGTCGATCAAACATCAACCTCTGCTTTAACTTTGGTTGCCAGGAAAAAGCAACCTCTGCTGAATTCAGGAAGGCCTCAATCTGGGGAAGGAGGCACCTCGGTCAATATTCAGATCTTAAGACTTTTCCCAGATTTTTCAAGACCCTCGGGTCTCAGGGTTGTCCAAGTGCCCGATCTGTCTGTTCAGAGCAAACCATGGAGCTGACCCATCGGTTCCTCGGTTTTGTTGCGGCACAGCTCAGTGGCTGCGCGGACATCCCTGGGCTGCAGCACATCGCGCTCTACCTCAGTCGGCCCGATGACCGACAGCGGCCGACCCTGCAATTGATCAGTCAGTGGCCGACGGGCACCCGTCAGCTCCCCCCTGCAGACGGTGATGCCGACCTCAGTCGGTCTTGCCCCCAGCGCCGCTGGTTTCCCCTTCAGGACGGCAACGCCATCGTGGGCGCCCTGCGGGTCGATCTGGACGCCAGCCATGACTGGACCCCAGGACTGGAGCAGCGACTGAAACAACTAGCGCTCGCTTTAGCCCATGCAGCCGTCCTGGACCTGGAGACGCACCGCTTGAGTGAGCAATTGATCCAGCAGCAGGATCAACTGAAAACGCTCCTGCATCAACTCCGCAACCCTCTCTCCGCGCTACGGACCTATGCGCAACTGCTGCTGCGGCGCACGGCATCGAACAGCGACACCCGCACTCTGATCGAAGGGCTGATCGAAGAGCAGGGCCAGATTGGTCGGTACCTGACAGCCATGGATGGACTGGCCGGCGAGCCGCGTCCCGCCATGGAAGGGCGAGACAGTCCGCGCCTTCTCCCCCCCAGCCTGGACCCAGTTCAAACGCCGATTCAGACGTTATTAAAAGGGTTGAGCGACCGCGCTGCGGCCACCGCGACGTTGCAAGAGCGACCCTGGAGCGCTCCGACGAACTGGCCGGCATGGACCCAAGCCATGGCTGGAGATGGAGCCCTGACTGAAATTGTGGCCAACCTTCTGGAGAACGCCTTCCGCTACAGCCCGCCCGGTTGCGCAATCGGGATGCACTTACTGGAGGATGGCCTCTGCATCTGGGATGGAGGTTCGCCCATCGCCAGCGATGAGCGCGAACGCATCTTCCAGAAAGGCATGCGTGGCCATGCCGGGCGCGATCGTCCTGGCACGGGCCTGGGGCTTGCTCTGGCACGGGAGCTGGCCGAGCGAAACGGAGGCCGCTTGGAGCTCAGTGTCCAGCCGCAGACCATTCATCCGACGCTTCCAGCCCAGGGCAATGCCTTTGTGCTCAGGACAGGCGCGCCACCAGCGCCATCAGCACAAGGCTGAGCGCCTGACCCAACACAACACAAGCGCCATAGCTGTCGCCGGTGTGACCACCGAGGCGTCGACCACACCATTCAGCCGGGAGCAGTGCCGCCAGGCCACCAACGAGCAGCCACTCCCATCCAGTCAGAGCCAACAGGACAGGCAGACACACCAGCGTCGGGATCGCGTCCCAACCCGGCTGACCATGGCGGCGGTGAAACCCGGCTGTCCCCTGAGCGCGCAGATAGGGAAAACGTGCCATCGCCCAAAGCGGAGCCACCCGGGCCCAGAACGGTGCCAGCACCAGTGCCAGAGGGTGGTGGAGAGCAAGTTCGCTCATGGCGGCCAGTTCAACCAACACCACCATCAGCAACGCCAGCACCCCGCTGGCTCCCACTCGGCTGTCATCCATGGCCGCCAAGCGACGCTCTTCCCCGGCCCCCAGCCCGTCGGCGGTATCCATCAAGCCGTCATGGTGCAGCCCGCCGCTGAGCCAGATCCCTAAGGCCACCACAACGGCACTGCAGGACCAGGCCGACCAGCCCAGCTGATGGAACAACCACCAGCAGAGCAGCTGAATCGCCCCAATCAGCGCACCGAGCCACGGTGCGAACCGTGCAATGCGTTCAAATCGAGGCGTCAGCCCTGGCCAAGACGGCAGCACCGTATAGAACATCCAGGCACCAGCCAGATCCTGCAGCCAGGGCATCGAGATCGCTTTGATCGCTGTTCTGCCGCAACCGTTCAAACACTATTCAGCGATCGCGCGGATGAAAGGCAGTTGCAAGAAGCCGCCACGGCAGACAGCTACCCCAACCGGCTGCACGACCACCGCAAAGCGCTGTTGCACTGTCTCCAGGCCCAGCGGTGGGATGTGGCCAAGCCATCATTGACGCCTGTCCCGGCCCTCCGGACAGGACTGCGTTCCTTTCTCACACACTTCACCAACGCGGGACACACCGCCGAGGTGATCACGGCCCATGCAGTGAGTGATCCGGTGGCCTACCTCGCCGAAGCGCCCCCTCAGGGTTTTGCCGCACAAGTGCAACTCTCAGGCGAATGGCTGGAGCGTGGTTTGCCCCCTACCCCTCGATCACGATGAAGTGCTCGCGCTGCAAGGCGCAGCCGCAGCGATTCGGCAATCGCTTCCGACCGCCGAAGCGTAAGTTCGGCAAAAGACATCAGCGCCGTGTTCGGCTTTGAAATCCAGGCCAGCTGTCCCCACACAGCAGCGCGATGCGGATGTTTCCAAACCCCGCATGGCCCCGTCCAGACCCCACGGTTCATGCCTGTGGGCACGCTGGCCACCGTGAAGGGGATCAGCACAGAGCAGCTGCGCCGCACTGGGGCTCAGATGGTGCTCTCGAACACGTACCACCTGCACCTTCAGCCCGGCGAAGACATTGTTGAGGCCGCCGGAGGCCTGCATCGCTTCATGGGCTGGGATGGCCCGATGCTGACCGATTCCGGAGGGTTTCAAGTTTTCAGTCTTGGCGATCTCAATCGCATCGATGATCGGGGCGTGGTCTTTCGCAACCCCCGCGACGGACGCACGATCGACATGACGCCGGAGCATGCCACCCGGATCCAGATGGCCCTCGGTGCCGATGTGGCCATGGCCTTTGACCAATGTCCGCCCTATCCAGCCACCGAGACCGACGTCATCGACGCCTGTCGGCGGACCCATGCCTGGCTGGAGCGCTGTGTCACCGCCCATCAACGGTCGGATCAGGCTCTCTTCGGGATCGTGCAAGGCGGTTGCTTCCCCCACCTCCGACGCGAAAGCGCGCGAGCCGTCGCCAGTTTCGACTTACCGGGCATCGCGATCGGTGGCGTCAGTGTCGGCGAACCGGTGGAGGAAATGCACCGGATCATTCAGGACGTCACCCCGCTCCTACCCAAGGATCGGCCCCGCTATCTGATGGGCATTGGGACCCTGCGAGAGATGGCTGTGGCGGTGGCCAACGGCATTGACCTCTTCGACTGCGTGCTGCCCACACGACTCGGCCGCCATGGAACAGCCCTCGTCGCCGGGGAGCGCTGGAACCTTCGCAATGCACGATTCCGCCATGACCACACCCCGCTGGACGCGAGCTGTCCATGCCTGGCTTGCACGAGCCACACCCGGGCCTACCTGCATCACCTGATCCGCAGCGAGGAACTGCTGGGACTGACCCTGCTGAGCCTGCACAACATCACCCATTTGGTGCGTTTCACAACGGCGATGGGACAGGCGATCCGGGATGGCTGCTTTGCAGAGGATTTCGCTCCATGGGAGGAGGACTCACCCGCTCATCACACGTGGTAGCGTCCGACTCAACGCCTGTTTGACACTCGGGATGGCCGCCTACTCCCTCGACCTGTTGGCTCAGCTTCCAGAGGCTTACCAAGCCTTTGGTCCTCTGGTGGACATCCTTCCCCTGATCCCAGTCTTCTTCCTGCTGCTCGCCTTTGTGTGGCAGGCCTCCGTCGGTTTCCGTTGATCACTCAGCGTTCAGCCCGCAACACGGCCCAAACAAACGCTGGAATCGCCAGCATCCGGCGCCAGCGACTGGGTTCCTGGATCAAGCGATAGAGCCATTCGATCTGCAGGCGTCCCATCCATTGGGGCGCCCTTTTCTTTGTGCCAGCCCAGACGTCGAAACTGCCGCCGACCCCCATCCATAGCCCTGTACAACCTGAATGGACCCGCTGGGACCAAGTCTCCTGGCGGGGCACACCCAGGGCCACCAGCACCAGATCGGGATTCAGCTGCTGTAGCTCATGCTCAAGCCGCGGCCACTCCTGAGCGGGGCGGTAACCGTCAACACACAGCAGCAGTCGGAGCCCAGGGAAGCGCTCCGGCAGCATCTGCTGCAAACGCGTCATCACCTCCGGTGATGCCCCGACCAGAGCAACGCTCCACTGATGGGCGGCGGCATAGGCCAACAGCGTCCAGGCCAACTCGATCCCCGGGCTGCGGGCCACCCGGACCCCCTGACGGGCCAATGCCCACACAACACCGGCCCCGTCAGGAATGATCAGATCCGCTGTGGCAATGGCGTCGCCCAGCTCCGGCTGAACACGGGCCGTCATCGTCATCTCAGCATTCAGGGTGACGATCCGGCCTCCTCCCCGAGCCTGCAGACCCACAGCGGCAACGGAGACATCCCGACATGCATCAACAGGAACACCAAGGACCTGAAAGCGGCGACGGTCGTCCGGCGTTGTCTTGACTGATTCCATAAGCGCAGGGCCGCGTTGGAGAATTTAGGGGCGGTGCCTGTCTTGCCCATGGTTGTTGCCCCAACGCAAACGGCAACCCGCCTGGCTGAATTTGATCGGGCCATCGAGCAGGTGATTCTGGAGCGCCAGGACCCGATCAGCGGATTACTCCCGGCCAGCACCGCCCACACGATTCACGGCAATTACGGCGACGCCTGGGTCCGGGATTGCGTTTACTCGATTCAATGCGTCTGGGGCCTCGCCATCGCAACCCGCCGCCAGCACGGTGAACAGAACCGGCGGGCCTGGGAACTCGAACAACGCGTGGTGAGCCTGATGCGCGGTCTGATGCAGGCGATGCTGCGCCAGGCCGACAAGGTTGAGCGCTTCAAACACAGCCTCGATCCCCTCGATGCCCTGCATGCCAAATACGACAGCTGCCTCGGCACACCCGTGGTCCCCGATGACGGCTGGGGGCATCTGCAACTGGATGCCACCTCACTGTTCTTGTTGCAACTGGCCCAACTGACGCGCTCTGGGCTGCCGGTGGTCCGCAACAGCCATGAGGCGGACTTCATTCAGAACCTCATTCACTACATCGCCCGGACCTATCGAACCCCGGATTACGGCATCTGGGAACGGGGAGATAAAGGCAACCACGGCCTGCCGGAGCGCAACGCCAGTTCCATTGGCATGGCCAAAGCAGCCCTGGAGGCCCTCGATGGACTCGACCTGTATGGCCCCTATGGCGATGGCTCGCAACGGCTGTTGATTCCCCAGGGCGCCCTGGTGCGGATGCGGCGAGCCCTTCAGAACCTTCTGCCGCGGGAATCAGCCAGCAAAGAAGCAGACAGCGCCTGCCTCTCCATCGTGGGCTACCCCGCCTGGAGCGTGGACGAAGCAGAGCTGCGCGACCGCACAACACGACGGATCCGACGCGACCTGGCTGGGCACTACGGCTACAAACGCTTCTTGAGGGATGGACACCAAAGCGCCATCGAAGACAGCTCCCGCTTGCACTACGAGCCGGAAGAGCTGGCCGAATTCGAACACATCGAATCGGAGTGGCCCTTGTTCATGGCCTATGAGCTCGTCACCGCCTGCTTCGAAGAGCGTTGGGACGACGCCAAAGCATGGTTGAACCGCCTGACCCCCCTGGCGGTGAAGCGCGATGGGCTCGTGCTCTATCCGGAGCTGTATTGGATCCCCGGCGACCGCGTCGAGGCCGAACGAGATGCTCCGGGAAGTCAGCAACGGATCGCCAATGACAACCTGCCCCTGCTGTGGACCCAGAGCCTGGTATGGCTCGGGGAAATGCTGCTGGAGGGACTGATCCGCCCGGATGATTTGGATCCGTGTCGGCGGCGTCTTGGCGAGCAAGTCGGCACCGAAACCGTGCTGATCGCCATCGCCCCTGGCTCCGAGGCCGTGCAACGCGAGCTGGCCGACGCCGGTCTCCCTCTGGAGCTGAGCGATCAGATCACAATCCTGAGCTCCACAGAGCTCGAAGCCAAACTCCGTCATGTGGGGAGTAACCCTCGCCTGGGCCTCAGCGGCGGCCCTGTAGAACGCATCGATAGCGAAGAGGCCGCACGCTTCTATCGGCAGGGGACGCAATGCTTCGCCGTAACGCCAGCGGTGCTGGAAAACAGCAGCAGCTACCTGGCCAATGACCCGATGCAATTTCTCGACACCGTGGTCGATGAACTGCATCTACTGGGACGCCACTGGCGGGGCGACGGTCTTCCCCTGCTCGTGCTGCCGATCAGCGATGACCTGCTGACCAAAAATCGGCAAGCCATCCTCACGCTGCTCCACGACTGCCGAAGCGGCAGCGTGAACGGCGTCAGGGTGCAGCTGGAGACGCTCTCCAGCCTGATGGAACAAGGGCAGTGGATCAGCCTGCCGCCCTCAACCGAGGAGGCCGCTCCCTCCAAGGACGCTCCCCCGCCGAGCGGACTACTGCGCACCGTTACGGACCTGAGGGACCTCACAGCCGATCAGGAACAGGAGCTGGACGACACCCCCCTGGCCGAGCTGCGACAACGCCTCTGGAGCAGCAGCTCCCTGGTGGAGCAAGCCGAAATCCTCGATTTGCTCCGCGTCCGCCTGAGCAGCGACGCCAGCCTCACCGCCCCGGACGGCACCCCTGCACGGCTGCAGACCTTGCTGGATGAGGTGTACAACCGTGGCCTGCACTGCCAAGACTGGAATGTGGTCCGGCGCTGTGCCGGTGCCATGGGCATGGTGCACCCCCAGCTCGAGGATGCCCTCACCGATCTGCTCCTGCGTCAGACCCAGGTGGTCGTGGGCCGGAACTACACCACCGATTCCCGTCTCACGCAGCCCCGATCCAGCAATGCCATCGCCGCGTTGATCCAGCGCACCAGTGGCCAGGATGCCCGCGAACACATGCTGGAACAGGAAATCCTGCTGGCCCTCGATGGCATCAGCCGCCGTGAACCCACACTGCTCAAGGGCAGCCTCACCATGCAGCTCGGCCAGCTGCTGTTGCTGCTCACCTCCGAGCTCGCCAGTGAACACGCCCTCAGCCAGGACCAAGCCTTCGAACGCGTCTGCGCACTGTCGCCGAATGCACTGCGGCAGCGTCTGAGGCTGGTGCTCACCGATGTGGGCCAGGCCCGCGCGGCCCTGAAACGGGGGGAACAGCTCCACGTGAGTGGCACAGTGCAGTGGACGGTGCCCGAACCCCTGCAGGAACGGCCCAGCGGTGGGGACTGGCTGCAACACAGAATCCGGATGGGAACCCTGCAGAAGGTGCCCAGAGATTTCTATCCCGGTATCTGGTCGCTGCTCCGCCACTGCCGGGGCCTGGTGATCGGCGACAAGTTGGAACGGCGCAACAGACTGAACAGCCGCGTTGTTCTGGAAAAAACTGCTGGTGAAGCCAACTTCGCCCGCCAGGTCGAGCACCTACTCAGCCGAGTCAGCGCGCCGGAATATCGCCAATTGTGCAGTGAGTGCCTGCTCTCACTGATGGCCTTCGCCAATGCCAACCCAACGGTGGTGTTCGACGACGATCTCGTGCTCGATGTCGTGATCGGTCATGCCGTCCGGGTGGGATGGCAACAGAGCCATCCAGACCTGGACGTGGCCGACTACCCGCAGCACAAAGCGAAGGCCTGGGGCCAGTTCTACGCGGCGTCACCGGCGGAGTGCAGACGCTGGCAGATCGCTGCCCTCCGCGAGCTCGCCGCTGCCGAGGGCTTGGTTGAGCTCAAATCGGACTGAGCAGAGGGGCTCCGGAATCGGGATGCTCAACAGCTTGCTCAATCAAATGGGCCAGCTTCAGGGCTCGGGACGCCTGCAAGCCATCGACGGCGGGGGTTTCCAAGCCCCGCACGCACTGCAGAAAATGCTCAAGCTCCGCGTACAGCGGCTCAATCGACGTGGTGCTCACCTCCTCGATGAACCCGTCGTTGCGGTAAAGCAATTCACCGTGATCCGCCGAGTACCACTCATGGGCCCGGCGGTGGATATGCAGGGTGTGGTTGAGAAAGTCCGTCTCCACAAGACTCGACCGGCAATGCGCGCTCAGGCTGCGGATTTTGCGATGACTCATCTTGCTGGCCGTGAGGCTGGCGACCACGCCGTTGTCGAAGCCGAGGGTGGCATTGACGTAATCGATGGGGCCATCGGCTGAGCGTCCCCCCGCCGCGGCCAGACGAACCACGGGGGCCTGGGCCAACTCCAGCACCAAGTCCAGGTCATGAATCATCAGATCCAACACCACCGACACATCATTGGCGCGGTCGGCATGGGGGCTGTGGCGCCGGGCCTCCAGCACCACCACTTCTTCGTTGGCCACAACCTTGATCAGCTCGCGGAACGCTGGGTTGAAGCGTTCGATGTGGCCCACCTGGAGCAAACGACCGGCCCGGTCTGCCGCCTCAATCAGAGCGGATGCTTCGTCCTGGCTGGCGGCGATGGGCTTCTCAATCAGCACATGCTTTCCAGCCTCCAGGCACGCCAGACCCACGGGATGGTGCAGCAAGGTCGGCACCGCAATGCAGACCGCTTCCACGTGATCCAGCATCGTGCGGTAGTCCGCAAACCAACGGCAGCCCAGCTGCTCCATCGCCAAGGTGCCACGGGCCTCATCAGGGTCGGCGACGCCAATGAAATCTGCATCCCGCAGCAAGCTCAGCACCCGGGCGTGGTGCCAGCCCATGTTGCCGATCCCGATCACACCGACCTTGACGGGCACCATGGGGGCGGGAGACATCGGCAAGCCATGGCGGTTGGCGCCGATTATCGGTGATCAGTCTGTGTTCTCCGCCGCGGGGGGAAGAATCAACCGCACCCGATCGATCCTCGGACCGGCCATCCCGGTGATCTCGAACTGCAATCCCTGAAAGCGCAGCACCTCACCGGGGGCCGGAATGTGCTGGAGACGCTCCAGAAGAAAACCCGCGAGGGTGTGGTGATCGTCGGCCTCCGGCAAGCCCAGGGCAAGTTGGCGGTTCAGTTCAAAGATTTCCAGATCACCCGCCACCAACCAGGTGCCGAGCTGCCCTTCCTCCTGCTGCAAATCCGGTTCCTGCAGGTTGTCCTGAAGTTCATCCCCCACAATCTCGCCCGTGAGGTCTGCAGCGGTCACCAAGCCTTCGGTGCCGCCGTGCTCATCCACCACCAGCAACAACGGCTGACCGTTGCGGATCAACGGCAGCAGTTCCGCCAGGGTGCGGGTCTCCAGCACCCGCACCACTGGGATCAGATACGGCTCAAGGGCTGTGTTGGCTTGGAGTTCACCGCGAGCGATCGGTTCGGCCAGCTCCCGCAGGTCCAGCACCCCGCGCACATCATCCAGCGACTGACCGATGACCGGGAAGCGGGCATGGCGGGTGCTGTGCACCGCCTCCATCAACTCTGCAAAGACAACATCCACGGGCAACGTGACCATCCCGGAGCGTGGAATCATCACCTCACGCACCTGGGTGTCCCGAAGGGCGAACACACCCTCCAAGATGTTGCGCTCATCGGGGAACAGCCCCGTCACCCGACCGGAATCCACCAGGGTTTCCAGCTCACCGGCCGACAACGCCGGCAACAACACGTCCCACTGCGCGGTGAAGCCCACCAAGCGCAGCGGCAGTGCCGCCAACGCTTCCAAAACACCCAGCAGCGGAGCCAAGGTGCGCATCGCCGCTTCCAGCAAGGGCGCCAGCCGCAGCGCGGCGGACTCGGGGCCGCTCAACACCCAGGCCTTCGGCAACAAGCCCCCCAGGAGGGTGGCGCTGAGGACAAGAACCAAAAAGAGACCCAGATCCAGCCACATAGCAACGGCAGTGCCATCACGCCAGAGCTGCTGGGCCAGACCACGCCCGGCCCACCCAAGGGCCACCAGGGACAACATCACGCCGAGCTGCGTCAGAAGTAGAGCCCGGCGCAGCCGGCGCTGCAGCCGTTGCACCGATCCTGCTCCGGGCTGGTCCTCCTCGACCAACACCTCGACGCGGCTGGGGCGAAGCCGCAACAGAGCCACCTCTCCCGCCGAGAAGAAGGCCGGAAGTGCCAACAGCAAAGCCAGCAGGATCGGCCGCATCATCGAAACGCGATGGGGGTCGCGGGGATCGAACCCGCCTTAGGCGAATTATGAGTTCGCTGCATTCACCAGATTGCTAGACCCCCTGGTCAGGAGAGAGTTACCACAACGGTTGCACAGGCGAGGCGACCGAAGTCGCCGGATCGTGGAGTGGCAGTGCAACGGTTTCAGTGGAACCAAGGCGCTGCAGCTCGAAAGCCAGGCTGGAGTCGAAGCCATTCGGCAGATCCGTTGTTCGCGTCGGCAACGCCGGGAGTTGCTCCTCCATTAATGCGCGCGTTGTGTTCTCGATCGCTGTGCCATCCCAAATCAAGGTCTGATCGGGAAAGCCGAAGCCCATCACGCGATTGCCCTCGGAGCCAGCCACCGCAATCCCGAAGAAATCGGTGATCTGATGCACCAGATCCACACCGCGGGCGTAGGGCGCCGTCCAGGTGTAGTTGACCCGCTCGATCCGTTCCGCCGTGGTTTCCACTGGCTCACAGGTGGTCAGGGACACCGGAGCTGATCCGGCAGGGGCCGACGGATCCGGGGCCTCCATCGTCGTGGTGCAGACGATCGGACCAGCCATCGCCGCCGCGGTGAACAGGGCCGGCATCAGGGCCTGAGCCGACAGCAGACGCAGCAGCACGGGAACGAGAACCTCTCCACGCAAACTAAGGAATGAATTCGTTGGCGGCCAGTCCCATGACCCCACTGCCCGGATCGAGCGACGACCAGCGCCGCATCCTGCTTGAACGCCTGGCGACCCTGGCGTACCGCCGCGGCCAGTTCACGCTGGCTTCAGGCCGTCAAAGCGAGCACTACGTCAATTGCAAGCCCGTGAGTCTCAGTGGCTCCGGCCTGGCCTTGATCAGTGCCGGCATGCTGGCGCATGTGGAAGAGGAGGCCGTCGCCGTGGCCGGTCTGACCCTGGGTGCCGATCCGCTGGTAAGCGGTGTCGCGGTGCTGGCGGCCCAGCAGGATCGGGCCCTCGATGCCCTGATCGTGCGCAAGCAAGCAAAGGGCCATGGCACCGGGGCCTGGCTGGAAGGGCCCTTGCCTGCCGCAGGGGCCGTGATCACCGTGCTGGAGGACGTCGTGACCACCGGCGGTTCCTCCCTGAAAGCCGTGCACCAGCTGCGCGAAGCCGGTTACCGCGTGCAGCGAGTGGTCACAATCGTGGACCGTGAAGAGGGTGGGGAGGCGGCGATGGCCGCCGCTGATCTCGAACTGATCAGCCTGTTTCGCCTCTCGGAGATTTCCGCCTTTGCCCAGGAGCAGACGGCATGAGTGCGTTATGGGATGGCCTGTTCCCAACGTTGCGGCTGCAGGGACCGGGAGCTGCGGCTTTTCTTCAGGGACAAACCAGCGCCGACATTCAAGCTGGTGCTCCCAGTGGCCTAATTCAGAGCTGCTGGCTCACCGCCACCGGACGGGTGCAGGCCCTGCTCGAGATCCGTCTCGATGCCGACGGTGCTGATGTTCTGGTGTTGGCAGGCGATGCCAACGCGGTGGCCACTGGCTTCGACCGGGTGATCTTTCCAGCCGACCGCGTCCGCCTGATGGAGACGCGGCAGCAACGCCGTCAACAGGACTGGAACAGCCGTGGCCCAGGCCAGTGGGTGGATGGTGAAGCCGCCATTCCAGGCGATGCCGAAAGCCTCGAGCGCTGGCGCCTCGAACGCGGCTGGCCGGGGCCGGGCGAACTGCGCGGGGACACCACCCCCTACGAACTCGGGCTCACCAGCTGGGTGAATTTGAGCAAAGGCTGCTACCTGGGGCAGGAAACGATGGCGAAGCTCGCCAATCGGGATGGCACGAAGCAGCAACTGCGCTTCTGGGAGTGTCCAGACGCTGTGCCAGTGGACGCCCGCCTCCACCACGGCGACGACCGAGCTGGCGTGGTCACCTCAGCCCTGCATGACAGCAGCCGCCAGCGCTGGATCGGCCTGGCCCTGGTGCGTCGCCAACAGCTCGCAGCCACAACCCTGAAGGGTCCTGCAGGGCAACTGTTGTCGCTCAGCCGTCCAAACGGTGTGGAAGACCCCCCTCAAGGGTGAGCCGAGGGTCAGCGGCGGCGGCATCTGCGGTGAGCAACCAGTCCGCCACGGCCCAGGTCGCCAGGCAGTCGTCGCGGTTGTAGCGGACGATCCAGCGCAGGGCATGGGTGCTGCCACGACGCTCAGGCCCTGAGCCCTGCCACTGCCGCCACCAGAGCAGGGCTCGCGCTCCATCCACGCCGGGCTGGCTCCAGTGAAAACCACGCCAGGCCGCAACGGCTTTGAGGCCATAGCTGTTCAACGGCAAGCGCCAATGGCGGCGGATCCTGGCGTGGATGTCGATCAGGCGGGTCTTCAGAGCCTGCAACTCACGCTCTGATGCCCCCTGGCGCTGGGCCAGGCGTCGCAAGGACAAGGTTTCGGTCTCTCCGTAATGAAGCACCGGCCATTGGGAGTAGCGCTGCAACAGGCGTTGGAGACGCTGCCAACTGCGCGCTTCCCCATGCTCCGCCAGCACCAGCAACGGGTGATAGGTGGCGGCCGTCAGGTCCCAGCGGCCGTCGTGCTGCCGGGGCAACCGCAGAAACCCATGCAGAAAATCGTGGCGGGCGTCGGGATCGGACTCGATGTCGTAGAGGAGCACACCAGGCACATCCGCCAGCTCCGGCAAGCAGGGCGCACTGTCGAGATGATCCACCCGACCGTCGCGCTGGGCCCGGGCCTGCGCCACCAACCCATGGGCAGCCTCACCGTGCTGCTCTCCAAAACGCTCCATCCGCGCCGCCAGACGCTCAGGATCGGCAGCCGCCAGATCCTGAAGTCCCTCAATGCCCAGTTGCTGGAGCATGTCGCGGCGTTTGGCACCGATCCCGCTCACCTCACTCAAGTGGCCTTCCGCCACGGCAACGGCATTGCAGGAAGCACGCCAGCTGCACAGGGTGCACTTGCGGCGGTCTGCAGCCAACGGCGGTGGGCTGTCGCGGCGCAGGTCCGCAGACAATTTGCGCAAGCTGTCCGCAAGCTGTCGTTTCAAGCCGGCGGACAAGCCCACCCGATCGCGCTCCAGGCGCCGACCGCCACCACCGACGACGAGCATGTCCGGCACGGCAGCGCCCTGCTCCTGCTCCAACAGCACAGCCATCAGGGCCAGAGGCAGCTGGTGTTCCCGTGTCAGTCGCCGTCCCTGCCGCGCCAGCACGGGCTGATAGGCGAAGTCTCCCCAACGGCTGTGCCCCTTCACCCGGCGCAGCAGCGGTGGATGCGCCTCAAGCGACTCCCCCTCGGGGCTGTCTCCTTTCAAGCACAGACCCACCACACCCGCCGCTCCCGCAGCACAGGCGGCACGGCCATGGCCGGGGCGTTCCGGCAGCAACGCAACAAAACAGCGCTGCTGATCATCCAGCTGCAAATTGCGATGCGCCGTCCAGAGGCGCTCATCCGGATCGCCATGACAATCCAACCAGGCCCGACGCCGACAGCGCAGCCAGCTGCGCAACAGGCGATCGGTGAGCACGTTGGCGGCAGGCGTGGTGGCACCCATCCAGGGACCTTACGGCGCGCAACTGCTAGATCCAATGTGTTGCAAGGTCACCCATGTCCTCGGCCCCCTTGCCCCTGAGACCCGCTCCGATCAAGTTCGGCACCGATGGCTGGCGTGGCGTTCTTGGGGTGGACATCACCGTCGAGCGTCTGTTGCCGGTTGCGGCGGCCGCGGCCCAGGAACTCGCCCACCGTGCTCCGGCCGATCTGACCAGCCGAACGGTGGTCATCGGCTACGACCGCCGCTTCCTGGCGCCGGAACTCGCCGAAGCGATCGCCGCAGCCGTGCATGGCTGCGAGCTGGAACCACTGCTCACCGACTCTCCAGTCCCCACACCGGCCTGCAGCTGGGCCGTGGTGGAGCGTCAGGCGCTCGGTGCGCTGGTGATCACCGCCAGCCACAACCCCCCCGAATGGCTGGGCCTCAAGATCAAAGGCCCATTCGGTGGCTCGGTGGAAGGCGACTTCACCGCCGCGGTCGAACGACGCCTGGCCGCCGGCGGCATCACTGCACCGATCAAGCGGGACACCCCCCGCTTCGATGGCCGCGGCGACCACCTCGCCGGACTGCGGGCGAAGCTGCAACTCGAGCCCCTGGTGGCCGGGTTGCGGGCGATGAACCTGAAACTGATCGTGGATCCGATGCATGGATCGGCAGCGGGGTGTGTGTCCGATCTGCTGGGGCCCGATGCAGCCGGTTGGGTGGAGGAAATACGCAGCGATCGCAATCCCCTCTTTGGTGGCCACCCGCCGGAACCGCTGGCGCCCTACCTCGGTGATCTGATCGCCGCCGTCAAGGCATCCACCGCAGCCGGAACCCCGGCGGTGGGACTGGTCTTCGATGGGGATGGAGATCGCATCGCTGCAGTGGATGAACACGGACGGTTCTGCAGCACGCAGCTGCTGATGCCGCTGTTGATTGATCACCTGGCCCGGGCCCGTCAGCTGCCGGGATCCGTGGTGAAAACCGTGAGCGGCTCTGATCTGATGCGCCTGGTGGCCGAAGCCCAGGGCCGTGAGGTTCTGGAATTGGCGGTGGGCTTCAAATACATCGCCGCCGAGATGCTGGCCGGCGACGTGTTGATCGGCGGCGAAGAATCCGGCGGCGTCGGCTTCGGCATGCACCTACCCGAACGGGATGCCCTGTTTGCCGCGATGCTGATCTTGGAAGCTCTGGTGGAAGGTGGCCTCCCCCTGGGAGCCCGGATCGACGCCCTGCAGCAACGCCACGGAGGCGCCAGCCACTACGACCGTCTCGATCTACGGCTGGCCGATATGGAAGCCAGACGACGGTTGGAAGCCTTACTGGCGGACACCACCCCTGAGGAGGTGGCCGGGGTTGCGGTGCAGGAGGTGATCAGCACCGATGGGATCAAGCTGCGCATGGGCCCGAGCCACTGGCTGATGCTGCGCTTCTCCGGCACAGAACCCCTGCTGCGGCTCTATTGCGAAGCCCCGGATGCGGACCGCGTGCATGCTGTTCTGAGCTGGGCACAACGCTTCGCCGAAGCAGCATGAACAAGCAGCGGGTGCTGGTGATCGCCAGCGGCAACCAAGGAAAGATTCGGGAATTTCAGGGGTTACTCAGCAGCCTCCCCCTGGAGGTGCGCCCCCAACCGGCAGGGATCGAGGTGGAGGAGACCGGCAGCACCTTCGCGGCCAACGCCAGACTCAAGGCCATCGCGGTCGCGGCCTGCACCGGCGAATGGGCCCTGGCTGATGACTCCGGCCTGAGCATTGATGCCCTCGATGGTGCCCCTGGCGTGCATTCCGCCCGCTACGCCCCCACGGACCCGGAACGCATCCGCAAGGTGCTGGAGGCCCTTGACGGCCAGCCACAGCGCAGCGCCCATTTCAGTGCGGCGCTGTGCATCGCGGCAGCCGATGGCCAGGTGCTGCTGGAGGTGGAAGGTCGCTGCGACGGACGGATCACCCAGGCCCCGCGCGGGGATGAGGGCTTCGGCTATGACCCGATCTTTGAAGTCGATGGCACCGGCCGCACCTTTGCCGAAATGGCCCTCGCCGAGAAAAAAAGCCATGGCCACCGCGGCCGGGCCTTCAGCCTGCTGGAACCCCAACTGGCAGCTTTGCTGCGATCCCCTTGACAACGGGCAGAACTCTGGTCTGTAGCCAAAACAACCATTCCCTGTACGGTGAAAGTTGCCGCTGACGAGGTCGATGGCCATCGCCATGACCACGGGTTACAGCGCGCAGACCGAAGGCGCACTGCTCTGCATCGAAGCCGCCTCGGACTGGGCCTTGACTTGTGTTGAACAACTGGCTGCTCAGAGCAGCCATGTGCTGATTGATTACGGAGCCGCCGACGGAGGAACGGCGGTTGGGCTCTGGAGTCAAGTCCTGGACCGGTTGCATGAACGCCAGCCATCCGCCCATCTCACGCTGATCGGCAATGACCTGCCGAGCAATGACAACGTCGCTCTGGCGGAGAACATTGCCCGCCAGATCAGCCGTCCAGCCAAACCAACGGTGCTGGTGAGCTGCCGCAGCTTTTACGAACCCACCGTCGCTCCGGACACGGTCAGCTTCGGGTTTTCAGCCACAGCGATGCACTGGCTGAGCGCATCCCCCGGTCCGCTCGATCACCACACCCATGTGCTGGCCTCCGGCGATGCCGACGCTCTGCAGCGCTTCACGGCCCAGGCGATGAAGGACTGGACCAGCATCCTCGAGCTGCGCAGCCGCGAACTCAAGGTGGGGGGGCGCCTGCTCACGGTGAACCTCTCCCGCGACGAGCAAGGGCTCTATCTGGGCCACAACGGCGGAAAGACCCGCAACGTGCACGACCAACTGCATCAGATCTGGCGTGGACTGGCCGATGAAGGCCGGATCAGCGAGGAGCAGTACCGCAACGGCACCGTTCTGAACTTCTACAAATCACCCGAGGAGTTCATGGCTCCTCTGAAGGACAGCAATTCAGCCCCGTACCGCAACGGACTACGGCTCGTGGACGAACGCACGGTGTACGTGGGGTGTCCCTACCGGCGCCGCTGGGATCAAGACGGTGACACCGCCGCATTCTCCGAAGGACTGATGGCCACGATCCGCAGCTGGAGCCGCCACAGCTTTGCCTCCGCTGCCGGTGATGCCATCGCGGATGAGGTCTTCAGCCGACTGAAGCAACGCATCGCGGAGGCCCCAAGCGAGTGGAGCCTCGACTACGTGGAGCACCACCAGATGATGGAGCGGGTGGCCTGATGACTGGATCAAGCAAGTCCACGCCGGCGGTGTCGGTGCTGGCTGAACACGTCTCCGACCATCTCTCGGTGTTTGTGGTGGCGGAAGACACCGATGCCCAACGCCCGGCCAATGGAGGGTTGCGACTGCTGAACTATCCGAGCGATGAGGCCTGCATCGCCGACGGCGAGCGGCTCGCTGGGTTGATGACCCACAAACACGATCTGTACGGCACGGGGTTTGCCGGGGGAAAAATCGTGGCGCGAGCCTCCGAGCCGGAGGCCGTCAAAGAGGAACTGATCAGCGTGACCGCCAAGCTGCTGGAGTCCCTGGACGGTTCGATGATCACCGGCTGTGATCTCAACACCAGCCTGGAGGACATGGAGCAGCTGATGTCGCTGACTCCCCACGTCCTCGCCGCCGTCGGCAGCCCCGTGGATGCCAGCGCTGCCACAGCCCACGGCACCCTCGGGGCGGTGGAAGCCGTGCTCAGGAGCGACCTCAGCGATGCCGAACCCGGCCGAGCCCTCGTCCATGGCTGCGGCGCCGTGGGCGGAACAGTCGCGCGCACGCTCGTGGACAACGGCTGGACGGTGTTCACCGTTGACCTGAACCGGGACCGCGCCACCTTCCCAGGCGCGACGCCCTTACCGGAGAGCTGCCCTTGGTGGCAACTCAACCTGGACCTGATGCTGCCTTGCTCCATTTCCGGACTGATCACCGCGGAGATGACCGAGGAACTGCAGACCAAGGCCGTCGTGCCTGCCGCCAATGCACCATTCCAGAACGCACCTCTTGCGGACGACCTGCGCAATCGCGGGATCCCGGTGCTGCCTGATCCCCTGGTCAATGCCGGAGCCGTGATCGCCGACTCGATCGAACGCTTCTCACCGGAAGCGTGGAAAGACGCCGGCGCAGAGGACGTTTATGCCTTCGTGCGCAATGAAGTGCGCCAACGGGCGACCGACTACCTCAGCCAACGGGACCAGGGGCTTTCGGCGGGGGATGCCCTCACGGAAGTGGCCGCCGATACCGATAAAGACCCAATCGGCCTCAGCTTCGGAGACAGCGAATGACAGCTCCCGGTTCCCTGCCGCAGCAAGCGGCTGTCGTGATCGTGGGGGGTGGCATGGCAGGCCTGAGCTGTGCCGCCGCCTTGGCCCGACGCGGCATCAACGATGTTGTGCTCCTGGAAGCGAAGACCCTGGCCCATGCCAAGGCCAGCAGCTTCGGCGAAACCCGGATGTTCCGGGAGATGTATTCCGACCCGGTGCTCTGCCGCCTGGCCCAGGAGGCCAATCGGCTCTGGCGCGAGGAGGAAGTCCAGGCTGGCACCCAGCTGCGCGACACCCACGGCTTGCTCTTCTACGGCGAAAGCTGGGATGAAGAAACCATTGAAGGGTCGATCCCCGGAGCTCGCCGGGTGATGGATGCGCAAGGCATTCCCTACGAAGCCCTCAATGCCACCGAGATCGCGGCACGCTTTCCGCTGAAACCCAAGGCGGACTTCACCGGGCTGTTCGAACCCACCGCAGGCGCTGTCCGCAGCGACAAGGTGATTGCCCACTGGGTTCGCACGGCGCGAAACGCCGGACATCAGCTGCATGAACACCGCGCCGTCACCAGCATCGATGCCGATGGCGGTGGTGTGACCTTGGAAGGCGGGGATCACATCACAGCCGGCCAGGTGGTGGTGGCCTGCGGCATCTGGAGCCAACTGCTGTTAGCGCCCCTGGGCCTCGCCCCGAAACTCGAGGTCTGGCCGATGCTCTGGGCGCACTACACCGTGGATCCAGATCTCGCCCCCCGCTACCCGCAGTGGTTCTGCTTCCAGCAGGAACGCGGCGATGACGGGGGCCTGTATTACGGCTTCCCGGTGCTGAGCAGCACCGCCGATGGCCGACCGCGGATCAAATGCGGCATTGACTGGAGCCCGAAGGAGCTGCGGGTGGCTGACCCCAATGCCATGACCACGGAACCGCCGGCGCGACTGGTGGAGCTGCTGGACGGCTTCCTGTTCAACGAACTCGCGGGCGTTCAAGAGCGGGTGGAGACCGTGATCAGTCCCTATTCCATGGCGAGCGATGTCAATTTCGTGCTGGATCGCCTCAGCCCCAAGCTCAGTGTCTTTGCCGGTGGGTCGGGCCAGGCCTTCAAGTTCGCCCCGTTGATCGGCGACTCCCTGGCCCGCCTCGCCAGCAACGAACAACCCGCCGTCGACCTCTCCTGCTGGAGCCACACCCGAGCCGCCGTCCGCGCCTGATGCCATGACTGACACCCCATCCAACCAACTCCACTGGTGGCGGCAGCCCCCCCTATGGATCGGTGGCGGCCCGCTGCTGATCTTTCTCGTGGCGGCGGCCATCGATCTCGCCCTGGCCAAACAACTCACCGACAACGGCAAAGCCCTGTTCAGCGACGCCCTCGGTGGACTGTGGCAATGGATGGTGGTGGCGGTCTTCCTGGTGGCCATTACCTTGGCCGCCAGTCCGATCGGCAGCTTGCGCCTCGGTGGTGCAGAAACCAAACCATCGCTGAAATTTTTCGATTGGTGCGCGGTGCTGATCTGCACC
>JBMZMY010000006.1:0-64540 GCA_049619435.1 Synechococcus sp.
GCCGGTACTACGCCACTTACCGCGGACGACGACAGATCGACAATGTGATGCTCAAAGTGCCCTTGTTTGGTGATCTGATCATGATGACGGCCACCGCACAGTTCTGCCGAATCTTCAGTTCCTTAACGCGGGCTGGCGTCCCGATCCTCACCTCTCTGGAGATTTCGAGTCAGACCGCTGGCAATTCGATTATTTCCGATTCCATCCTGGAATCTCGCACTCTTGTTCAAGAAGGTGTCTTACTGAGCACTGCGCTTGTGCGACAACAGGTTCTCCCCGACATGGCGCTGAACATGCTGTCGATCGGCGAAGAAACCGGCGAGATGGACAAGATGCTCAGCAAGGTGGCTGACTTCTACGAAGACGAAGTCGGAGCGATGGTGAAGGCCCTGACCTCGATGCTGGAACCCGCCATGATTGTTGTGGTGGGCGGGATCGTCGGTTCGATTCTTCTGGCGATGTACCTGCCGATGTTCACAATCTTCGATCAGATCGCCTGAGCGTTTCAGCCACGGCCTGACCGGCCAGCCAGCCGCTGGTCCAGCAGTGCTGAAAATTGAACCCGCCGGTGACCCCGTCGATATCGAGGAGTTCACCAGCGAGATGCAAGCCAGGACAGACACGGCTCTCCATGGTGGCCAGGTTGACCTCGCCAAGTGTGACCCCACCAGCTGTGACGAACTCCTCGCCGAATGGTCCTCGACCTTTGACGGCATACACAGACTCCTGAAGGGACGTCAGCAGAGCTTTCTCGACCTTGGCCGGACAATCCGCCCAGCGACAGTCAGGATTAACTCCAGCCCGTTGCAACAGGGCGAGCCACAGCCGTCGCGGCAGACGATCCACCAAAGGACGCGCTGCCGCCATGGTGCGCCGTGCGCTGTTCCGGCGCAGGTCTTGCAGGGACGCCGCCAGCGAACTCTGGTCCTGCGCACCACACCAACGCACTTTGAGCTGAGCGCGATAACGCTGCGCATGGAGCGACCGTGCAGCGAAAGCCGTTAACCGCAACAAGGCAGGACCACTCAACCCCCAGTGGGTGATCAACACCCGCCCGACCTGCTGGACACGCTCACCATCCAACTGAAGCGTCAACGCCACATCATCAAGGGCAACCCCGGAGCAGCTGAGCAGCTCTGGGGCGTCCAACGCGAGGGTGAACAGCGACGGGACCGGCGGAATCAGCTGATGCCCAAGACACTCAGCCAGCCGCCGGCCACTGGGATGCCCTCCGGTGGCCAGCAACAACCGCTGGGCCTGCACCACCTCGCCACCCCGGCAATGCACCTGAAAACATCCATCCGACTGATGTTCGACCCGCTGGACCATGGCCGTGAGCTTCAGGGCAACCCCCTGATCCCGTGCGGACTGGCGTAAGCACTGCACCACCGCAGACGAACGATTGGCCTCGGGAAACATCCGCCCGTCGGGTTCTTCCACAAGGTCCAAGCCATGGTCTGCAAACCAGGCGATGGCATCACCGGCAGCAAAACGGCTGAAAGGCCCCCGCAAGGGCCGTTGGCCCCGGGGGTAATGGCCAACGAGTTCGGCGGGATCCCAGCAGGCATGGGTGACATTGCACCTCCCACCACCACTGAGCCGAACTTTGGTGAGGGGATCGGGTGTGGCCTCCAGCACCAACACCCGTTGAACTCCGGATTCAGCGGCCGTAATCGCGGCCATGAAGCCTGCAGCACCGCCACCAACCACCACCAAATCCCAAGACGGAACGGACTGACTAATCGGCGCGGAAGACAAGGGCGACCCCGTTGTTGCAATAGCGCTTGCCCGTTGGCCGGGGGCCGTCATTGAAGACATGGCCCTGATGGCCACCACAGCGCTGACAGTGATATTCCGTGCGCGGAATGATCAGCTTGAAATCTACTTTTGTCGCGATCGCTCCCTCAAGGGGCTGAAAGAAACTGGGCCAACCAGTGCCGCTATCGAACTTGGCTGCGGATGAGAACAGCCCAAGATCACAACCAGCGCAGTGGTAGATCCCCGACCGTTTCTCCTCATTCAACGGACTGGTGAACGGCCGTTCGGTCCCTTCCTCGCGGAGCACTTGATACGCCTCCGGTGACAGTCTCTGGCGCCAATCCGCTGCACTGAGATCCCAGGCGGGATCATTGGCCTTGGAGGCAGCGAACACCGGCCGGGACCACCATGTTGTCCCAAACACTCCAGCAGCAGCAGCCAGCAGCAGTGAGCGACGCGACAGAACAGCGGCGGTGAGCGTCATCGGAGCGAACGATCGAATAACGATGGTTCTAGCCGGGGGCGAATCATTCGGACAGGCAGCATGGAGCGATGGATGCCGCAGACACCATCACCAAGGCCTACCGCTTCAGTGTGGCGCCGATGCTCGATTGCACCGATCGACATTTCCGCATGCTGATGCGGCTGATCAGCAGACGGGCACTCCTCTACAGCGAAATGGTGGTCGCCCAAGCCCTACATCACAGCAACCGTCGCGACAAGCTGCTGGACTTTGACCCGATCGAGCACCCGATCGCCCTGCAGATCGGCGGCGACAACCCAACCCTGTTGGCCGATGCTGCCCGCATGGCAGAGGACTGGGGCTATGACGAGATCAATCTCAATGTGGGCTGTCCAAGCCCGCGGGTGAAGGCTGGAAATTTCGGCGCCTGTTTGATGGCCGATCCGGATCATGTCGCCCGCTGCGTGGACGCCATGGTGCAAGCCACCCAACGACCAGTGACGGTGAAACATCGCGTCGGCATCGACGATTTAGACAGCGATGCATTGCTGACAGCCTTTGTGGATCGCGTGGCGGCAGCCGGAGCCCAGCGCTTTTCCGTCCACGCCCGAAAAGCCTGGCTGGAAGGGCTGGATCCCAAGCAGAACCGAACGATTCCCCCGCTGCAGCATGAACGGGTGCTGGCACTGAAACAACGCCGTCCGCAACTGATCATTGAGCTCAATGGCGGCCTCGACACCCCCGAGGAGTGCCTCAAAGCACTGGAGCACGTGGATGGAGCCATGGTGGGTCGCGCCGCTTACGCCCATCCCCTGCGTTGGCAGAGCATCGATGCACGGATCTATGGCGAAGCAGAACGCGTCGTTCTTGCCTCCGATGTTGTGTTGGGACTGATGCCGCACGCGCAACGACACCTGGACCGTGGAGGACGCCTATGGGACCTCTGCCGCCATCTCGTGCAACTCGTGGAAGGTGTCCGCGGAGCCCGCCACTGGCGACGCAACCTCGGGGTTCAAGCCCAACGGCCCGGCGCGGAGCTCAAGGTGCTGGAAGAGGCCGGCCTCCAATTGAAGGACGCCGGTCTCTGATCACAGCAACGGCCAGTCAGCCTTCGGCACCGCCATAACCGGAGTAGTCGCTGCCACCGCCCTCACCGCCACCAGAAGAACGACGACGACGGCTGCGGCCATCGTCATAACTGCTGTCGCCACCAGCGTCACGGGAGCCCGAGCCATAGCTGCGATCTTCCCAGCCACGGGCACCGGAGGGACGATCACCGCCGCCACCGCCGTAGCCCCCATCACCACCGCCGCGGTAACCACCGCCGCCGCCGCCGCCATAGCCGCCACCGCCGCCGCGGTAACCACCACCACCGCCGCCGCCATAGCCGCCACCGCCGCCGCGGTAACCACCGCCGCCGCCACCGCCGTAGCCGCCACCACCACCTCGGGGTGCACTGCCTCGTGGCTCAGCCTTATTGATCCGGAGGGGCCGCCCCATCAATTCGGCACCTTGCAGGCCCTCAATCGCAGCCTCCTCGACGGACTCATCCGCCATTTCAATGAAGGCGAAACCGCGTTTGCGTCCGGTATCACGCTCGAGCGGAAGGGCGCAGTTGGTGACTTCACCAAACTGGGCAAACAGCTCAATCACATCCTCCTGCTCGGCGCGGAAGGGAAGGTTGCCAACAAAAATGCTCACGTTTCGCGTGGACCGGGTACGAAGAAAGGAACCTGGAACATCGCCATGGGGCCATGACTCCGGAACGAAGCGACGTACCTCTGGCAGGTTCAGGGTAGACCCGCCAGAGCAAAGGGGTCATCCAAGCTGTTGCGAACCTTGCAGTCGCTCGGCCCAAAGAGCAAGCTGCTCGTCCACCCGCTCGAAAGCGGTTCCGCCCTCGGAGCGACGGGCCGCCACCACCGCTCGGGGGGCCAGGGCATCGTGCAGATCGGCCTCAAAGGCGGGGTGCAGCTCCTTCCAGGCCTCCAAACTGAGATCCCTCAGCAGACAGTTCTCGTCCAAGCAGCGTCGAACCACTGCACCAACCAGCTGATAGGCCTCACGGAAGGGCACACCACGGGCAACCAAATAGTCGGCGACATCGGTTGCATTGGAAAAGTCGGTCGCCACCGCCTGCTCAAGACGCTCAGGGCGAAAACTCAGACCTTCCTCAAACAGAATCGCCATCGCTTCGGTGCAATCGCGCGTGGTGCGGAAGGCATCAAACAGAGCTTCCTTGTCCTCTTGAAAATCCTTGTTGTAGGCCAGAGGCAAGCCTTTGATCATCGTCAGCAAGCCCTGGAGATGACCAAACACACGACCGGTTTTGCCGCGCACCAACTCGGGCACATCAGGATTTTTCTTCTGCGGCATCAGACTGCTGCCGGTGGCACAGCGATCCGTCAGACGGACGAAGCCAAACTCCTCCGAGGCCCAGGCGATCACCTCCTCGGAAAGACGGCTGAGATGCGCCATCACCAGTGACGCGGCTGCGCTGAATTCAACGCAGAAGTCTCGATCGCTGACTGCATCCAGACTGTTGGCATAAATCGCCTCAAAGCCGAGATCGGTCGCTGTGCGACGGCGATCAATCGGAACCGGGGTTCCAGCCAGAGCCGCTGCTCCCAGGGGACAGATATTGACCCGCCGACGGACATCCCGTAGACGCTGACGATCCCGCTCCAGCATCTCCATATAGGCCAAGAGGTGATGGGCCAGACAGAGAGGTTGGGCGCGTTGTAAGTGGGTATATCCCGGAATCAAGGTGCTGCGGTGCTGCTCGGCCTGGCTGAACAGCGCACGTTGCAAGCGCTGCAAATCGCGATCGAGCTCATCGAGACGACGGCGCAACCACAGACGCAGATCCGTGCCCACCTGATCATTGCGGCTACGGCCGGTGTGCAGCTTCTTGCCGACCGGACCCAGCAAGGCAATCAGACGGCGTTCAACGGCAAAGTGAACGTCCTCATCGGCCAGGCCGGGCTGAAATGTCCCCTCGGCGGCCTCCCGTCGCACGGTCTCCAGACCCTGAACGAGTTGATCAGCGTCATCGGAACTGATGACACCCGTGGACGCCAGCATGCGCGCATGGGCGATCGACCCGTCCAGGTCTTCCTGCAAGAGGGTGAGATCAAACCCAATCGACGCATTGAACGCTTCGATGAACGGATGAAGGCCCTGCTCGAAGCGATCACTCCAGGTGCCAGCCGAACCACCGGTCACACCACCAGCCATCACACGATCCATCGGTGCCCTCAGCTTGTCAGGCCAGCGGTCGACGATCGACCAAGGCAACACTCGGCAGATTCACCGCTTCCGGCACTTTCAGCACCACCATCGAGGCATCGTCCTCCAATTGACGATCCGCGCCGACGAAGCGATCAAGCCGGTTGAACAACGCATCGAGAATGTCCTGGGCGCTGCGACCACTTCGGCAGGCACGCTCCAGGGTGCTGATCAAGCGCTCCTCGTCAAAACGGTCTCCGGTGATGCCAGGAGCTTCCGTCACACCATCGGTGTAATAAAGCAGCACATCACCCGACTCCAAGCGGACTTCACCGAGGCCATAGTCCGCTTCCGGCTGCAACCCGATCAACAATCCCGCGGCATCAAGACGGGTGATGGTGCGGCGCTCCGAGCACCAGAGCAGGGGAGGGTTATGCGCAGCATTGGCGTAACGCAACCGCCGCGTTCTCGGATCAAAATCCGAATAAAACAGCGTCACGAAGCGATGGGACTGGGCCAGGTCTTCCTGGGCGAGCTGATTGAGATCGTGAAGGATGCGATCCGGCGGCAGACCACTCAACACCTCAGCACGAAGCATCCCCCGGAGCATGGTCATCAACAGACCAGCAGGAACGCCTTTGCCCATCACATCCCCCATCACCAGAGCCCAACGCCCCCGCTCACGGCGACGCCCCATGAGCTCAGGCCGGGTCGGAATGAAGTCGTAGTAGTCGCCACCGACCTGGAACGCCGGACGACAGCGCGCCGCCAGATCCACCCCTTCAATCACCGGACAGTGATCCGGAAGTAACTGAGCCTGAATCTCAGCCCCGATGCTGAGCTGGCGATCCACCCGCTCATGCCGCCGGGCCTCTTGCAGCAGCTGATCGTTTTCAATCGCCACACCCGTGAGATCAGCAACCATCTGGGCATGACGACGATGGACCTCGGACCAGACCAACGGTCCGGAGTGATCGAACACGTACAACCGCCCCCGGGAGCGACCTCGCGCCACAATCGATGTGGCGAACAGGCCCGCCTTGGGAATGAAGCGTTGCACCAATTGATCCAGCACAAGGATCTGGTTGTCATCACTGCCAAAACCGGCCAGATGCCCCGCTTCAAGAGACCCGAGACGCCGCACGAGCTCCTCCTCTTTGCTCATCTGGCCCGCCACCAGATGAATCTGATCGCGCCAGAGCCGCCCATCAGCCTGGAACGGCACCAACAAGGCACCATCGGTCATCAACAGCCGCGCCGCGACGACGGGGACCAACTCAAGAAAACGGTTCAGGTTGGTGAAACTGCGCTGGGCGAAGGACAGCGACGCCAGGAGATCCTGATTGCGTCGCTGCTCGCCGGTCAGGCTTTCAAACAGCTGACGCAGATTGATGGTCTGCGCCGAAGAAACAGCGCTTCGGGCCGATGGTGAATGGTGATGCCGGGGCGGCTTGCTGCTCACGGCTCAGCCCCACGATGAGCCGCAAAGTAGCAACCGCGTCAGCGTCCGGCCAGCAATGCCTCCACAAATTCAAAACTATTGAAGGGACGCAGATCACGAATCCCTTCACCAGCACCGATAAAGCGAATCGGCAGACCCGCTTCCGACGCCACAGCCAAGGCAACACCGCCTCGCGCCGTTCCATCGAGCTTGGTGATCACGACGCCGGTGAGCTGAGCAGCATCAGCAAAAGCCATGGCCTGGCGCAAACCGTTCTGTCCCTGGCTGGCATCGAGCACAAGCAACGACTCGACATGAGCCTCTGGCGCCAGACGATCAATGATCTTGCGGACCTTTTGGAGTTCTTCCATCAGGTTGTGCTTGGTCTGCAGTCGACCGGCGGTATCCACGAGCAACAAATTGGTCTGGCGGGATCGCGCGGCACCGACCGCGTCAAACACAACCGCAGCAGGATCAGCGTTGTTGGTGGGGTTGGAAATCACATCCACAGCGCTGCGCTCGCCCCACACCTCCACCTGCTGAACGGCAGCAGCACGGAATGTGTCGGCGGCGGCAATCAATGCCGAATAACCACTGCGCACCGCCAGATTGGCCAGCTTGCCGAGCGTGGTGGTTTTACCGACACCATTCACCCCCACCATCAACCAGATGTTGAGTCGACCGCGCTGGGGACCCAGAAGATCCACACCGGAAGCGTTGATCGGTGCCTCCAGCAGACCGCGCAACTGTTCCTTGAGAAAACGAATGCCTTCAGCCGGGTCGACCACCTCCTGATTCATCCGCTCGCGCAAAGCGTCCAACACCTGATCCGTTGCCGTCACGCCCGCATCAGCACGGAGAAGCAACGTCTCCAGATCGTCCAGAACTTCTGGGGTTAACGGGTCATCCCCGAGATTTTCGAGCAATCCAGCAACGAATCCCTGGCGGGTTTTTTCGAGACCCCGACGCAGACGACCGAGCCAATCAATCTCTTCGAGGGACACCTCATCGGCTCGACGCCCCTGAGCAGCAAGCACCTCCGCTGACCAGGTGAAGTCCTCATCAAAGGAACCCAGTTGAGGCTCGGCCGCGTCAGCAACGGGCTGGGCTGGAGCAGACGCAGGGGCCTGCAGGGCCTCAGGGGCCACGGATGCTGACGTCGGCTCGGCCTGAACGGCGCGAGCGTCCAGATCCCGCTGTCGCTGCTCACGCTGGGCCGCGGCCTGTTCAAGGAAGGAGAGTCCCTGCGGTGCGGGCTCTGGCTCTGGAGAGGGTGCAGGTTCAGGCTGCGGCTCGGGTTGTGATTGCTGCGGTGGAGCCTCCACAACAGGGGTGGGCGCTGGGACAGCAACGGCGTCCTGTTGCTCCTTCAACCGGGCGTAAGCCGCTTTGGCCCAGGCCAGGGCCTCGTCTTCCTTACTGGTCGGTTGCGGCTCAGGTGCCGAAGGCGCAGGTTCTGCGGGCGCCTCTGCTGGGACGGGGACCTGCTCAGCCTCGGCGGACGGCTCCGCACCCTCAAGGCTGACGGGTTCGGACTCAACAGCCGGCGGTGCCTCCGCAGCGTTCTCGGACTCGCTGTTGCGTTGAAACCAGTTGAACACCATCAGGCCGACGCAGTGGATGCCGAATCATGAAAGCGTCGCAGGACGCCATTGATCATGCGCCGTCCCTGGTCATCGCTGTAGCGATTCGCCAGTTCGACGGCCTCGTTCACAGCGACGGCAGCCGGTGTTTTGAGGTCAGTCAAATCCACCACGGCCAAACGAAGAATGTCTCGATCAATGCGAGGTAAACGGCTGAGTCTCCAGTTCTCCATCACCCCATCAAGCCGACGATCGATGCTGTCTCTGGCCTCAAGCACCAAGCGCACACGGCGCATGGCATCGAGGCGGATCTGTTCCTGATCACTGAGCAGCAGCAGACGAGGCAGCTCCAGGCTCGCCGACAAGCCATTCAGAACTTGCTCCGCAGCGCTCAAAGCGCTGCGGAGATGAGTGCGCACCGTCTCGTGGCTGGAACGATCACTGTCCTGGAGCTCACTATCCAAAAGGTTCTGTTGGGCCTGATCCAGATCGGATGCACTGGCATCCAACGCTTCGCGCCAATGGAACATCAGGCTGTCGAGAGCCTTCTGAAGCAAGCCATCCATCGCGAGCTTTTCGAGCTTGGGCTGACTCTGTTCAGACACCTGACCCAGCACTAACAAGGCCAGTTCGCGAGATAAAGATCTGGACTGCATGACGGTCAGGAGGACGGTGTAGCGGAGGAACGAAGCTGAGCGATGAGACTGGAGAAGCTGCGATTCACAGGCGCTTCACGTTCATCGGGATTGACGATTCCCGCGGAAATAATGGTGCGGAAGGCCTCTTCGACAGAAATATTGAGCTCCCGAACGGAGCCCTCCGGTACAAGCGTGTACCAGCCAGTCGTGGGGTTCGGCGCCGTTGGGATGAAGACACTCAGCAGAGGCTGGTCGAGATCCGATTGCAGGGATGGGCCCACTTCTCCGGTCACAAAACCAACGCTAAACAACCCCTCCCGGGGATATTCCACCAACACAACACGACGGAATCGGGTGGAGTTATCCCGAAGAACGGTTTCCAGCAGCTGTTTGAGGGTTTTGTAGACCGATCCCGCTAAGGGGATCCGCGTCAATGTGCCCTCGCCGAATTCCAACAACCAACGTCCGACGATATTCCTGGCCATTAGGCCAATCAGGAGAATCCCCAGCAGTGGAACGGTGAGACCGAGCGCCAGGTTGATCAGGTCCTGGAGCAGCGGGTTGAGGGTGATGAACGGGTTGAACTGCTTTGGGATGGACGTCAGAAACGCCAGCACGAAACGACTGACAATCGTTGACAGCCAAATCGTGGTCGCCAGTGGAATCACCACCAGCAAACCTGCGATCAAATCGTTTTTGAGATCCTGCTGAAGCCGAGCTGTCAGCGGTAGATCTGGCCTGGGATTGGACTGGACCAAGGAAGGAAGGGTCCGAAGTCAGAGAGGTTGATCCAACCTAACCAGCGGTCAGAGCACAGCGGTCAGCGCCAGCAGCACAAAGGCGACCGCCAGCACCACAGCACTGCCGGTCACACCCACCAAACGCTGACGGGATTCACGGTTCAGCTGCTGTTCCGCTTTATCAAGCTGATCCTGCATCTGGCTGATCTGAGACTCCACCATCTGCTCGGCAGCCCGTCGCTTGTCGTTATCGGTGGCATCCATGGCCAACTGACCAGCCTGGGCCAGCTGCTCTCCCAGAGCTTTGACCTGAGCGTCATCATCAAGGAAGCGCTGAGCTTCAGCGATAGCCTGACGTCCCTGCGTGAGGTTCTGAACTTTCGGGCTGTCCTCTGCCGGCTTGCTCAACGACAAGAGCCCCGCAGTGACCATGCCGATGGCCAACACGGCGGACAGCACGCAGATCAGCCAACGCAAGGGAGTCGTGCTGCGGCGTGGGTGATCGAGACGCGAGCCGATCAGAGCCACAAGCAGTCCCAAAAACCCCAGGGGAGCCAGGGTGACCGCAGCTCCCATCGCCTGAACTTTGATGCTGGGATCCGACCAATCGAGACCGGTCAACATCGCAGCAAGCTGCAGTCCCAGGACGACCACCATCGTCAGCCCAAGCCAGCGGAGCAGTGGAGACAAGCGGCCGACGGAGGTGCTTCCGATCTCGGATGAGCTCACGTGAAGATGAAATTGAACTGAAATCCTAGGGGCGATGTCTGCATCCACCCAGCAGCTCCAAAGGGTTCTGAGTCAGGCCCTGAAACAGCGTGCCCGTGACGAAGGCTTCAACCCCGTCGGTCTGGCCAGAATCCCGGGGAGCCATCGCTTGCAACTACGGACCGCAGCGCTGGAGCGTTGGCTGGAGCAGAACCATCAAGCGGGGATGGGATGGATGGCGGCACCCCGGCGACGCAACGCCGCTCAACTGCTGGAAGGTGTGCAGAGCCTCCTGGCTGTCGGACTCAATTACCACGTCAAAACCAGCGACCACCCGGGCCGTTTAAAGGTCGCCCGTTACGGCTGGGGCCGGGATTACCACCGCGTTGTCGAGCAACGCTTGAAACGGGTCGGCCGGTGGCTCAGCGAACAACGACCGGACTGTCGCTGGCGTGTCTGCGTTGACTCAGCGCCGCTGCTCGACAAAGCCTGGGCGGAAGAGGCCGGCCTGGGTTGGATCGGTAAACACAGCAACGTCATCCATGCCCAACGCGGGTCCTGGATGGTGCTGGGTCATCTGCTGACCACCGAAGCCCTCGATGCGGACGCATCCGCCCGCAGTTTGTGCGGGCGCTGTCAGGCCTGCATTGATGCCTGCCCGACCGATGCCATCCGCGAACCCTTCGTGGTCGATTCCAATCGCTGCCTGGCATATCACACGATTGAAAACCGTGAACCAACCCTTCCTCCGACGATTGCATCAGCGCTGGGCCCCTGGGTGGCCGGATGTGACATCTGCCAGGAGGTCTGTCCCTGGAATCACCGCACACTGCCGAGCAGCGACGATCCAGACCTACAACCAAAACCCTGGCTTTTGAATCTGCGCAAACAGGATCTGCTCGGGTGGGATGACGCCAGCTGGGATGAACGCCTGCGCGGCTCAGCCCTACGCCGAATCAAACCCTGGATGTGGCGACGAAATGCCGAAGCGGCGACACCGGATCCGCCCACTAGCCTTTGAAAACTGCTCCTGATCCATGGCTCGCCGCCGCATCGTGGCCACTGTCCTTGCTGCAGGGGTCCTGATTGGGTCCACTCCGGCGCGGGCCTTGGTCCCGTACGTCTACTTACCGACGTCAGAAGAACGGCGCGGATCCTCGCTCGGCATCGGACGGACCGCTGCACAACTTCTGCAGATGGGACAGGCCCGAGAGGCTGCCCAACTTGCAGCCCTGGCCGTCCGACTTCAACCCGACGATGAAAGGCTCTGGTCGGTGTTGGCGGAAGCACAACTGCGCAGCAATCAACTCGAGGCAGCCAGCCGTTCACTCGCCCGCGCCAAGGCGCTCAACCCTGACAAGGCCGGACTGTGGTTTGCAGAAGCCGCCATCGCCTTGCGCTCTGAACGGCCCGATGAGGCGATCAGCCTGCTGCGTCGCGGCCTGCAATTGGATCCAAACAATGCAGCGGCCTATTTCGATCTGGGCAATGCCCGGATCCTGCAGAACAACCTGGCCTCCGCGCTGGACGCCTTTGAACAAGCCACCAGTCTGAAACCGAGCTTCTGGGAAGCCCTGAACAACCAAGCCCTGGTTCTTTACGAGATGGGCAAGCAAAACGAGGCGATCAAGCGCTGGCGTCGTGTTCTCAGCATCGACAACAACCCTGAACCGATGCTGGCTCTGGCAGCAGCTCTACACCGCCAGGGCGGCGCAGAAGAGGAAGCCCTGAAGCTCGCCAAGGACGCCCTGGCCGGGGATCCCAATTACGTGCTGCCCCTCCACCAAGCGGAACAGCTCTGGGGCCCGCAGATTCGTGAAGCGACAGCTGACTTGCTGATGCATTCGGACTTACGTGACACTGTTGAGCGCGCTCAGGCCAACGCCACGTGGAAGACATCCGATTAGACCTCTGTAGGCTGAGCGCCTTCCGCATCGGAATCCGCGGACAGGATGGCTGAGGAGCGCGTTCAACCGATCGCCCTGCATCAGGAGATGCAGCGCTCCTACCTCGAATACGCGATGAGCGTGATCGTGGGTCGGGCCCTACCCGATGCACGTGATGGCCTCAAACCGGTTCAGCGGCGCATCCTGTACGCGATGCAGGAACTGGGCCTAACGCCAGACCGCCCCTATCGCAAATGCGCCAGGGTCGTCGGTGATGTCCTGGGCAAGTACCACCCCCATGGCGACCAGGCGGTGTACGACGCCCTGGTGCGCCTGGTGCAGACTTTCGCCAGTCGCCATCCACTGCTGGATGGCCATGGCAATTTCGGCTCTGTGGACGACGATCCACCAGCCGCCATGCGTTACACGGAAACACGCCTGGCACCGATCGCCCATCAGGCTCTACTCGAAGAAATCGGCGATGACACCGTCGACTTCGCACCGAACTTTGATGGGTCCCAGCAGGAGCCAACCGTCCTGCCGGCTCAGCTGCCCTTCCTTCTGCTGAATGGCTGCTCAGGCATCGCCGTCGGCATGGCGACCAGCATCCCCCCTCACAACCTCGGCGAAGTTGTTGATGGACTGATCGCCCTGGTCCGCAAGCCGGATCTGAGCGACGACAAACTGCTGGAGTTGATTCCCGGACCCGACTTTCCGACCGGCGGAGAAGTCCTGTTGGGCACCGGACTACGTGAGACGTATCTGCAAGGGCGCGGCAGCATCCCGATGCGTGGCGTAGCCCACACCGAGGAAGTGCAACTCGGCAAAGGACGGCACAAGCGCAATGCCGTCGTGGTCACCGAACTGCCCTATCAACTGAGCAAAGCCGGCTGGATCGAAAAACTGGCTGACCTGGTGAATGACGGAAAGATCGGCGGCATCGCTGACATTCGCGATGAAAGCGATCGCGAGGGCATGCGTGTGGTGGTGGAACTCCGCCGCGACTCAGACCCCGACAAAGTGCTCAAGGAACTGCAGCGGCGAACAGCGTTGCAGAGCAACTTCGGAGCCATCCTTCTGGCCCTGGTCGATGGACAGCCTCAGCAGCTCTCTCTGCGCCAGCTGCTGCAGACCTTCCTGGATTACCGGGAGCTCACCCTGATCCGGCGCACCAGCCACGCCCTTCGCAAAACCGAGGATCGGCTGGAAGTCGTGGATGGTCTGATTACCGCCCTGAACAACCTTCAGGCCGTGATCGCCATGATTCAGGAAGCGGCGGATGCCGCCACCGCCCGCGCCAGCCTGATGGTGCGACTGGACCTGAGTGAACGCCAGGCCGATGCGGTTCTGGCGATGCCGTTGCGGCGTCTCACGGGGCTCGAACAGGAGAGCCTGCGCAAGGAACTGGAGGAACTGCGTGCGGAGCGGGAACGTCTAACCCTGCTGCTGGAAAACCGCGATCAGCTTCTGGATGCCCTGGTCAGCGAGCTCAAGACGCTGAAAAAGCGCTTCGCGACACCGCGGCGGACCCGTTTGATCGAAGGAGGCGACATGCTGATGGCGGAGCGGGCCGCCAGCCAACGCCCCAACACCGAACTCCTCCGACAACAAGCGCTCTCGGCTTTACCCAGCGATGCCCGTTTGCTGATCCAGGCCGACGGTCAGGTCAAGGTGGTGAGCCCGCAGGTGCTCGGTCGTTTGCATCTGCATGAGCCCTCCGCACTGGGGGACGACCCAAGTCCAGCGCGGCTGATTCTGCCGATCGAACCGCCGCCACGCCTACTGGCGATCTCCGCCACCGGACGCGTGGCGATGATCCGCTGGGAATTCGCCGGACAACAACCAGGATCCCTGGAACGCTTTCTGCCGACCGCCCTGGATCGCGACCCGATCATCGGCATCGAATGCCTACCAACCAGTGATGACCCAACGCTCAGCCTCGGTCTGCTGAGCAGCGATGGACGCTTCAAACGACTTCCGCTGAGCGAGCTGCTCGACCTATCAGGACGGGCCACCAGTGTGGTGAAGCTGAAGGAAGGGGTGCAGCTCAAAGCAGCCATGGTCTGCCGCGATCAATCCGATCTGCTTCTGGTCACCGACATCGGTCGTGCCCTGCGCTTGCCGGTGAATGAAAGCTGCCTGCCGCTGATGGGACGTCTGGCCCAAGGACCGATGACCCTGCGCTTGCTCCCGGGTGAAGCGGTTGCCGGTGGCATCAGTCTCGATCGACCATCCACCCCAACCCATACCCCCGACAGCGTCGTCGTGATGACGCGCAAAGGACGGATGAGTCGCATTGATCTTGGACCCCTGCAACCGTGCTGGCGCGGAGATCTCGGCCGAATCCTGGTCCAACTCGACAAGGATGATGATCGGATCCAGGCCATTGCCGCGGGCCATGGGCTTCTGGGCGTGGTCACCAGCGGTCGTCGTCACGCCCGGATCACCGCCGCCGAACTCGACCTCAACGGCTTGGCTGAACCCTTCGCCACGGCACTCACCCTGCGTCAGGACGAGACCCTTGAGAGCATCGTCCCTTTGATCAAAGACTGAGCCGTCCGGATCAGCTGCCCGCGATACCGGCCGGTTCCAGCATCAGCTTGCTGGCCATCACATCGCGATCCATCGGAATCGGATATTGACCGTCGAAACAAGCACTGCAGAAGTGACCTGATTCGGCTTTCGCCGCCTCCACCATGCCCTCCTTGCTCAGATACGCGAGCGAATCCACCTTGAGATGCTCCTTGATCTCCTCGAGCGTGAGTCGAGCAGCGATCAACTGATCCTGGGTATCGGTATCGATGCCGTAGAAGCAGGGATGGGTGACCGGAGGGGAACTGATCCGCATGTGCACCTCTGTGGCGCCAGCATCACGCAAGGCAACCACCAGCTTGCGACTGGTCGTCCCCCGCACGATTGAATCGTCGATCACAATCACACGCTTACCGGAGAGCACATCTGGCAGGGGGTTGAGTTTGACCCGGATCCCGGCCTCGCGCATCGCCTGGGTGGGTTGGATGAACGTTCGCCCCACGTAGCGGTTTTTGATCAACCCATCGGCGTAGGGAATTCCGCTTTCCTGCGAGAACCCGATCGCAGCGGGGATGCCGGAATCGGGAACGCCGATCACCAGATCAGCCTCCACACCAGACTCACGGGCCAGGGTGCGACCGATGCGCTGGCGATAGCTATACAGCGATTCACCGAAGAAACGACTGTCCGGCCGCGCGAAATAAATCATTTCGAAGACGCAGAGCCGATTGGGCTCCTCGGTCCAACGTTCCCGGCGTAGATCAGACGAGCCCAACTGGAACTGCACCAGTTCTCCGGGCTGAACGTCATCGACGTACTCAGCACCGATGATTTCCAGACCACAGGTTTCGCTGCTGACCACCCACTGGCCAGCGGCCTGATCACCAAGGAACCCGAAGACAAGAGGCCGAATCCCGTGTCCATCACGGATCGCGAACAGGCCCTCTGGAGTACCGATCACAAGGCTGAAGGCGCCTTTGCAGAGATGAAGGGCGGCTTCGATGCCAGCCTTCCAATCCAAGCCACCGTTCACAGCCTGCTGAATCGCAAAGGCAATCAGTTCAGAATCCGTGGTGGATGTGAATTCCACCTGTCCGTTATCGACGGCCTTTCTCAGATCAGCCGCATTGACCAGGTTGCCGTTGTGGGCAAGCGCAAAGGCACCAAGACGGGTCATCAACACCACCGGCTGTGCATTGCAGACCTTGCTGCTGCCGGTGGTCGAATAGCGGTTGTGGCCGATGGCGAGTTCACCGGGCATCCGTGCCAGAACGTCCTGATCAAACACCTGGCTCACCAGGCCCATGTCCTTGTGCAGACGGACCTTGTCCTGATTGAACACAGCAATCCCGGCGGATTCCTGGCCGCGATGCTGCAGGGCGTACAAGCCGAAGTAGGCCAGGTTCGCAACGGGCTGCTCAGAAGCCAGAACGGCAAAGACCCCACAGGCCTCTTCCATCCGATCGGGACGCTCCGCCTCAACCTGCAGCATGGGGCGTGCCTTCAGAATCCTTTCAGAATTCTGCATCACGCCAGGCGACGGGGCAGAGCGTCGGCATGGGCCCGTTGCAACTCAGCCAGCGGCAGCTTGAGCTCCGGTCCTGCGCCGCAACGGATCTGCAGCTCAGAAGCGTCAGTGACCTGACCGAGCGGTGTCGCGGGTACATCCGGTGTGGTGGCGAGCAGGGCCTGCCAGGCCGCGGCCTTCTCAGCCTTCACTGACACCACGATGCGAGCTCCACCCTCGGCGAACAGGACCCGCTCGAGCCGCTGATCCGTCACCGCAAGATCAGCGGTGAGACCGAGGCCGGAGGCAATGCTGGATTCCGCAAGAGCGACGGCCAGGCCGCCATCGCTGCTGTCGTGCGCTGAAGCGAGCAGGCCAGCGGCAATCGCGCGTCGGACCAACCCTTGCACCGCCTGCTCCAGGGCGAGGTCAACCTGCGGCGGACGACCGGCCAGCTCCCCTTGCACCAAGGCTTGATAGCTACTGCCCGCCAATCCGAGGCGCTCATCGCCATCCTCCTGGGGAGGAACACCGAGGAGCACCACGGAGTCGCCAGCCTGACGCCAACCGAGGCCCACCACGGTGCGGATGTCATCGACGAGACCCACCATGCCCACCACTGGCGTGGGATGGATGGGTTGCAGCGTGCCGTCATCGCGACGGGTCTCGTTATAGAGGGAGACGTTCCCTCCTGTCACCGGCGTGTTCAAGGCCCGGCAGGCCTCCGAAATCCCACGGCAAGCCATCGCCAGCTGCCAGTAGCCAACAGGCGTCTCCGGGGATGGGAAGTTGAGGTTGTCGGTGATCGCGAGTGGATCTGCACCGACACAACTGAGATTGCGAGCGGCTTCCGCCACCGCGGCCATCGCGCCCCGCTCGGGATCGAGCGCCACCCATCGGTTGGGACAATCCACCGTGGCCGCCACCCCTCGGGTGACCGTGGTCATGGCATCGGCTCCCTGCTGAGGACGCAGGCGAACCACAGCAGCATCGGCTGCTCCAGACGACACCACGGTGTTGGCCAGCACCTGCTGGTCGTACTGGCGGTGCACCCAACGCTTGCTGGCGATGGTGGGGTCATCGAGCAGTCGCAACAGGGCAGCGGCCGGATCGGTTAACGGCGTGAGTTGCTGCTCCTGCCAGGTCCAGAGTTCCTGCAGGTCCGCCGGCGGCTCCTGAAGCAATTCATGGCGTTCGATCGGTGTGTCATCGGCCAGTGCTGTGGCGGGAACCTCGGCAGCCACAGCACCGTGATGCAGCACCCGCACCACCGGTTCTTCCAAGACACGGCCCACCACCGCCGCCTGCAATCCCCAACGCCGGAAGCGCTCCATCAGAGGCTCTTCGCGGCCGGCTTTGACCACAAACAGCATCCGCTCCTGCGACTCGGACAGCAGGAACTCATAGGCCGTCATCCCCGCCTCTCGAGCCGGAACGCGATCGAGATCCAGCTCAACCCCGAGGCCGCCCTTGGCCGCCATCTCGGAACAACTGCAGGTGAGGCCCGCGGCACCCATGTCCTGAGCTGCCACCACATCACCACTGGCAAAGGCTTCCAGGCAGGCCTCAATCAAGCCTTTCTCCAAAAAGGGGTCACCGACCTGCACCGCGGGACGATCGTCGAGAGAATCCGCACTGAGTTCCGCACTGGCGAAGCTGGCCCCACCCATGCCATCGCGCCCGGTGGTGCTGCCCACGTACACCACTGGATTACCAACACCGATGGCACCTGATTTGACGATCTCATCGGTTTCCATCAAACCCAGCGCCATGGCATTCACCAGGGGGTTGCCGGAATAGGAGGGGTCAAAGGCGACTTCACCCCCGACCGTGGGCACCCCAACACAGTTGCCGTAATGGGCGATGCCAGCGACGACACCTTCGATCAACCCCACATTGGTGGGATCCTCCAGCGGCCCGAAACGCAAGGCGTTCAACAGGGCGATCGGACGGGCGCCCATCGTGAAGATGTCGCGCAGAATCCCGCCCACACCCGTGGCCGCCCCCTGAAAGGGTTCCACGGCGGACGGATGGTTATGGCTTTCGATCTTGAACGCCAGGCGATGGCCATCGCCAAGGTCCACGACGCCGGCATTTTCACCAGGACCCACCAGGATCCGCGGTCCCTCGGTGGGGAACCCACTCAACAGCGGTCTGGAATTGCGGTAACAGCAGTGTTCGGACCACATCACACCGAACATGCCCAATTCCGCGCGATTGGGCTCACGACCCAAGCGGCGGCAGATCTCGTCCCAGTCCCTGGGCTTTAGCCCTTCCTGCTTGAGGGCTGAAGCAACGTCATACCCAACCGCGTCAGCAGAGGAAACCACAATCCAGTGATGCACCTCTTCCCAGTGTTGCCGACAGCCGGCACGCCCTCAGACCCAGGGATCGTCGTTACGCGATCGGGATCGACGCTGTTGCTGCTCCTCCCAGAGTTGATCGTCCCAGTCCTCGAGAGGATCCACCCCATCCGATGACGGCGCAGGAGTCCGTCGCACCGCCGGCTCGTCCGGCGCATCGCGCCAACTGGGCTCATCCCAAGGGGGTTCGTCAAACCAGCCCTCCAAACGATCACCGGCGCGATCCCCGATGTCCCGGAGCTGATCACGCCACCGCTGGGTGCGTTGGAGAAGGTCCTGGCGGACGCTGGAGCGCGACAACGGCAGATCGTCGAGTCCATCCAAACCAGTGGAGACGAGGCCAGGCTGCTGATCAACGATGCGGTCGGGGGTGAGGCGCCAGCGTGACGTGCCGGGGAGCCGCGGATCACTGCGAGACACCAGGTAATGCTGAATGGCACCCGATGTCGGATCAAACACCAGATCCGCCACAGCACCCAACCGCTCTCCATGGCGATCAAGCAGGTCAGCATTGAGCAGGGTGGGCAACCGATCCAACGTGGTGGGGTCCGTGACGGCGGGTTCACCACGCACAAACACCTGGTCCTCGGTGAAGCCACAGCATTGATCCAAACGCCAGACTTCACGGGTCATCCGTAAGGCCGACGGACGACTGACCCAACCGAGCAAGCGATGCACCGGAGGGTGCATCCAAGCCATCACGCCCGGGCCGTGATCCAAACCGAGATCACAACGCACGGTGTGCTGCAGAAGATCACTCAGCAGCAGCTGATCAGACAAGGCCACGGTCAGGAGCGGATCTGCACAGGCATCACCAGATAGGTGAAGGCTTCAGTGTCCTCCTCGGACTTCAGGATCGCTGGAGTGGTGGGTGTATTGCAGTGCAGCACCACACGCTCACAGGCCATCGCTTTCAAGCCATCGAGCAGATAGCGCACATTGAAGGCTATTTCCGTGGCTTCTCCGGTCAAGACCGCAGGCAACGATTCCGAACCACTCCCCACATCCTGGGCATCGGCGGTGAGCTGAACCAAACCGTCTTCAGGCTGACTGCTGAACTTGACCACGTTGTTGTGCTGATCGGCGAGCACAGCGATGCGCTCCAGGGCCGCCACCAACCCACGCCGGTCCAGAGCGAACGTGCGGCTGAAGCCATCGGGAATCAACTGGCGATAGTTGGGGTAGGTGCCTTCCAGCGTGCGGCTGGTCACCATCTGATCGGCAGCAAGAAAGACCACCTGACCGCGGTCGCAGAAAAGGCTGACGGGTTCTTCAGAACGCCAACCCGCCACGAGACGCTCGACCTCGCGAAGCGACCGGGAGGGAAGCGTGACGGCAAAGCCAGCGGCACCATCCTCAGCGTCTCCCACGGCTGTGGATAACGGTTCATCCTGCAGCGCATCCTCCACTTGCAGCACAGCCAGGCGGTGGCCATCGGTGGCTGCCGCTTCCACCGTTCGGTTGCGGAAGCTGAGGTGAACACCGGTGAGCAACTGTTTCGCTTCGTCGTTGCTGCTAGCAAACAAGGTGCCTTTGAGGGCCTGCACCAGTGCGGTGGCCTGCAGTTTCAACGTGGTGCCGCTTTCCACCATCGGCAGATCGGGGTAGTCATCAGAAGGCATCCCCCGCATCTGGTAGTTGCCACTGAGGCTGGTGAGCTGCACTTGCTCTCCTCCATCCGTCGACGCCAATGTGATCGGAGAATCGCTGGACAAGCGCGAGACGATCTCACCCAACAGCCGTGCTGGCAACGTGATCGCTCCACTGCTCTCAACGTTGGCTGGAAGCGAGGTCTGAATCCCGAGATTCAGATCAAATCCCGTCAGGCTCAACCGCCCACTGCCGGCATCCGCGGTCAACAACACATTGGCCAGCACCGGGTGGGTCGGCCGGGTAGCGACAGCACGACTCACGAGCTGGAGCGCTCCATTCAGCTCGGACTGAGAACAGACCACTTTCATCGTGCTGGAGGCCTGGAGAGATAACGGCAACCCACCGTTTCACAGGCTCAGGGCAAGCGCAACGGTTGTGCTGCTTTGAACTGTTCTTCGGCTGTTCTGTTTTAAAGAACTAAAAAAAAGAACAAACAACAGTCGTAGTAGAGCATGTGGAAATCGTGGAAAACAGTTCAGATCTCTTGCAGCACCTGAAGATCTGACACCACACACCTGAGGAGACCTCTTTCCACGTTGTGAGGAAAACCATTGTTTTCCACTTTTGCCCAGGGTGGGGAGAGTGGGCTTGCTTCAGGGTGAGCGTGATCTGGGTTGTTCTCCCCAGGTTGTGGGCGCAGTTGTGCGGGGTTGTCCGCAGACACTTGTTGGGTTGATTGGGCTGATGTGTGGGTGTTTGGCCATCAAAAAACCCCCTTGCGGGGGTGGTGGAGCCGATGGGTTGGACCCGTTTGGCAGCGGTTTAGAACCCCATCACGTTGGCGACGGTGGCTAGATCAGGGTTCAAGTCGGTATGGAAGGCAGCATCGTTGTTATTGATCGCGCAATCGGGGTCTTTCAGGCCATTGCCTGTGAGCACGCACACCACGGTGGCTCCAGCCGGCACCTCGTCCTTGCGTTTGATCAGTCCTGCAACGGATGCGGCACTGGCGGGTTCGCAGAAGATTCCCTCCTCGCTGCCCAGAAGTTTGTAGGCCGCGATGATCTCCGCATCGGTGACATCCAGGAATGCACCGTTGCTGGCTTCACGTGCCGCCAGGGCTTTGGCCCGGTTGACCGGGTTGCCGATCCGGATGGCGGTGGCGATGGTTTCGGGGTCCGTCACCGTGGTGTCGTTCACCAGAGGAGCTGATCCGCTGGCCTGGAAGCCCATCATCCGAGGCAGGGTGCGACTGCGCCCGGCGTTCTGATACTCCTGAAAGCCCATCCAATAGGCGGTGATGTTGCCTGCATTTCCCATGGGGATGCACAGCCAGTCCGGAGCATCACCCAGGGCATCGATGATTTCGAAGGCAGCGGTTTTCTGACCTTGCAGTCGATAGGGGTTCACCGAATTGACCAGGGTGACCGGATATTTCTCAGCGGCTTCGCGCACGATGTCGAGAGCGCGGTCGAAGTTGCCGCGAATGGCGAGAACTTCCGCGCCGTACACCAGGGCTTGCGCCAGTTTCCCCTGGGCGACGTAGCCATCGGGGATCAAGACGAAGGCCCGCATGCCCCCACGCCGTGCGTAGGCGGCAGCGGCGGCGCTGGTGTTGCCTGTGCTGGCACAGATCACCGCTTCACAGCCGTCTTCCTTGGCCTTGCTGATCGCCATGGTCATGCCCCGGTCCTTGAAGGAGCCAGTGGGATTCAGTCCGTCGTATTTGACGTAGACCTTCACGCCCTTGCCGATGCGCTCGGCGATTGAGGGCACAGGAATCAGCGGTGTCGCTCCTTCACGCAGCGTGATCACCGGGGTCTTGCTGCTGACAGGCAACCATGTCCTGTAGGCCTCGATCAGGCCTGGCCAGTCCTGCATGACAGGACTGGGTGCAAAGCGCCGACGGAGGTTCTGAAGCAGGGTCACCAGCTGGATGGCGTGATGAGCCGGAATCTAGGCGTCAGGGTTGGCTTTCCTTCAGACCATCGAGAGGGGAGTCCGAGAAGAAGTTGACCAACCCCGCGATCGATTGGGCTTTTTCGATCACAGCGGTGAGCGCAGGGATGTTGATCGCCAGGGTGTGATTGGGGTAAGCCTTGAGGAAGCCGATGGCCGTCAGGGAACCGTCGTTCTCATGGAGTCCGTTGATCACGGCCGCACGAATCGCCGGGATGCTCACTGATGGGTCGTCGGTGCTGATCGGGTACAGAATTCGCGCGACACGTCGGATGATCGCTTCGCCGATCCGTGTGTTGATCAGGCGACTGGTGAGGACCAGAGGAAGGCTGATCTCCTTGTTCAACAGGGCTGAGACCTCTTCAGGCTCCTGTCCAGACATCGCCATCAAGTTCTTGAGCAGTCCCACCGGCTCGCCCGTTGTGGCCAGATGTTCGATCTCCTCAACGGGGATCGACCGGCGAAAGGCTCCACTCACCAGCGCGACATTCTCCGCAGTCAAGCCAGGGGTTGCCAGTGCTCCCAAGCTGAGGCCCATCGCTGAGATGGCAACCAGACACCGGCGTCGACGATCACCAGAGCTCACGCGTGCAGACTTCACAATGCTCGGAACCTAGGCGGGAACTCCCGCAGCCACCCGAACCAGGCGGACAACTCCCCGTTCGGCCAGTCCTTGGGCCACCTGCAGCCCCATCCGGCGGGCATCCGGTTCATTCAGTACCCGTGGCAGACGTTTGAGCAGCAGATCCGGGGTGAATCCTGGGAGGGATTGCAGCACCTGAATCAGCTGGCGGATCGGCTCCAGTTCCAGCACAGGGTCTGATGAGGATCGTGTGGAGGTTCCGAATGCTTTTGGCTGCAGACGGCGGGGCAGTCGTTGACTGAGGCGCTGCACGGTCGACCAACCAATCGCATCGATGCGGGTGACGGCGGTGTCGACCAGTTGATCGCGCAGCAGCCCGTTGCGGGCTGAGAACAGAAAATCGAGCAGTTGGTCGAGCAAGGTCTCCAGATCAAGCTGGGCCTGACTTGCGGCACTGGAGACGAGGTTTTCCAGACGTGTCCAGCGGAAGGCATCCCCGTCAAAGAGCATTTCCTTGAGGCTCTGACGCAGTTGAGGATCGGGATCTTCCATCAACCGGCGGGCGAAGTAGGGGTAAGCCGCACCAAGGATCTTGAACTCTGGATCCACGCTCAGAGCGATGCCCTCGAGCGTTACCAGGGAACGGATGATCAGCGCGTAATAGGGCGGAACCCGGAAGGGGAATTTGTACATCACGCCGGACATATCGTCCGTGACCGCCTTGAAATCCATGCGGTTGACGCCGGCTTGTAAGGCCTGGCTGAACACTTTCTCGAAGGCCGGAACAATCGGTTCGAGATTCACGTCCTCGGCGAGGAAACCGAGGGTGACGAAGTCTTTGGATAATTTGCCGAAGTTGCGGTTCACCAGGTGAACCACCGCCTGAATCAGGCCGGTGCGGGAGTCGCGACTCACCTCACTCATCATCCCGAAGTCGAGATAACAGAGGCGACCATCCTCCAGGGCAAGCAGATTGCCCGGATGGGGATCAGCGTGGAAGAAACCGTGTTCCAGCAGCTGCTGGAGGCTGCAGTTCACCCCCACTTCGACCATGTCGTCGGGATCGATGCCCATCTCCCGCACGGCATCGAGGTTGGTGAGTTTGACCCCATCGATCCATTCCATCGTCAGCACCCGACGGCTGGTGACCTCGCGGTAGATGGCTGGAACGGCAATGCGGGGGTTATGGCTGTGCAGGTCGCGAAACTTCTCGGCGTTGTCCGCTTCGTTGAGGTAATCCATCTCCTCGAACACCCGGCGCCCCAGCTCATCGATCAGGGCGACCAGGTCGCTGCGGATCAGTCCGATATTGCTGTTGAGCCAGGCGGCGATGTTGCGGACGATGTACAGGTCGAGCGTGATCTGTTCGCGCAGGCCTGGACGCTGCACTTTCACAGCAACCTTTTGGCCATCCTTCAGCACACCGCGGTGCACCTGGCCCAGCGATGCCGCGGAGATCGGCTCACGCTCCAGCTCGGCGTAGAGCTCATCGACGGGAGATCCCAGGTCCTCTTCGATGCAGGCCATGGCTAGATCGCTGTCAAAGCCGGGCAGTTGGTCTTGCAGCTGGGAGAGTTCTTCCAGCAACAGTGGCGGCACAATGTCCGGCCTGGTGGACAAGGCTTGTCCGGCCTTGATGAAGGCAGGACCGAGATCCACCAACAGCTCGGCACATTCCCGTGCCCTGGATCGGGCCCGCTCCTCGTCCTTCAGCAGCTGGAAGATCCAGTCAAAGGCCACGCCCAGGAGCAATAGGCCGATGGGCACGAGCGTTTGCCAGAGCCGTCGGATCAGCCGTTGCGGATGGCCGGCGTAGATCCGGGTAATGGCGGCCGGGTCGTATTCGAGCAGTCCCGCCGCTTCGATGAAATCCCCGAGCTCCGCCGCCATTGTTTAGGGGTGCATGGACACCCCTTCTAAACGACGCGTGCCGTCGCTACGGTCGGCGTCATCACCGGGAACCAACGTGCTGATCGGTCTGCAGCTGCAGAACATCGCGCTGATCGACAGTCTGGAATTGACGTTTCAGGCTGGATTCACGGTGCTCACCGGTGAAACCGGAGCCGGTAAATCCATCCTTTTGGATGCCTTGGATGCCGTGCTCGGCGGGGCTCAGGCGGCGGCGGGAGTACGCCTGTTGCGTGGTGGATCGCGGCGAGCGCGTATCGAAGCCAGTTTTGCCCTCACGTCGGCGGTGCAGCAGTGGTTGGTGGACGAAGATTTTGACCTTGATGGCGTTGAGGAGCTGCTCGTCAGTCGGGAATGGCGGCGGCAGGACGGCTCGGACGATCGTTTCCTCAGTCGCTCCCGGATCAATGGTGTGTCGGTGAATCGTCAGCAACTGCTGGAGCTGCGTCCTCTGCTGATCGATCTCACCGTGCAGGGGCAGACCCAGCAGTTGTCCCGCCCTGGGCAGCAACGTCTCTGGTTGGATCGTCTCGGTGGAACCGACCTCTGGCAGTGTCAGGAGGAGGTGGTCCGTTGCTGGCAGAGCTGGCGTGAGGCGGCGGCGTCACTCCAGGCCTGTGAACGCGAACTGGAACGGTCGGAACAGTTGCGTGAAGAACAGGAGGAGTTGCTGGAGCAGTTGGAACGGGCTGGCCTGGACGATCCGGGGGAGCAGCAGCAGCTGGAGCTTGAACAGGACCGTCTGGTCCATGGCGTTCGCTTGCAAGAGGGTCTGGGGATTTTGTTCGGACGGCTGCGGGATGGTGCTGAGCAGGCCCCGTCGCTTCAGGAGCATTTCGCTGCTGCCATCCAGGAATTGCAGACGATGGCTCAGCTGGATGCGTCGCTCGAGTCGTTGCGTGATCAGGCTCTGGATCTTGAAGCGGGTGTGGATGCGTTGCTGCGTTCCCTCGATCACTACGGCCAGTCGTTGGACAGTGATCCTGACCATCTCGATCGGATTCAGGAGCGTCTGGCTGAGCTCAAACGGCTTCAGCGACGCCATGACCTGGATCTCGGTGGGTTGATCCTCCTTCGCGATCAACTGCGGCAACGCCTTGGCGACGGTGGTTTCGCCGCCGATCTGGAGCGGTTGCGTCAGATCGAACAGGATCAGCGCCTGGCTCGGGATCTGGCCAATGCCGCCCTGCATGAGCAGCGTGTGCAGGCCGCTGATCATCTGCAGGACGCCCTGCTGGCCTTGCTGCCTCCCATGGGATTGACCCACGTTCGTTTTGAAGTTGAGCTTGAGCCCGCCGAGCCTGCTGAGCACGGGGCTGATCGCGTGCGCTTCCTGTTCTCCGCCAATCCCGGTCAACCTTTGGCACCGCTCACAGAGGTGGCATCCGGTGGTGAGATGTCCCGTTTTCTGCTGGCGTTGAAGACCACCCTGGCTGCCGTTGATGGCTCCAGCACCCTTCTCTTCGATGAGATTGATGCCGGTGTCAGTGGCCGTGTCAGTGGAGCGATGGGTGATGTGCTGCGTTCTCTAGCCCAACAGCGTCAGGTTTTTTGCGTGACCCATCAACCGTTGGTGGCTGCAGTGGCCGATCACCACTTCAAGGTCAGCAAGGACGTCAGCGATGGGGTCACCCGTTCGCGAGTGTCCCGACTGCGGGACACTCAGGATCGACGCCAGGAACTCGCGGATCTGGCTGGTGGGGATCAGGCTGATGCCTATGCGGCCAGCCTGCTGGATCGGACGAGCGCTTGATCGCGTCGTTCTACTTATGATTTTGTGCTTTCGACCGTGACCTCATGGGGCAAGCCGCTGCCAAGGGCTCAAATCGGTCAGCTCCTGTGAATCTCAGCGGCGGCAGCCTGGAGGACGTGATTCGGGTCCGCGGAGCCCGTCAGCACAACCTCAAGAACGTCGACGTCACGATTCCGCGCAACAAGCTGGTTGTGTTCACCGGCGTCAGCGGCAGCGGCAAGAGTTCCCTGGCGTTTGACACGATCTTTGCTGAAGGCCAGCGGCGGTACGTCGAGAGTCTCTCGGCCTATGCCAGGCAGTTCCTCGGCCAGGTGGACAAGCCGGATGTCGATGCGATCGAAGGGCTCTCTCCGGCGATCTCCATTGATCAGAAATCCACCAGCCATAACCCTCGGTCCACCGTTGGAACGGTCACCGAAATTCAGGATTACCTGCGGCTGCTGTTCGGTCGAGCCGGGGAACCCCATTGTCCGCAATGTGACCGCTCGATTCGGCCGCAAAGCATCGACGAAATGGTCGACCACATCCTTCTTTTGCCGGAAGGAACGCGCTACCAGCTCCTGGCACCGGTGGTGCGTGGAAAGAAGGGAACACACACCAAATTGATCAGTGGGCTGGCCGCTGAAGGATTTGCTCGGGTCCGCATCGATGGCGAGGTGCGTGAGCTTGCCGACAACATCGAACTGGATAAGAACCACCTTCACAACATTGAGGTCGTCGTCGATCGTTTGGTGGCTCGCGAGGGGATTCAGGAGCGCCTGACCGATTCCCTTCGGACCTCACTGAAGCGCGGCGATGGCCTGGCTCTGGTGGAGGTGGTTCCCAAAAAAGGAGAGGAGCTTCCCGATGGCGTTGAGCGTGAACGGCTCTATTCCGAAAATTTCGCCTGCCCGGTGCATGGTGCGGTGATTGAGGAGTTGTCCCCCCGCCTGTTTTCCTTCAACAGTCCCTATGGCGCTTGTGAGGATTGCCATGGAATCGGACATCTGCGCAAGTTCACCTGCGATCGGGTGATCCCGGATCCCAGCCAGCCGGTCTATGCCGCTGTGGCTCCCTGGGCGGAAAAAGACAACAGCTATTACTTCTCACTGCTGTATTCCGTTGGTGAAGCCTTCGGCTTTGAGATCAAAACCCCTTGGAATGAGCTCAGCGATGAGCAGAGGGACGTGTTGCTCAATGGCAGCCGCGAACCGATTCTGATTCAGGCCGACAGCCGCTATCGCAAGGGCAAAGGCAGTTATTCACGGCCTTTTGAGGGGATCTTGCCGATCCTTGAGCGCCAGCTGCGTGATGCCAGCGGGGAGTCGATCCGTCAGAAACTGGAGAAATATCTCGAGCTGGTTCCCTGCAACAGCTGTGCTGGCCAACGTCTGCGCCCTGAGGCTCTGGCGGTAAAGATCGGACCGTTCCGGATTCCGGAACTCACCGCGGTCAGCGTCGGCCAAACCCTGGAGCGGATCGAGCGACTGATGGGCGTTGGAGCCCATGAGGGATCCGAACCGTTGCTCAATCCGCGTCAGATCCAGATCGGTGATCTGGTGCTGCGGGAGATCCGGCTGCGGCTGCGCTTCCTGCTTGACGTCGGCCTCGACTACCTCAGTTTGGATCGCCCGGCGATGACCCTCTCAGGGGGAGAAGCCCAGCGGATCCGCCTGGCCACGCAGATCGGTGCCGGCCTGACGGGCGTTCTCTATGTGCTCGATGAGCCCAGCATCGGCCTGCATCAGCGGGATAACGACCGCCTGCTGAACACCTTGATGCGCTTGCGCGATCTCGGGAACACCTTGGTGGTGGTGGAACACGACGAGGACACCATCCGAGCAGCGGATCATGTGGTGGACATTGGTCCTGGTGCTGGCGTCCACGGCGGTCACATCGTTGCCCAGGGTTCTTTTGATGATCTGGTCGACAGCGAGGAGTCGCTCACCGGGGCCTATCTGAGCGGACGCCGGGCGATACCAACCCCCGCCGAACGACGCAGCAGTGGAACCCGGCGGATTCAGTTGATTGATTGCAACCGCAACAACCTCAACAATGTCTCGGTTGAGTTTCCTCTCGGTCGTCTGGTGTCAGTCACCGGCGTGAGCGGCAGTGGCAAGAGCACTCTGGTGAATGAGTTGCTGCATCCGGCTCTCGAAAACGGCTTGGGTCTGAAGGTGCCGTTCCCAACAGGTCTCGGAGAGCTGAGAGGAATCAAATCGATCGACAAGGTGATCGTGATTGATCAGTCGCCGATCGGTCGGACTCCTCGCTCAAACCCAGCCACCTACACCGGTGCTTTTGATCCGATTCGACAGGTGTTTGCAGCCACGGTGGAGGCCAAGGCCCGTGGATATCAGGTGGGGCAGTTCAGCTTCAACGTGAAGGGCGGTCGCTGTGAATCCTGTCGTGGTCAGGGTGTGAATGTGATCGAGATGAACTTCCTGCCTGATGTGTACGTTCAATGTGATGTCTGCAAGGGTGCGCGGTTCAACCGTGAAACCCTGCAGGTGAAATACAAAGGCCACACCATCGCCGATGTGTTGCAGATGACGGTGGAGCAGGCCGCTGATGTGTTCTCGGCGATTCCACAGGCTGCAGATCGTCTGCGCACCCTCGTCGACGTTGGTCTTGGTTACGTCAAGTTGGGTCAACCTGCGCCCACCCTGTCCGGTGGTGAGGCGCAGCGGGTGAAGTTGGCGACGGAATTGTCCCGTCGTGCCACCGGGAAGACGCTTTATCTCATTGATGAACCCACGACAGGCCTCAGTTTTTATGACGTCCACAAGTTGATGGATGTGATGCAGCGACTGGTTGAAAAAGGCAATTCGATCATTTGCATTGAGCACAATCTCGATGTGATTCGCTGCTCCGACTGGATCATTGATCTCGGTCCCGAAGGGGGTGATCGGGGCGGAGAGGTGCTGGTGACGGGAACCCCTGAGGAGGTCGCCCAGCATCCGACCAGTCACACGGGTCGCTATCTGAGCCGGGTTTTGCAGCAGCATCCACCGGAGATCCCCGTCGCAATAGCCGCCTGATGGCATCGATCGTCGCCCGTCTGGCCGCTGTTGCCGGCAGTTTGCTGCTGACTGCCGGCCCCGCCTCGGCTTTGGAGCGGCTGATCCTCAAGTTGCCAGCACTCGAGACCAGCATCACTCTCAACCTTGATGGAGCGTCTGACGCGCAAAGCCTGATCCAGTCCAGTCCGGACCTGCGCGATCTGAACGATGTCAGTGGTGGTCGTATGGGCGCCCTACTCCAAAAGATCTTCATGGCTCCCTTGCCGGTGGAGACCAAAGCGTTTCTGGAGGGCTCCAGCGGTCAGCCTCTGCTGGAACAGGCGTTGTTGGCCGCCACCAGCCTGGTTCAGCTCCAAGGCATTGAGCCAGATGCCAGTGGTCGCATGCTGACCGATGCGCTCACGCGAGCGGAAGCCAGCGGTCAACCGACCGTGTTGGGGCTGTTGCGTGAGGTTCCTGGTGAAGAAGCCTCCATCGACCTTTCCTTGTTGGGGTTCGTTGCCGAGCGGTTGAAGACCAATCAGGAGGAGGCTGTGCTGCTGGCGAAGACCGGTTCTGCGGCTTCGGTGTCTCCGGCCTTGCGTCAACGATTGCCGGGAGCGTGGCGGCGACAGACGTTTCAACTGACGGTGTCCCATCGCCCCCAACCGCTTCATGGTCTGGTGCTGTTGCCCACCGCCGCGGCCAACGGACGCTTGGCTGTGATTTCCCATGGGCTCTGGGATGAGCCCGCATCCTTCGAGGGCTGGGGGGAGTTGCTGGCCGCCAATGGCTACACGGTTTTGATGCCTGATCATCCCGGCAGTGATTTCAGCCAGCAGAAGGCGATGTTGTCTGGAGATCGGCCGCCTCCGGGTCCGGAGGAACTGCAGAAACGTCCGGTCGATGTGTCGTCGTTGTTGGATGCGATCGCGTCCGGACGTCTCCTGCCCGGCAGCAATCTCAACACGGAAGCGGTTGCTGTGATTGGGCACTCCTGGGGCGCAACAACGAGCCTTCAGTTGGCTGGTGGATTGCCGACCGAGTCGAAATTGAAAGCACGTTGCAGCGATCAGCGCGATCCCGAACGCAATTTGAGCTGGGTGCTGCAGTGCAGTTGGCTGTCGGGTGTGGCCCAGGCCAACGCGGCTGATTCCCGTGTTCGTGCGGTGGTTGCCGTGAGTCCTCCACTTCGCCTGTTGTTTGACCCATCGAGCATCGCGACCCTGTCGGCCAAGGTGCTGTTGGTGAGTGGAACCCGGGATTGGGTGGTTCCATCGGGTCCTGAGGCTGTTCAGCCGATGCGCGATTCCGGTGCCGTGCGCTACGGCCATCGCTTGGTCCTAGTGGACGGGGCTGACCATTTCAGCCTGCGTAGTTTCCGTAATGAGCCACGGTCAGCAACCCTGGGTCCCGTGCTGTTGAGCTGGCTCAATGACCAGCTGGGTGTTGACCCCGATGCCCGTTTTTCCGCCGGCGGTTGGGGGGATGACCAGATCCGGCTGGTTGATGTCACCGATTCGCTTTAAATCATTGCCGATCGTTCACATTGCTCCGCTCTGATTCGACTGGATCACATTCCGCCGGAGTCCAGTGATAGGAACTGATTCGAGCCGAAAAGATTGGCTTGATTCATTCAATTCTCATGCTTTTCTTTATTTTTGGCTGATCCGATTGCGCCTAAGAGGGCAGTGGTGCTAATCGCGCTGCATTTTTGTTGGTGAGGTGATCGGAGTGGGTCTGCGTCTGCTGCATCTGCATTTGCATGGTCTCTTCCGCTCCCACGATCTCGAATTGGGTCGCGACGCCGATACCGGTGGTCAGACCTTGTATGTCCTGGAGCTGGCGCGCAGTTTGGCGCTTCGGTCTGAGGTGGATCAGGTCGATGTGGTCACCCGCCAGATCGTGGATCGCAAAGTGTCGGCTGATTACAGCCAGCCTGAAGAATCGATCGCACCGGGGGCTCGAATCCTGCGGTTTCCCTTTGGTCCGCGGCGTTATCTGAGAAAGGAACTGCTGTGGCCCCATCTCGAGGAACTGGCGGATCAGCTGGTGCTGCATCTCCGTCAACCCGGTCACCAGGTGGACTGGATTCATGCCCATTACGCGGATGCCGGCTTTGTGGGGGCCCTGGTGAGTCAGCGGCTGGGGATTCCCTTGGTCTTCACCGGTCATTCCCTCGGTCGAGAGAAGCAACGTCGCCTGCTGGAAGCCGGTGTGGACCGCCATCAGCTCGAGACGACCTACGCCATGACCCGTCGCATTGAGGCGGAGGAACAGGTTCTGGCCCAGGCTGATCTGGTGATCACCAGCACCCGGCAGGAGCTGGAGCATCAATATTCCCGCTACGGCCATTTCAGTGCTGAGCGCGCTCAGGTGGTTCCCCCCGGTGTTGATGCCATCCGTTTCCACCCGCGGGGTAGCGCTGTCGAACGCTCCGATGTCCGCACTCTGCTGACTCCATTTCTCAGGGAGCCCGATCGTCCACCACTGCTGGCCATTTCCCGGGCTGTGCGCCGCAAGAACATTCCGGCTCTGGTGGACGCCTATGGACGTTCCTCCGTGCTGCGGCAGCGCCACAACCTCGTCCTGGTGATGGGCTGTCGTGAGGATTCACGCCAGTTGGAAAAACAGCAGCGCGATGTGCTGCAGGAGGTGTTCGAACTGGTGGATCGTTACGACCTCTACGGCTTGGTGGCGTACCCCAAGCAGCACAGTGGCGATCAGATTCCTGCGCTCTATCGCTGGGCCACCCACCTCGGCGGTTTGTTCGTCAACCCTGCCCTGACTGAGCCTTTTGGACTCACGTTGCTGGAGGCTGCGGCGTGTGGACTGCCGATGGTGGCGACCGATGACGGAGGCCCACGCGACATTCAGGCCCGCTGCGATAACGGCGTTCTGGCTGATGTCACCGATTCCGACGCCCTCCAGGACGCTCTGGAGCGTGCCGGAGCTGATCGCAAGCGTTGGGCTCGTTGGAGTGACAACGGCGTTGAGGCGGTGAGTCGTCACTTCAGTTGGGATGCCCATGTCTGTCGTTATCTCGGCGTGATGCAGGAGTGCTGCCGGCGCCAGGTTCAGCTGCAGCCTGTTGATGGTGGGGTGGCTGCTTCGCCGCACCAGCTGTCGCGGTTGCTGGTGCTTGATCTGGACAGCACGTTGGAGACCGCTGAGGGGGGCTGGTTAGCGGACCTCCGGCATCGCCTCACGCAAGAGGGCTGCGGGACGGATGAAGGCTTGGCGATTCACAGTGGCCGCTCCTTGGCTCAGGCCCGTCAGCGCTATGCCGAGCTGCAGCTGCCGGATCCCCAGGTCTGGCTCACCCGAGCCGGCTCAGAGATCCATGTCGGTGCTGAGCTCGACCATGACACGCGCTGGCAGCAGCAGATCGCCCAGGACTGGGATCGTGATGCCGTGGTGGAGGCACTGGTTGATCTGCAGGACCATTTCACCCCGCAGGATGCGGCCCATCAGGGTCCGTTCAAAGTCAGTTATCTGTTGCAGGAGAGCGATCCCCAGGTGGTGTCGATGGTGCGCAGCCGGCTGCGCAGGAGAGGTCTGCATGCCCACCCGCAATTGCGTTGCCATTGGTTTCTTGATGTGTTGCCTCGCCGGGCCTCTCGCAGTGAAGCGATCCGTTACCTCGCGATGCGTTGGAACCTGCGGTTCGATCAGGTGTTGATCGTGGCCAGTCAGCAAGGGGATGCTGCGCTACTCGAAGGTCTTCCCGCTGCCGTGGTGCCGTCCGACCATGATCTCGCCCTCGAGCGTCAGCGGCATCATCACCGGGTGTACGTCTCCACCAAACCAGGGGTTGCCGGTGTGCTCGATGGTCTCAGTCACTATCGATTTTCAAGCTTGCGTTGAGCCGTCCAGCACGCTGATGCAGGCTGCGGCCCGGTCCGCTTGAGCACGGGCGGCTTCAACGTTGGCGGCTTTGGCGAGGGCAACCCCCATGCGACGCCCCGGCCGAGCATCGGGCTTCCCGAAGAGCAGAACCTGGGTGTCGGGTGTCTCCAGTGCTTGCTCAACGCCCTTGTACTGCACGCTTGGCAGGGAGCGATCCGCCAGGATCACCCGGCTGGCCGCTGCCGGCGCTGTGCTGAAGGCTGGGATCGGCAAGCCGAGCACCGCACGCAGATGCAACTCGAATTCACTCAGGTTCTGGCTGATCAGCGTCACCAAACCCGTGTCGTGGGGGCGTGGTGAGAGTTCTGAGAACACCACCTCATCGCCACAGAGGAAGAACTCAACACCGAACAGGCCGGCGCCACCGAGGTTGTCGGTGACGATGCGGGCCATGTCCTGCGCTTGTTGCAACTGACTGGCGCTGAGCTGGGCTGGTTGCCAACTGCACTGGTAATCGCCGCGTTCCTGTTCGTGGCCGATCGGGGCACAGAACAGCGTTTCGCCCTGGCGCTGGCGGATGGTGAGCAGGGTGATTTCAAGATCGAAGTGGAGAAATTCCTCCACGATCACCCGCGCTGAGGTCCCCCTGGCGTTGGCCATGGCCGCGTCCCAGGCGGCATCCAACTCCGCCGGATCGCGCACCACGCTCTGCCCTTTTCCGGAGGAACTCATCACCGGTTTCACCACCACCGGCCAGCCGAGGGGTTTAGCGGCTTGGTGCAGCTCTTCTGCACTGGAGGCGTAGGCGAAACGTGCTGTGCGTAAGCCAAGCTCCGACGCCGCCAGATCGCGAATGCGGTCGCGGTTCATTGTGACCGCCGTCGCTCGGGCCGTTGGAATCACGGTGATGCCGTCCTGCTCCAGATCCGCAAGGGCACCGACGGCCAGGGCTTCGATTTCTGGAATCACCACATCCGGTCGATGGCGGCGCACAACACTGAGCAGTGCGTCGGGATCCGTCATTGGAAACACCTCGGCGACGTCAGCGACCTGCATCGCCGGTGCACCGGCGTAGCGATCACAGGCGATGACGCGACAGCCCAGCCGTTGGGCTGCAATCACCACTTCCTTGCCCAGTTCACCACTGCCGAGGAGCAGCACGGTCCTTGGGAATGCGGCCATGGTGCGCTGACGGAACAGATGGAGGTTCCATCATCGACCAGCGAATTCCTCAGAGGCGTGCAGTGTGTTGTTGACGCTGTCAGTTGGAGGGTGTGCGCCGGGCATCCCGGATGGCACCGATCACCCAGACCAACATGAAGCCAAGTGATGAGATGCCGAAGTAGATCAAGACCCAACGGAGCACGCGATCAGGATCAGCGGCGGCGGCGGCCAAGAGTTCGGCGGTTTTGCTGAGCAAGGCGTCCATCAGGTCGTCAGATCCGGGATCAGGGTGAGTTGGCGAACAGGCGATTCTTCGCTGATGAACCCCCAGGCCTCAAAGGTGGACGGGTCGGGGTGGGTGATGCGTTGTTCCGAGCCATGGCGCTCGAGCTGAAACCCTTCCGCGGCCATGCGCCGCATCAGGCTGGCCGATTCCTCGAAACGGGCCGCCATCGCCTCAAGGCTCGCACAGTCGGTGGTGAGTCCGGATTCCCGCCAGGTGAAGTAGGTCATCGCGATCAGCTGATTGGACGGAGGAGCAGACCAAGCAGCACCAGCCCGGTCGTGACGAGCCAAAAGCATGGCACCACCGTTCGTTCACTGGTTCCGCCCAGTTCGAAGTGGTGATGGAGAGGGGCCATGCGGAACACCCGTCGACCCACTCCGTCTGCATTTTTGGTGGCTTTGAACACCCACACCTGGATGATCACCGAGAGGGACTCAGCAAGGAAGACACCGCCCATGACGAAAAGGGGCCAAAGGCTGTCGGAGAGCAGGGCCACGGCACTGAGCGCCGCGCCCATGGCCAGAGAGCCTGTGTCGCCCATGAATGCCCGGGCTGGGTTGCGGTTGTGGGCCAGAAAACCCAGCCAGGCTCCGGCCATTGCCAGGCAAAACCCCGCCAGAGCGGGATCACCGCTGTGGCCTCGGAGCATCAATTGCAGGCCAAGGCCGGTGAACACCAGTGCCCCGCAGCCACTGGCGAGGCCGTCGAGGCCATCGGTGAGGTTGGTGGCATTGCTCTCGGCCAGAAAGACGAACAAACCCAGGGGCCAGATCAACAGGCCGAGGGGTATCTGAATGCCCAAAGGCAGGCTGATGCTGGAGTGGACCCAACCTTGGCTTGCGGCGACCCCCAGAAAGATCACGGCAACGATCGCCTGGAGCAGCAGCTTCCCCTTGGGTGTCAACCCAGTGTTGGTCTGTCGGGTGAGGCTGCGCCAGTCATCAAAGCCGCCGATCACCATGTAGGCGAGGGTCACGGCAGCGACCGCCAGCAGCTGATTGGCGCTTTCGCCTTGCAGGCTGATCAGGCAGCCGACGATCGCGCCGACCGGCACAACCAGCAGCCCGCCCATGGTGGGTGTGCCTGATTTCTTCTGGTGCGCTTTCGGTCCTTCCTCACGGATCACTTGGCCCATCTTCAGAGCCCGCAGTCGCGGAATTCCCAGGGCCGCAACAACCAGAGCGCTGATGAAGGCGATCAATAAGGGCAGCGTTAATTGGGAATTCGCCACCCACTTATCGCTGGCAAGAGAGGCGGCCAGCACGGTGCAGCTGAGCACGACAGCCGTCATCGACCCTTGCTGCCACCATCTGATCTTCTGTTCCACCGAGCTCGCCGTCACCGGCTCTCATGTCGCGCCGCCGGACCTTAGGCGAGCTGGTGCTGTTCAGTTGACGCTGAAGTTGCGAAGGAGGATCAGTCCTCCCACTGTTCTTCGTTCTGCTCGTCGGCGTTGTTGTAATCCTCTTTTTCGCCCATGAGTGCGGAGAGTTCTTCCTCTTCCACGGTGCTCACTTCCGTCGAATCGGAATCTTCATCAGCCACCAGGCGGCCGCTGGCTTCCAACCAGCTCAGCAGATCAGGCTCTTCCCGCAGGGGAAGCACCGGGGCCGGATCCTTGCGGCCAAAGCGCGTCAGCGACGGGTTGACGCTGTCCAAGGCATTCAAATCGACGAGCGCGCTCATCCTTTGGATCTCGGTGCAATCCACCACTATAGGCAACAGCTGATGACCAGCCCTTGACCAAAGTTCAGGCGCTTCTCCTGATCTGGCTGTGCTCCCTGGCGGTGAGTGGTGGCTTGCGCTGGTGGGGACTGCATCAGCCGGATCCACTCCAGGCGCCGCTGTGGCTGGTTCTGATGCTTGTGGTTGGCCCTGCTCTTGGCTTCGCCGTCTGGTTGTTTGGTGTGCAGGACCATGGGAAGCGAGAATCTCCCGATTGAGATCAGGAGTCCCGTTGATGGGCCGTGCGAAGAAGGTCGTGCTCGCCTATTCCGGTGGAGTGGATACCAGCGTCTGTATTCCTTACCTGAAGCAGGAATGGGGCGTTGAGGAGGTGATCACCTTCGCTGCTGACCTGGGTCAAGGGGATGAGCTGGAGCCGATCCGCCTCAAGGCTCTTGAAGCAGGTGCCAGCCAGTCTCTGGTGGGCGACCTGATCGAACCGTTCATTCAGGAATTCGCCTTTCCGGCCATTCGCGCCAATGCCCTCTATGAGGGTCGCTATCCCCTGTCCACGGCGCTGGCTCGTCCACTGATTGCTCGCCGTCTGGTTGAGGTGGCCCGTGAGGTGGGAGCAGATGCTGTGGCCCATGGCTGCACCGGCAAAGGGAATGATCAGGTTCGCTTTGACGTGGCGATCGCCGCTTTGGCACCTGATTTGAAGGTGCTGACTCCGGCTCGTGAATGGGGGATGAGCCGCGAGGAGACGATTGCCTACGGCGAACGTTGCGGCATTCCGGCACCGGTGAGCAAGAAGTCGCCCTATTCGATTGATCTCAACCTGCTGGGGCGCAGTATCGAGGCTGGTCCTTTGGAGGACCCAATGGTGGCTCCTCCGGAAGAGGTCTTTGCGATGACCCGGTCGGTGGCTGACAGCCCCGATACCCCCGATGAGATCGAGATCAGTTTTGAAGGCGGCAACCCCGTTTCGATCAATGGTCAGCGCCTGGATCCTGTCGCCCTGATCCGTGAGGCCAACCGTCTGGCCGGGACCCACGGCATCGGACGTCTCGACATGATCGAAAACCGGGTGGTCGGGATCAAGAGCCGTGAGATCTATGAAACCCCTGGTCTGCTGCTGTTGATTCAGGCGCACCAGGAGCTTGAGAGCCTGACCCTGGCCGCCGATGTCCTGCGCAGCAAGCGTCAACTCGAGATGCAATGGGCTGATCTCGTGTACCAGGGCCTGTGGTTCGGTCCGCTGAAGGACGCGCTCGATGGCTTCATGGATCGCACCCAGCAGCACGTCAATGGCGTGGTTCGCCTGCGACTGCACAAGGGAACCGCCACGGTGACCGGTCGTGGATCAGCCACCAGCAGTCTCTACGTTCCGGCCATGGCCTCCTATGGCAGCGAGGATCAATTCGACCATCGGGCGGCCGAAGGATTCATCTACGTCTGGGGTCTGCCCACTCGCCTCTGGTCTGCATCCCAGCGACGCTCATCCTGATTGGCGTTGCCGCTGGAGGAAGCGCGGAAGCCTCAGCACCGGAAAACGCACGACGTTGTCCGGTGCTGGATCCAGCAGAGCCGGTTGTGTCGCCTCTGACCCAGTGATCTCCGCAGCACTCACCTGCTCCGCCAGCAACCGATAACGCTCCATTAGCGGTTCCAGGCGCCGTTGAAATTTGCGCTCGAACAGCTCGGGAAGGTCTGCTAACAACGCCTCGTAGGCCTTGTTCTCCGCTTCGAGTTCGAGAATTCTGCTCTTCAGCAGCCGAATCACCTCAACGTCGCCATGACGTTCACTCCATGAGGGTTCGGGTGCTTGGTGGCGATCTGAAGGCTGATCCATGGACGGACGCTATCGCCCGCCCGTGGATCAAACAACGCTGATCAGTCAGCTGATGCAGCGGTTTCAGCTTGGGGCTGAGCTGCTTCGCTGCCGGGCACCACGCGGGGCGCAGGCAGGGGACCGTCCTGCTTGACGGTCAGGTAGCGGATCACGTCTTCGCTGAGACGCATGGCCTTCTCGAGGACAGCCACGTGTTGGCCGTCGCCGTTGTGGCTCAGCTGAACGTAGATGCCTTCCTTGTGCTTATCGATCGGATAAGCCAGGCGGCGCTTGCCGCGCATCTGGTTGTCGAGAACCTCAGCACCAGCTTCCACGAGCATGTCGCGGTACTTGGTCACATGGCTTTCGACTTCCTCTTCCGGAATATCCGGACGGAGGATGTACATGGTCTCGTAATAAGGCTCGAGCGTCATGGGCTGCGCCGACGGGGACTTCAGGCTCACCGAAGTGAGCGACGGATCCAACACCTTATCCCCCCAAGGACCCCCCTCCTCAGTACAGCTGCATCCGCACCGCTGAACTGATCCCGGGTAGATCTGCTTCTCGGCCTCGCACACATTCGATCGTCGCGAAGATCCAGATGGCCAGAACCGCCAGAACGACTGCGCTGTTCAGGGTGTTGAGCAAGAGGCTGCCGGGCAGCATCGGGCTGAGGATGGTGTTGATGGCGAAGCCGAGCGCGATCAGCACGATGTCGATCAGCAGCGCCTGCAGCGTGTTGAAGCGAATGAAATAGGGCACCTCGGCGTTGCGGACAACGGCGAACAGCAGCACGAAGAACAGCAGCAATCCCCCGAAGCCATAGGGAACCAGCTGATCCAGGGCAAAGAACGGAAACGCTGGAAAGATCAGCAGACGCAGCAAGGGAATCTGGTTGAACACCCCGTTGAATCCCATGCCAAAGGGGATCGCATCGCTCCAGGGGAACAGGTAGATCAGCAGTCCCAGGACGCGTTGCCAAACGGGGATGTCCATGCATTCAGCCTCCTGATGCGGGGACGCTAGGGCTTGAGTGCGGCTTCAGCGGCGCTGCGCATGGTTTCGACAGGCACGGTGTCGCTGTGGCTCCACAGGCGCAGCGACGCTGCTCCCTGCTGAACCAGCATCTCCAGTCCATCGATGCAGCGATGGCCCCGGCTTTGTCCCAGCTGCAGCCAGGGGGTGGGCCGTGGGGTGTAGATCAGGTCGTACAAGGTGGTTTGGGCAGGGAGTTGCGTCCAGAGCTCCCTCCCGAGGGGAATGGCTCCTGCCTCGCCGTGTTGATTCATCCCCACCGGGGTGGTGTTCACGATCAGATCGGCCTGGGTGATGGCGGTGGTCAGCGCAGGATCGCTGTCCAAACAGCGGCGCAACGGCGCGTCGGCTGTCGCCATGCCCTCGAGAAATGCATCCAGCCCGGTGGCCCGCCGCCCGACCAGGGTGATCGAGGCCAGGTCGAGGCTCTGCAGTCCGGCGACGACGGCTCTGGCACTGCCGCCGTAGCCGAGCACAACGGCATGGCGTCCCGCCCATTCGTCGCTGGCACCCAGTGGCGCCAGAAATCCCTCAACGTCGGTGTTGTGGCCATGCCAACCTCCGTCGTCCCGAGGGATCAGCGTGTTCACGGCCCCGAGGCGCTGGGCCAGGGGACTGAGATCGCGGCAGAGGGCCGCGACTGATTGCTTGTGGGGGATGGTCACATTGAGCCCATGGCAGCCCACGGCGTGGAGGCCGTCGAGCACGGCGGCCAGTCGTTCTTCGGAGCAGGGCAGGGCCAAATAGCGCCAGTTGCGTTCCATCGCCTGCAGGGCCGCGTTGTGCATCACCGGTGAAAGCGAGTGCTTCACCGGGTTGCCCAACAGCCCCACCAGCCCTGTCCCACCGTTGATCATCAGGTCGCCGGATCGCTTACCCAGCCTGCCTGTTCGGGAACCCCACCTCGCCTGTCTTGGGGTCTGCTGATGAAGATGAGCTCACTCAGATCACCATTTCAGGAGGTGGGCACTTATGGGCAAGGTTGTCGGCATTGACCTTGGCACCACGAACAGCTGCGTTTCCGTGATGGAGGGTGGCAAGCCCACCGTCATCGCGAACGCCGAGGGCTTCCGCACCACGCCCTCTGTGGTTGCTTACACCAAGAACCAGGATCAGCTGGTCGGTCAGATCGCCAAGCGCCAGGCGGTGATGAACCCGGACAACACCTTTTATTCCGTTAAGCGCTTCATCGGCCGTCGGGTCGATGAGGTGAACGAGGAATCAAAGGAAGTGAGCTACGGCGTCGAGAAGGCCGGCTCCAACGTCAAGGTGAAGTGCCCGGTTCTCGACAAGCAGTTCGCCCCTGAAGAGGTCTCAGCGCAGGTGCTGCGCAAGCTGGCGGAAGATGCCGGCAAGTATCTCGGCGAAACCGTCACCCAGGCGGTGATCACTGTTCCCGCTTACTTCAACGATTCCCAGCGTCAGGCCACCAAGGACGCCGGCAAGATCGCTGGCCTTGAGGTGCTTCGCATCATCAACGAGCCCACTGCGGCGGCCCTGGCCTACGGCCTCGATAAGAAGAGCAACGAGCGCATCCTGGTCTTCGACCTGGGTGGCGGCACCTTCGACGTGTCTGTGCTGGAAGTTGGCGACGGTGTGTTCGAGGTGCTCTCCACCGCCGGTGACACCCACCTCGGTGGTGACGACTTTGACAAGGTGATCGTGGATCACCTGGCCGAAACCTTCAAAGCCAACGAAGGCATCGATCTGCGTCAGGACAAGCAGGCTCTGCAGCGTCTGACTGAGGCCGCTGAGAAGGCCAAGGTTGAGCTGTCCAATGCCACCCAGAGCGAGATCAACCTGCCGTTCATTACGGCCACCCCTGAGGGTCCCAAGCACCTGGATCTCACCCTCACCCGCGCCAAGTTCGAAGAACTGGCCTCCAAGCTGATCGACCGCTGCGCCATGCCCGTGGAGCAGGCGCTCAAGGACGCCAAGCTCTCCTCCGGTGAGCTCGACGAGATCGTGATGGTGGGCGGTTCCACCCGGATCCCGGCTGTGCTGGAGCTGGTCAAGCGCATCACCGGTAAGGACCCCAACCAGACCGTCAACCCCGACGAAGTGGTGGCCGTTGGTGCCGCCATTCAGGGCGGTGTGCTGGCCGGTGAGGTCAAGGACATCCTGCTGCTCGACGTCACTCCGCTGTCTTTGGGTGTCGAAACCCTCGGTGGCGTGATGACCAAGATGATCAGCCGCAACACCACGGTGCCGACCAAGAAGTCGGAGACCTATTCCACAGCGGTGGATGGTCAGACCAACGTGGAGATTCACGTGCTCCAGGGTGAGCGCGAGATGGCGTCCGACAACAAGTCGCTCGGAACCTTCCGCCTCGATGGCATCCCCGCCGCTCCCCGCGGCGTGCCCCAGATCGAAGTGACCTTCGATATCGATGCCAACGGCATCCTCAGCGTCACCGCCAAGGACAAGGGCAGCGGCAAGGAGCAGTCCATCTCGATCACCGGTGCCTCGACCCTCTCGGATTCCGAGGTCGACAAGATGGTGAAAGATGCAGAAGCCAACGCCAGCGCAGACAAGGAGAAGCGCGAAAAGATCGACCTGAAGAATCAGGCCGAAACCCTCGTTTATCAGGCTGAAAAGCAGATGGGCGAACTGGGCGACAAGGTTGATGCCGACGCCAAGGCCAAGCTGGAGGAGAAGCGCCTCAAGCTCAAGGAAGCCACCGAAAAGGATGACTACGACGCGATGAAGACCCTGCTGGAGGAACTGCAGCAGGAGCTCTACACCGTGGGTGCGTCTGTCTATCAGCAGGAAGGAGCAGCAGCTGGTGCCGGAGCTCCCGGTGCTGATGCCGCTGCCGGTGCCAACGCCGGTGGTGGTGACGCCAGCGACGACGTCATCGATGCGGAGTTCACCGAATCCAAGTGATCCGCTGAACGGAGTCTTCCGAGGGGCCCGAAAGGGTCCCTTTTTTATGTCTCCTTTTTATGGATCCGCTATTGAATTGGCGACACATTCGGCTGTCGCAGGTGTGAGCAGCACACCGTTGCGATAATGCCCCGTGGCCAGGATCAGACCGGGTTCCAGGGTTTCCAGCAGTGGTGCCGGACGGTCGACGGGCCTGGCCCGCAGGCCAGTCCACTGTTCAATCACGGTTGCCGTGCGCAGCCAGGTCGGTGCCCGCTCATTCAAGCTGCGCATCAGGGCCAGAGGGTGGTCCGAAGCGCGATCGCCCGGTTCCACGGTGGCACCAAGCCAGAGCTGGCCAGAGCCATCAGGAATCAGGTTGAAGCCTTGATCCACCAGCACGGCAGGCCATGACGGCCAATCGCTCGAAGAGTCGGCCAGTCGCAAGCGGAGGGCCTGGCCGAGCACGGGCGTCATCGGACGGCTGTGACCAAGGGGCTCCAGCAGCTCTGCACTGGCGAGGGCGGTGCAGAGCACCACAGCGTCGTGGTGGCTCTGGTGTCCGCCGGCGGCGCTCAGCATCCAACCGTTGTCTCGTCGGTTGAGTTCAGTTACCGGTTCCGCCAGACAGGTCGCAGAACCAGCGGCCAGGGCTGCCCGTAACGCGATCTGCAGGAGCAGCGGATCCAGGCGGCCGTCGTGGCACGACAACAAACCACCGTGGCTGGCCTCTGGCCAGATCGCGCTCAGTTCGTCGGGAGCGAGCGCCTTCAGTCCAAGGTTCTGGCGCTGGTCAGCCAGCGCTGTCATTCGTGCGAAGGCGTCGGCATCTTCCGCCACCTGCACCAATCCCTGGTGCAAGGTCAAGGCAGGCTCCCAGGCCTTCAGCGCTTGAATCCATTGCGGCCACAGGGCCATGCTGCGCTGTCGCATCCGCCAGCCTCTGCCACTGGAGCGGCGGAAGACATGACCCATCAGCACACCCAGTGAGGCACTCGTGCCGGTCAGACCGCTGCCACGATCAACGCGTTCAATCCGCTGATTCAGCCTCGGGTCAACAACCAGGACGTCATGTCCCTGTTCGGCTAACAACCAGGCAGTGCCGAGGCCAACAGCCCCGGCACCGACGACGGCGACGGATCGGCTCAGCTGAGCGCCTCGGCAGGAATCACGTCGGAGTAGGCATCGAAGCTGGCAGCGACTGCGCTGTAGGCCTTTTGCATCTTGCCGGCATCCTGAAGGCGAGCGGCCTCATCAAGGGCAGCCAGGGATTCCTTCAACGCAGTGGCCAGCTTGTCGGCTTCCTTGCGCTGCTTCTTGTCCAGGCTTTTGTTGATGATCAGCATCTCGCGGCCCACTTCCTGCATGGGGCCGTGGATCAGGTTGCGGGTGAAGGTCCAGTCGCCGGCACTGACTAGACGGGCCAGCTCAGGCAGGCGCGCCTTGGTGTTGGCGAATGCGCTGGCCTGGCGCTGCAGAACAGCGGCATCGTCAGCAGCGTGGACTGCTGCCGGGGTGATCAAACCGGCAGCGCCAAAACTGAGCGTGATGCAGAGACAGAACGCGGCAACGCGACGCAGGACGCTCAGCATGGTGGGGTAAAAATGTCCAAGCGACTTTAACCAGCTCTGTTCGCGCGGGAGAATCTGCTTTTCCAGGCTTCACGTTGGGCGCTGCTGCCACCGTCATCCTTCAGCTGATCTGCCCGGACCGTTCGGGTCTGGTGAGTGAACTCGCCGGCTGGGTAGCGGCCAATGGCGGCAACATTCGCCATGCTGACCACCACACGGATTCCGGCGCAGGGGTGTTTCTCAGCCGGATCGAGTGGGATCTCGATGGGTTTGGGATTCCCCGGGCTGCTTTGCCTGCCGCCGCCGCCGCCCTCGCTGAGCGGCTCAACGGTCAGGCCCAGTTGCATTTTTCCGACGAGCTGCCGCGGGTTGCGATTTTCGTGAGCAAGCAGAGCCACTGTCTGCTGGATCTGCTCTGGCGGGCGCGCAGTGACGAGTTGCCCATGCAGGTTCCTCTGGTGATCTCCAACCACCGTGATCTCGAGCCGCTCTGCACGGACTTCGGGGTTGCCTTCGCTCATGTCCCAGTCACAGCCGAGACCAAGGCAACGGCGGAGGAGCAGATGCTGGCTCTGCTGCAGGAGCAGCGCATCGACCTGGCTGTGCTGGCGAAATACATGCAGGTGCTCAGCGGCTCGTTCCTGGAGCGTTTCCCGGATGTGATCAACATCCACCACTCCTTTCTTCCTGCCTTCAAAGGCGCCCAGCCCTATCACCGCGCCTGGGAGCGGGGGGTGAAATTGATCGGTGCCACGGCCCATTACGTCACCGAAGATCTCGATGACGGCCCGATCATTGAGCAGACCATTGCCCATGTCAGCCATCGCGACGAGGTGGATGATCTGATCCGCCGGGGACGGGATACGGAACGGTTGGCTTTGGCCAGAGCCCTGCGCCTGCATCTCCGCCGTCAGGTGATGGTCTACCGCGGTCGCACGGCGGTGTTTGCGTGACTGGTGGTCGGGTGACTGTTGAACGGCCGCTCGGTTGGCGGGCCTTTCAGCTGGGGCTGTTCCTGTTGCCCTCCAGCGCCTTGCTGGCGGGGCTTTGTCTGCTGGTGACCTGCATCACCGGCAGTCGGGGTCGGGCTGTGGCGATCTGGCGGGATCCCTGGGTGCGACCACTGCTGGTCGCCGGGCTGCTGATGATCGCTGGTTGTTTTGCAGCCCGAGACCCGGGCTTGGCCTGGGCCGGTCTGGCCAATTGGCTGCCCCTGTTCTGGGCGTTCTGGGCGTTCCGTTGTTTCCTCGATCGCCCGGAACGGCGCCAGCGGGCCGCCACCCTGCTGCTGGTCGGCACCGTTCCGGTCCTGGTCACCGGATTCGGTCAGATGCACCTGGGTTGGTCTGGTCCCTGGCAATGGCTGGGGGGCGGGGTGATCTGGTTCATGGAGGCCGGTGGCAAGCCCGATGGACGGTTGTCCGGATTGTTCGACTACGCCAATGTCGCCGGCGCCTGGCTGGGGGTGATCTGGCCGTTTGCCCTTGCCGGAGTGATGCGCTCCGACATGCCGCGACGGACCCGTGTGCTGGCTCTGTTGTTCAGTGCAGCCACCGTGGCGGCGGTCCTGCTCACCCGCTCTCGCAATGCCATGGCCGCATTGGCGCTGGCTTTGCCTGTGGTGATCGGGCCGGGTCGTTGGATCTGGCTGCTTCCGCTGGTGCTGGTGCTGGCCCTCCCTCTCCTGCTGGCCGTGCTTCCGGGGGTGCCCACGTCCCTTCAGCAATGGTGCCTGGCGCGTTTCCCCGAGGTGGTGCAGCAGCGCCTGCTCGAGCGTCAGACCACCAGCAGCCTCACGCGTGTGGCCCAGTGGTCCTTTGCGATCGAGCTGATTGCGGAGCGTCCCTGGCTGGGCTGGGGAGCCGCGGCATTCAGTGTTTTGTATTCGATTCATGCCCAGCGCAACTGGCATGGCCATTCCCACAATCTCCCTCTGGAGCTGGCGGTGCACCACGGCCTCCCGGCGGCTGTGCTGGTGGTGGGCACCGTGCTGGTGCTGTTGATCGTGGCGCTGCGGCGTGGGCTGCTTCAGCGGCATCCCGTGGATCGGGCCTGGTGGGCGGCGACGCTGGTGCTGGTTGGAATGCACGGCACAGACCTGCCCTTTTTCGACAGCCGCCTGAACATCCTGGGCTGGGTTCTGTTGGCCGGACTCTGCGCGGCTATCGAGCAGAAGGCTCCCCCTCCGCCAGCGCTTGATCGTGGTGATTCCGCAGGGTCTCAGGAGTCAGAGGTCCTCTGAGGTGGCTCCAGGGCAGGGTCCGTGAGGCCTCCCAGACCTCTTCCACGACTTCCACCCAAGGTGGTGGTGATGGCAGTGTCGGGCCAGGCGGTGGCTCGAGCTCACCGTTGAGGGCAGCCCGGTAGGTCGTCTTCCAGCCCCCCAGGCTCTCGCGTCGATCGCCGACGGCGGCGATCACCGGGGCCAGGCGGCGATCACTGCGCGACAGCAACGCCTGGATCACACTCCAGCCATAGCTTTCCGGGCGGAATTCAATGCCTTTTGGCTTGAGCTTTTTGCTCAGGCGTTTGAGCCGTTTGTCCGCTTCCGGTCGCACGCCTTGCCACTGGAAGGGGGTCTGGGCTTTGGGCACGAAGGTGCTCACCCCAAGGGTGAAGCGCAAGCCGGGGGTTGCTTTTTTCAGCGCCAGCAGCAGCTCAGCTGTGGCATCCACATCGTCATCGATCTCCGTCGGCAGGCCGACCATCCCATACAGCTTCAGGCTCGTGAGCCCGCCCTGTTTCGCATGGCTGGCCGCTGCATGGATCGCTTCAGTGGTGAGCTTTTTGTTGACCACATCGCGCATGCGCTCGCTGCCGCTTTCGATGGCGATCGTGAGCGAGCGGCTGCCGCGCTTGGCCAGAATCCGTCCGAGTTCTGGGGTCACGGTGGCGGCTCGGACGGAGCTGACGCTCACCCGGGTGCCGTCGAAGCGATCGTGATCCAGCCACTCGAGCAGGTCGCTGAACTGCGGGTGTTGGGTGACCGATGCGCCAAGCAGTCCCAAACGTTTGGTTGCCTGCAGGCCTTTCTCCACGGCGGGAATCAGGCCGTCGTCCAGGGAGGGTGTGCGGAAGGGCAGGGTCAGGTAACTGGCCAGGCAGAACCGGCAGAGCTCCGGGCAACTGCGCACCACCTCCACCATGTGGATGTCCGGCCAGGCGGCCTCCGGCGTCACCACGGTGGAGTGGCTGAGGGTGTTGCCGCGCCAGGTCTGTTTTTCAACCAGCTCGGGGACCCCAGCCTCGATCGGCTCCATGGCGAGAAGGCCGCCAGCGCTGTCGTACCGCGGGGCATACAGCGACGGCACGTACACGCCGGGCACCTGTGCCAGCTGGCGCAGTCGTTCTGGTCGTGGCGCATGGCGGCAGGCCTGCAGCGCATCGATGAAGGCCGGCAGCAGCAGTTCGCCGTCCCCCAGCAGGACGGCATCGAAGAACGGAGCCAGCGGCTCGGGGTTCGCGGTGAGCACCGGTCCACCCCCGAACACGATCGGGTCGTCGTCGCCGCGCTCAACGGCCCAGATCGGGATGCGTTGGTTCTGCAGCAGTTCGGGCAGGACTGGTCCATCCAGTTCCCAGCTCAGGGACAGTCCGAATAGATCGCAGTGGCGCGGGAGGGGATCACCTTGATCGGTGAACAGCCGGCGCACATCCACATCGCTGCGTTGGGCCAGGGTGGCCCAGACGATCTGATAGCCGAGGCTGGTGATGCCGATCGAGTACGTGCTGGGGAAGGCCAGCACGGCCTTGAGGGCATCGGGGTCCGGTGTCGCCGGATCAAACAGCAGGGTTTCCTGGTTCAGCTGGATTCTCCGTTGGGTCCTGTCGGTGGGGGTGGCGCGTCGAAAGGACGCCGGTGGCGGTTCAGCTGCTGCTGCATCCGACCCTCGGAGTCGAGTTCCATTCCCATCTGCCGCTCATAGATCGAGTGGTGGTTGAAGCAGCGGGCCACCACGAAGCTGGTGAGGCAGGCCACCAGGATCGGTTTCAGGATCAGCAGATCCTTGGTGAGGGCGAAGGCGAGAAACATCGCCGAGATCGGTGTGCGTGAGCAGCCGGCCACGAAGGCTCCCATCCCTGCGAACACGTAGGTGGTGGGAACGTGGCCTGTGAGTGCTTCGACCCCGCTGCCACAGGCCAGGCCGATGGCGCCGCCGAGGGTGAGCATGGGCATGAAGAGGCCACCCGGTGCACCGGAGCCCGCCGCCAGGCCTGTGCTGAAGAACAGCACGACGAAGCTGGCCAGCGCCAGGGTGATGTCCGCCTTCCCTCCAGCGATCAGGTGTTTCAGTTCGGTGGGGTTGTGGAAAGTGTCTGGAAGACCGGCGTAAACGCAACCCAGCACCAGGCCGCTCAGGGTCATCCGCAGCACGAGGTGATCCCCGAACCAGCGGTTGCCCATGCGCTGCATGGTGAGCACATAGCGGGTGTAGAGCTCCGCGAGTACGCCGATCACCACGCCCAGGGCGATCAGATACAGCAGATCCACCGGCATGAAGCGGACCAGGGGGGTGTAAGCGCGTTCCACCTGGAAGCCCAGGGTGCTGCTGAGACCACCACCCCCGAGGACATCGGCCCAGGTGTCGGCGGAGAAGGCCGTGATCAGCACCAGCAGCAGCACCACCGGGCGGGCGGAATGCAGCAGTTCTTCGATGGCGTAGATGAAGCCTCCGATCGGTGCGCTGAACACCGCGGCGATGCCGGCGCCGCCACCGGCGGCCACGATCACCCGGCGGAAGGCGATCGGTGCCTTCAGCCAGCGCGACATCTGCCAGGCCACCGATCCCCCCATTTGCACCGCTGGTCCCTCAGGTCCCAGCGGAAAGCCACTACCGATGGCGATGATCCCTGCCACCAGTTTCACCAGGCCCACCTGCAGCCCCATGGGGACAGATCGGTGGCGCAGGAAGCCCATGATGTGGGTGATGCCCGCGCCCCCTGCCGCTGGGGCCAGGTTGGCCACCAGCCAGCCCGACAGCATCCCGCCAAAGGCCCCGAGGGCGGGCAGCACCAACCAAGCAGGGAATTCGTTCAGCAGATCGAGCCGCCAGTCCCGCAGCAGGCTGATGCCACTGGTGAACAGCAGACCGGTGATCGCGGCCCCCAGACCCGTGAGCGTGAGCGCGAGCACCACCACCAACCAGCGGCGCTCCAGCAAACGGCGGATGCTGGTGCTGGAGCCCAGGAGGTGACGGCGCTGCTTCGGTTCGCTGAGAGAGGGCATCCGACGCTCAGGACGCGGCCAGGACAGCCGCTTCTTCGTCGTTGCTCAGGACGCGGCCCTGATCTTCGAACCCGGAGATCTGGTCGAAGTTCAGGTAGCGGTACAGCTCATCGGACAGGGGATCGATCTTCTCGGCCGCGATGCGGCGGTAGTCGTCTGGGGTCGGGATCCGGCCGAGCAGCGCGCAGACCGCGGCGAGTTCGGCGCTGCCCAGATACACCTGAGCTCCTTTGCCGAGGCGGTTGTTGAAGTTGCGGGTGCTGGTGGAGAACACCGTGGTGTTGTCGTCCACCCGGGCCTGGTTGCCCATGCAGAGCGAGCAACCGGGCATTTCCATCCGCGAACCGGCCGCTTCGAAGGTGGCGTAATAGCCCTCGGCCTTCAGCGTTTCCTCGTCCATCCGAGTGGGCGGGCAGACCCAGAGGCGGGCCTTGTTGCTGCCAGCCCCCTCGAGCACCTTGGCGGCGGCTCGGTAATGGCCGATGTTCGTCATGCAGGAGCCGATGAACACCTCTTGAACAGGATCGCCAGCGACTTCACTGAGCAGCTTGACGTTGTCCGGGTCATTGGGGCAGGCCAGCACCGGCTCGGTGAGCTCGTCGAGGTTGATTTCGATGATCTCCGCGTACTCGGCATCGGCATCGGCGCTGAGCAGCTGCGGATTCGCCAGCCACTCCTCCATCGCCTTGATCCGGCGGCCAAGGGTGCGGGCGTCGCTGTAGCCCCGGGCAATCATGTTTTTGAGCAGTGCCACGTTGCTGCGCAGGTATTCACTCACCGTCTCTTCGGAGAGCTTGATCGTGCAGCCGGCGCAGGAGCGTTCGGCGGTGGCATCGGTGAGCTCGAAGGCTTGCTCCAGCTTGAGATCGGGCAGACCTTCGATCTCCATGATTCGGCCGTTGAACACGTTCAACTTGTTGGCCTTTTCCACAGTCAGCAAACCGCGTTGAATCGCCACCCAGGGGATCGCATTCACTACATCGCGAAGGGTGACGCCCGGTTGCAGCGAACCGCTGAAGCGGACCAGGACGGATTCAGGCATGTCCAGCGGCATGGCACCGATGGCCGCGGCGAAGGCCACCAGACCGGAGCCGGCGGGGAAGGAAATGCCCAGGGGGAAACGGGTGTGGCTGTCTCCGCCGGTGCCCACCGTGTCGGGCAGCAGCATGCGGTTCAGCCAGCTGTGGATGATGCCGTCGCCGGGTCGCAGGGCGACACCGCCGCGCTGGGCGAAGAAGTCAGGAAGATCCTTCTGGGTCTGGAGGTCGACGGGTTTGGGATAGGCGGCCGTGTGGCAGAAGCTCTGCATCACCAGGTCTGAGGAGAAGCCCAGACAGGCCAGTTCCTTCATTTCATCTCGGGTCATCGGCCCGGTGGTGTCCTGGCTGCCGACGGTGGTCATCAGCGGCTCGCAGCTGGTGCCGGGGCGAACACCGGGCAGACCACAGGCCTTGCCGACCATCTTTTGCGCCAGGGTGAAGCCCTTACCGGTGTCCGCCGGTGCACTGGGGCGGATGAACAGGTCGGAGGCGGGAAGGCCGAGCTGGGCGCGCACCTTGTCGGTGAGTGCGCGACCGATCATCAGCGGGATGCGGCCGCCGGCGCGCACTTCATCGCTGATCGTGCTGGGTTTCAGCTCGAAGCGGCTCACCACGGCGCCATTGCGTTCGATCGTTCCGGCGTGGGGGCGGATCGTGATCACATCACCGGTGTTGAGGCCGGTGACGTCGCATTCGATCGGCAGGGCGCCGGAATCTTCGGCGGTGTTGAAAAAGATCGGCGCGATCTTGCCGCCGAGGATCACGCCGCCGGCCCGCTTGTTGGGCACATGGGGAATGTCGTCGCCGGTGTGCCAAAGCACCGAGTTGATCGCACTCTTACGCGAGCTGCCCGTGCCCACCACGTCGCCGACATAGGCCACGGGGTGACCGTTCTGCTTCAGCTTGGCGATGGTGGCGAGGCCATCGGGGTCGCGGGTCTCCAGCATCGCCAGGGCGTGCAAGGGGATGTCCGGTCGCGTCGTGGCATGGGTGGCTGGGGAGAGGTCATCGGTGTTGGTCTCGCCCTCGACCTTGAACACCGTGACGGTGATTTCTTCAGCCAGTTCCGGTTTGGAGGTGAACCATTCGGCGGCGGCCCAACTGTCGACCACCTGTTTGGCGAAGCGATTGCTGTCGGCCAGCTCCATCACTTCGTTGAAGGCGTCGTACACCAGCAGGGTGCGGCTGAGGCCGTCGGCAGCGCAGCCGGCCAAGGTGTCGTCGCTGTGCTTCAGCAGCTCGATCAGGGCTGCCACGTTGTAGCCACCGACCATGGTCCCCAGCAGCCGGGTGGCCTCCAGGGGAGACACCAACGGTGAGCTGACCTCGCCCTGGGCGACGGCGCTGAGCCAGGTGGCCTTCACATAGGCCGCTTCGTCCACACCAGGAGGAATCCGCTCGCTCAGCAGATGCAGCAGGGTCTCGTCTTCGCCTGCTGGCGGGTTCTGCAACAGCTCGGTGAGCCCCTTGGTCTGTTCGGCATTCAGGGGCAGAGCAGGAACGCCCTGGGCTTCCCGTTCAGCGGCCAGCTTGCGATAGGCGCTCAGCATGCGGATTCAACCTCAGGGCGACGTGGTCTCCGCACCATTCTTCATGGAGACCGATCAGCCGCGCTGTTCAGAGTTGCGTAGCCTTGGTCGGATTCGGGTTCAGGGGCCATGACCACCACATCTGATCTTCATGTGGTGGAGACCCGGCCGCTGGTCGCTCCGGCCCTGCTCCATGGTGAATTGCCCATCGATGCAGCGGCCACCGCCACCGTTGCGTCTGCCCGCCGTCGGATTCAGGCGATCCTGCGCGGCGACGACGATCGAATGCTGGTGGTCGTCGGTCCCTGCTCGGTCCATGACGTCAAGGCGGCCAGGGACTATGCCCAGCGTCTGGCGCCGATCCGCGATCGGCTGAAGGATCAGCTGGAAGTGGTGATGCGGGTCTATTTCGAGAAGCCGCGCACCACTGTGGGATGGAAGGGTCTGATCAATGACCCGCATCTGGATGGGTCCTACGACATCAACACCGGCCTGCGCCGGGCCCGCGGGTTGCTGTTGGAGCTGGCCCGTATGGGGATGCCGGCTGCCACGGAACTGCTGGACCCCGTCGTTCCCCAGTACATCGCCGATTTGATCAGCTGGACGGCCATCGGAGCGCGCACCACCGAAAGTCAGACCCACCGTGAAATGGCCTCGGGTCTGTCGATGCCGATTGGCTACAAAAACAGCACCGATGGCAGCGCCACCATTGCGATCAATGCCATGCAGGCCGCGTCGAAACCCCATCATTTTCTAGGGATCAATGCGGATGGTCACGCTTCGATCGTGAGCACCACAGGCAATCCAGATGGTCACCTGGTGCTGCGCGGGGGCAATCGCGGCAGCAACTATCACCTTGAAGCTGTGGAGGATGCTGCGGCTGAACTGGATCAGGCCGGCCTGAAGGACCGCCTGATGGTGGATTGCAGTCATGCCAATTCCAACAAGGATTTCCGCCGCCAAGGCGAGGTGTTGTCCGCTGTGGCCGATCAGATGAAGGCTGGATCCCGCCACGTGATGGGCGTGATGATCGAGAGCCATCTGGTCGAGGGCAATCAAAAGCTGACCTCGGATCTCTCGCAGCTCACCTACGGCCAGAGCATCACCGATGCCTGCATCAGCATCGAGACCACCGAAGCGTTGCTGGTGCGGCTGGCGGATGCCGTGGCGGCGCGTACGGTCGCGGCTTAACGCACCAGTTGCTCCCAGAGCAGGCCGACGCTGATCGGCACAGTCAGGTTGTCGATGCCCCCTGCGCTGAATTGTTCCAACAGAACAGCGCTCGCTGTGATCACGGTGAGTGTGAGAGTGCTGGGATTGCCGTTGCCCAGCCAACCGACGCCAAGGAGAACCGTCAGCGAGACCAAGGTCATGGTCAACGTGCCGGCGAGCGACTTTCGTTGGCCGATCACCGTCCATTGCGGGGAGGTCATGCCGCGTCCGATTAAGCCGGCCAGGCCATCACCGAAGGCCATCACCAGGACAGCGGAGCAGACAGCATCGGGACGTTGGGGCCAGAACAGCGCGAGCAACACCGTGATTGCTGCGGCGTAGGCCACAGTTCCGATGCTGCGTCGGTCGACGTCTTCCATGGCCGCAAACCACCGCCAGCGGTGGTTGAGGGCAATCAAAACGGTCACCAATGCGGCGACTGTGAGGGCCAACGGTTTCGTGATGGAGAACCACCAGGCCAGCGGAACCACAGCCCCGGTGCCGATATGAACGATTTTTCGACTCAGCTCCCGCTGCTCCGGCCATCGGCTCCGGCAGGCGACCGCGCAGAGCAGGGTCACCAGCAACCAGAGCGCGAGGACGGCAGGGCCAAGCAGGAGGGTCAACACACCATCAAGCAGCCTGCTGATGATTGGTCATCATCCGCAGCTTGAGAATCGCTTTGGATTCCAGCTGGCGGACCCGCTCGCGGGACACGTTGATCTGCCGGCCAATCTCCGCCAGCGTCATCGGTTCTTCACCATTGAGGCCGAAGCGGAGCCGGAGGATCTTCTGCTCACGATCGTTGAGCTGGGAGAGCCAGCCACCGAGGTGTTCCTTCTGAATGCTGCGGTCCATTCCTTCCATCGGCTCTTCACCGTTGGGATCCGGAATCAGTTCACCCAGTGTGCTGCGGTCTTCTTCGCCGCGGGCATGGGCGTCCAGGGAGGCGCAGGGTGCGCTCTGGGAGATCAGGTCTTCGAGTTCCCGGGGCTCGATGCCCATGGCATGGGCCAGTTCGAGTCGATTCGGTTGCCGACCGAAGCGATGGGAGAGCTCTCGGGAGATGCGGCGCATCTTGGACAGCTTTTCGCTGATGTGGATCGGCAGACGGATGGTTCGCGCGCTGTTATCGATCGCACGGGTCATGCCCTGACGGATCCACCAGTAGGCGTAGGTGGAAAATTTGTAGCCCATGGCTGGGTCGAATTTGTCGACGGCGCGTTCCAGCCCGATGGCGCCTTCCTGCACCAGATCCAGCAGCTCTAAGCCCTGGTTCTGGTACTTCTTGGCAACGCTGACGACCAGACGAAGGTTGGCCGCCATCATGCGATCCCTGGCCCGTTGGCCCATGCGGATCTTGTGGCGTTGCCGTGGTGTGCGTTCGTCTTCTGGAAGCTCCTTGAGCTGCTTCATCTCCTGGACGTGGTGCGCCAGCTCAATTTCCTCCGCAGCGGTCAGCAGCGGCACCCGGCCGATGGAGCTGAGGTAGAAGCCGATCGAGTCGGTTGCCAAACGTCCGGTTTGACGCGTTGATGAACGGCGACCACCCTTCGGCAGCGCAGGTTGCTTCCGCTGTGGCGTAGCTGCCGACGCGGAAGGCTCCAGAGGGATCCCCATCACCCTGGTCTCCTGATTAGATTTGGCTTGAAGTTAGCACTACGTCTACAAAAGTTGGCGCGGAAAACCAAAAGTATTTAGGTTCTTGTAAATCACTATTTACAGCTTTCTTTTCTGTTCGATTGATAACAAAAACCTGAAGAAAACAATTCTCTTCTGGTATCTGTTGCCACAGTCAGGAGCTGCGGCCTGTGCAGTCAGTTCGAGCCTGGAAGCCCCCGGCCCCACTGGCTGATCAGTTCGATCTGGGCGTTGCGGGTCGGCTCGCCCTCCGCGGCTTCCCGCGCCGTGAACTGTCCATTGCTGTGCATGATCCAAGATCCGCGATTGTCGCTGAAATAAAGGTCCAGCAGGCGTTCAAGTTTTTGCCGTAATGCAAGATCGTCCACCGGTGTGATGGCTTCAACGCGACGATCCAGGTTGCGGGTCATCCAATCGGCGCTGCCAATGAAGACTTCGGGAGATCCGCCATTGTTGAACCAGAAAATCCTGGAGTGTTCCAGGAATTGCCCAATGATGCTGATCACGGTGATGGATTCACTGAGCCCTTGTTTTCCGGGGATCAAGCTGCACATTCCCCGGATGATCAGTTCAATCTGGACACCTGCCTGGGATGCTTCATAGAGAAGCGCAATGATTCCCGGATCCACCAGCGAATTCATCTTGGCCCTGATGCGACCAGGGCGCCCTGCGTGAGCGTGGTCGATTTCGCGGCGGATCAGGCTCTCCATTCCTTTGCGCAGCGTCACGGGCGCCACCAGAAGGCGCCGGAAGCTTTGCTGCTTGGAAAATCCTGTGAGGTAATTGAAGAGCTCAACCAGGTCCTGGCCCAATTCAGGGCGTGCGGAGAGCAGGCCGAGATCGGTGTAGAGCTTGGATGTTTTGGAGTTGTAATTGCCTGTGCCTATATGAACATAGCTTCTCAGTTTTTCGGCTTCTTTGCGAACAACCAGAACAATTTTTGTATGGGTCTTCAGCCCGAGAACGCCATAGACAACATGAACGCCTGAGCGCTCGAGTTGCTTGGCCCATTGAATATTGTTGTCTTCGTCAAACCGTGCCTTGAGTTCCACCAAGGCCATCACTTGCTTTCCATTTTCTGCAGCGCGAATCAGGGCGGCAATGATGGGAGAGTCCTTTGAGGTTCGGTAGAGCGTCATCTTGATCCCCGCAACCAGGGGGTCGTCCGCTGCCTGATTGATGAATTCTTCGACCGTGGTGGAAAAGAGGTCGTAGGGGTGGTGAAGAAGAATGTCGCCACGGCGGATGACCGAGAAGATGCTTTCAAATTCTTCTGCTTTGATCGATCCTTCTTCGATCAGGTGCTGCTGTGACCTTGCCACAGCAGCAGGTGTTTGCCCGGAGTGGGATTTGCTTTTGAGCTTTGGTAAAGGAAGGCTTGTTAGGCCAAAAAGATCATCCAGTCCGAGGGGTCCATCAATGACGTAAACGTCATCCTGTTCAATGGCCAGGCCTGATTTCAGCAGCTCGATCACGTCGTCGGGCATTTCATTGGGAACTTCCAGGCGCACAACTTCACCGCCAATGCGTCGTTTTCGTAGCCCCTGCTCCAAGGCCAGCATCAGGTCATCGGCTTCCAGATCTCTTAATTCCAGATCTGCATCACGGGTGACGCGGAAGAAATAGTGGCCTTCAACACTCATCCCTGGGAACAACATTTCCAAGTTGAAGGCGATCACCTGTTCCTGCGGAATGGCTGTATGGATCGGCTTTTGTCGACTGCCGCTCAGGTTGGCGGGGATCGCAACGAAGCGTGGAAGATTTTTCTGGGGTACTTTGACTCGCGCGAACTGTTGCTGGCCTGTTTCGGGATCGCGAATCACCGCTGCCACATTCAGGCTCAGATTGCTGACGAACGGGAATGGATGGGCAGGGTCAACCGCCAGGGGGGTTAGTACTGGAAAAACGGAGGTTTGGAAATAATTTCGGACCCATTCCCGTTGGGCTTTATTGAGTTGCTTGTAGTCGAGCAGCTGAACGTTGTGCTCGCGTAATCCACTCTTGATCTGATGCCGGTAGTGATCCTGTTGCTGTTGCAGCAGGGGCATCAGGCTCTCGCGGATCGTGAGCAACTGCTCCAGCGGTGTCTTGCCGTCTTCGCTCTGGGTGGTCACACCAGCTTCAACCTGGGACTTCAAGGAGGCCACGCGGACCATGAAGAACTCGTCGAGGTTGTTGCTGAAAATGGCGCTGAATTTCGCCTGATCCAACAGGGGTGTGCGCTCATCCAGGGCCTGAGCCAGCACCCGTTGGTTAAACGCCAGCCAGCTCAGCTCTCGGTTGATGTACTGATCTGGATTGAGGGCAGCGGAACACATGGATGAATGCCCTCAGTGTTCAAACGCTCCCTTGAAACGTAGCAATCAGGTCTGATGGACAACGTCGGTTTGACGCGGACTTCCTGCGATCAAAAGGCCAACCCCCACCAGGATCACCGCACCGATCCAGAAGGGACTGGTGTGACCCAGTCGGTCGTAGCTGATGCCGGCGGCGGTGGCTCCGAGAAAGCTGCCGAGACTCTGCAGTCCTTGCAATCCGCCGAGGGCGGCTCCCTGGCCATCGCGCGTCAGTCGTCGGGACACAAGGGCCCGCAGGCATGGGGTCACCAGACCAGTGCCGAACGCCAAGAGCGACACCGCGCTGTAGATCACGGGCATCGATGTCTCCGTCGTGGCCAAGGGCACCAAGAGGCAGCCCACCGTGAGCAGCCCAAGTCCGGTCAAGGTGAGACGCAGCTCACCGAATCGCTTCACCAGAGGGCCGATCAGTCCCCCTTGAACCACCATTGCAATCACTCCGACAAGGGCGAAGGCTGCACCAGCCATCCATTCGGTCCATGCGAAGGCGCTTTTCAGATACAGCACGAGAATGGCAGTGAAGCCGTTGAACGCCAGGAAGAAGCCGAAGAACGCCAGGGCCAGGCGACGGACGTCCGGATTGGCGAACACCCGCTGAAGCAGCGAGATCGGGTTGAGGGCGCGTTTGCGTGGGAGCGGTTGGCGTGCCTCCACGGGATGCGTTTCCGGGAGGAAGAGGCTCACCATCAGCAGGTTGATCACCGCGAAGCCGGTGGCACCCCAGGCCGGAAGGATGCGATTCATTTCCCCGAGCACACCACCGAGGCCCGGACCCAGAGCAAAGCCCAAGCCGAAGGCGACACCAATGAGTCCAAAGGCCTTGGCTCGCTTGTCTGGTGGTGTGATGTCTGCCAGCACAGCCGAGGCCGTCGGGGCTGTGCCTCCGCTGATGCCATCGATGATGCGGGCGGTAAACAGCAAGGCCAACGGCAGGCCCGCCGCTGATGCCGAGGGCCAGATCTGCTGCCAGGGCAGCGACAGGGTGATGGCGAACAGGCCCATGCCCAGCACGGAGCCTCCCACGCAGAGGGTGATTACCGGTTTGCGTCCGAAACGATCACTGAGGGCACCGATCAGTGGCGCGACCAAGAACTGAGACAGCGCATACGTTCCTGACAGAAGACCAAGGGTGCTGCCGCTGCTGGTGAATTGCGCCAGCAGATAGGGCAAAAGCGGCAGAAAAATGCTTTCGCTGAGCCGGTCGTTGAGCAGCGTGAGAAAAGCGCTCAGCAGGGTCGGTATCCGGAGGCGCTGCAAGGCTCCCGTCAGTTGAAGGAGACTCACACTCCCATAGCCTCCGTCGATGGCTCTGCGTCTGGTGTCTCCGGCTGATCACACTCTGCTGCGGGAGATCTATGCCGATGCGATCGAAACCCAGGCACCTGCTCTGTATACGAGGGATCAGGTGCAGGCCTGGGCAGCTCTGGCCTGGTTGCCCGGCGTGCTCGATCGCACCCTCAGCGATGGGGTTGGCTGGATCAGCGGGGCGGACGAGGCCTTTGCCATGCGCTACCCCGAGGACCGTCTGGCGTTGCTCTATTGCCGTGGTCGCGCCGCGCGACAGGGCCATGCGCGGGCCCTCTTGGATCAGATCGAAGCAGATGCGCGCGCCCTAGGCCTCACCAGGCTCCGGACGGAAGCCAGTCAGCTCAGTCGTCCGTTGTTGCAACGGCTGGGCTGGCAGGTTGTCGCTCCGGAAACGATTGCGATTGGCGGTATTCCGTTCGAGCGCTACGCCATGGTCAAGCCACTGCGCCAGGCCTGCAGTTGATGGAGGCTGTGCAGGGCTTTCCCATCGCCGAGGGCAGCACCGGCTTGGCTAAGGCCGTCACTCAGGGTTGGGGCCAGACCGCTGAACCAGAGATAAGCACCGGCATTCCAGACCGCCGCCTTCAGCAGCGGCCCCGTGTTGTTGAGGGCAGCCATGGCGTTCTGGCGCCAGGTTGCTTCGTCAATCCACTCCACATCGGCTTCATGGCAACCATGGTCGCGGGGGTGGAGGATCAGCCGTTCTGCTTTTTCGCCGATCACCTTCGCTGTGATGCAGGCCCGCCCGATCGGCAGATCCGTGCCTCCTTCCAGTCCTTTCACGGTGATCAGGTTGGTTTCCTGCGCAAGGCGCAGGGCTTCCCAGGCGCGGCTTTCCGTCGGTGGGTGGACGAACCCACTCACGAGGAGATGGTCGCCTTGGTGGGCGGTCCACATCAATTCGAGGCTGGCCACTGGGGGACGTTTTCCCAGTTCTTCGCGATAGCTGATCAGGCTTTCCGCTAGGGGGAAGTGGTCGGGTTGATGGATCAGGGCAAAGCCAAGGCGATCGAATCCCTCCTGCACCTGGTTCAGGGGTAACCCGCGCAGATCGACTCCCAATTCAGCGAACAGGTCGATGGCGGTGGTGCCGTACTTAATCGGCATCCGATCGCCGCCCTGAAGCACCACCGGTTGGCCACAAGCCAGCAGGATCAGGGTGGTGATGGGATAGATCGGTGCGGTGCGCGTTCGACCGTCAAAGGGCATCCCGAAACAAATCGGGGGACGTGCTCCGGGAGCCGAACGCAGCACTGGTCCGCGTGCCCTGTAGGTGTCCAACATCCCGGTCAATTCCTGGGGCTCAGGCCGGCGAATGCGGTGCGCGATCAAAAAAGCACCGATCTGAGCGGGTGTGGCTTCTTGGTCCAGGATCAACTGCAGGGCGTCGGCAGCCTCCTCACGACTCATGCCTTTGCTGGTGTGTTCACCGCTGCCGACCTTGCGGAGATGCGTCTTAAAACGCTCCTTTCCGGATGTCTGCACACTCGTCAAGGGACCACTCCGGTTTGATCTGAGTGTTCAGCAGCGAAGTGCCCTCCAGGTGTTGCATTCGCTACAAAATCGGTTCAGCCGCTGATCAGGTTGCTCAGGCCTTCAAAGCTGCCGTGGCGCGGATGTTCGGGGTGATGGCGTCCGTCGGCGTAATACAGCCGCTCGAGTACGAGGCTGGTCGTGTTGCCGCTGCCGATGCGCTGACTGGCGAGAAGAGTGGTGATTGACTGAAAAAATTGGCTCATGACGGTTACACCATCGATTTCATTACTTCAGCAGCTCGGCCCATGAAAGGTTGTGTTGATTGATGCGGAACTGGTTTGGTGTTTGGTATCGCTGGCTGCTTTTTTGTGCCCCATCTCCAGCAACAGTCATCCCACTGCTGAGACATTCCAGCTTGGAATGCTGCATTGAGAGCAGTGTGTTCTGACGTAATCACCATGACTGTTTCAACAATGACCCCGTCGCTTGCGGCCCCCTCCCAGGAGACTGTGACGGCTTCCTTAATGGCAGCCAAGAAGGCAAAAGGTCTCAGCTTTGCTGATCTTGAGTCAGCCATGGGCCTCGATGAAGTCTGGATCGCTTCGTTGTTCTATGGGCAAGCCACAGCATCGAAAGAAGAAGCCGAAAAGTTGGCTGAACTGCTGTCTCTCGATCCAGCGATCACCGCTGCTCTGCAGGACTATCCCACGAAAGGCAGTCTTGATCCTGTGATCCCCACCGATCCTCTGATCTACCGTTTCTACGAGATCATGCAGGTTTATGGCATGCCTCTGAAGGACGTGATTCAGGAGAAATTTGGTGATGGCATCATGAGCGCCATTGATTTCACCCTGGACGTGGACAAGGTTGAAGATCCCAAGGGGGATCGCGTCAAGATCACCATGTGTGGCAAGTTCTTGCCTTATAAAAAGTGGTGAATTAAGCGATTTAATTCATTCACACAGAATGCACTAAAGATCAGCCTGGCGAATTGCCAGGCTTTTTTATTGCCTTAATGACGGAACTGTTGGGCCAGTTGTTCGCAGGCCATGAACCGGCGCGTTGGGTTGTCGAGCGATTCACTCAGTTCGAGCAGGCAACGTTGGCTCGCCGGTGTCGCAATGCAGCCAAGAGCCCGAAACGCAGCCTCAGCAATGCTGTCGGTTGTGCTGTGACACAACTCAGCAAGCTGCTCAGCGATGGCGGTTCCATCGCGGCGTTGCAGCAGTCGAATGGCGGCGATCACGACCGGTGCTCGGAAATCATCCAGCGCCCCAGCGCAAAGTTTGAGCAAGGCGTCGTCGCTACAACCGTGGGCGCGGAAGGTGAGCAACTGGAGGCCGGCCAGTCGATTTTGCTGGGCTGGATGATCCAGGCAACGGATCACAACCTCTTCGGGAACGTCCGCGCCCCAGCAGGACAGTGCCTGAACGATGGCGAGTTGTTGCTCCTCGTTGCCGTCGCTGCGTTGCAGTTGATCCAGCAACCAATCGCGGGCCTCAACCTGGTGACATAACCCAGCCGAAAGGATGAGCTCTTCCTGTGCTCCATGGGCCCGGAGCAGTTGATCAATCACGGGCCAACCCGCCTCAGCGAGCATGCCGAGTTTTTCGCACAATGCCCGTCGCAGATCAACAGAAAGGCTGGGGGAGTAGACCTCCCCCAGCCAGGAGGGCTCCAGAGGAGCCCGTCGTGATTGCGCGAGCCTGTCCCAGAGGACGGTCTCGTCGACACTCATCATTCGATCAGCGTGCACCCAGCTCAGCAGCCAGTTCGCGCTCAAGCTTGTCATCATGCTCGGTGGGGAGCACGTTCTCCATGGTGGTGCGGTGGGTGCTGTAGAAGAGCATGCCGATGAACACCATGCCGCCGACGATGTTGCCGAGGGTGACAGGCAACCAGTTCCAGAAGATCACCTTGGTGAACGGAACTCCGGACCCGAGGATCGGACCGGCGGTGTGCAGGAACTGATTCACCACGATGTGCTCCATGCCCATCGATTGGAATGCGGTGATCGGCAGCCAGCAGGCCAGCAGTTTGCCCGGGACGCTCTTGCTCACCAGAGCCATGGTCACACCGAGGCAGACCAGCCAGTTGGCAACGACGCCGCGCAGGAAAGCCAGGAAGAAACCCATGCTTCCCAGGGCTTCGTACTTCTTCTCAACATTGATCTGGTTCAGAGCCATGATTTTCTGAGCCACGAGGTCCCAGATCGGTGCTCCGACGTTGTCGGCAGCACCATCCATGGTTCCGCTGGTGAGGCTGATCGCCATGATCACAGCCACGACGGCGGTGCCGATCCAGTTGCCGATCCAGACCCAGGTCCAGTTGCGGAAGGTGGCGCCCCAGCTGCTCTTGCCAGCCCAGGTGGCCATGGGCAGCAGTGCGAAGTTGCCGGTGACCAGCTCCATGCCGAACAGCACGATGCTGGCGAAGCCGAAGGGGAACAGCAGGGAACCGACAAAGGGTGCTTTGACGGTGATGCCCACGGTCAGGGCCAGGATCACGGCCAGGCCGAGGATGGCGCCGGAGTAGAAGCCTCGGATCAGGAGGTTCTTGATGCTGACGGTTGATTTCTTGCCGCCGGCGGCAATCATGCCGTCGACGAGCTCATTGGGAAGGACGTAATCCATAGAGGGGTTGAAGCGTTGCGGTGGCGCGGTTTAAGTCAGCCGCTGATGCGGTTCATGACGCGGGAAAACAGATCGGTGCTGCCGCCCGGACGACTGGTCACGGCTCCGTCCTGACCAGAGGAGCTGAGCCAGTTGACGAAACGCGAGAAGAGGTCGTTGCGGTTGGCCATGGTGATGAAGGAATTGGGGTGCAAAGACCCAGCAGGACGGATCCGTGGCTTCAAAAGGAAGCGCCACGGATCGACCGCCGTCTGGGTTGAAGGGAAGGACTCAGGCCTTGGGGGTGGCCCCGAATTGCTCAATCAGAACCTCTTTGAGGACTGATTTGATCTCATCGGCAGGGATGGCTTTGCGTTGGATTTCACCCACGGTTGGGTTGGGTCCCTGGGATCCGCCCACGGTGAGGGTGTAGCCCTCGCCCATCACCCCTTCGCTGTTTTTGGCTTTGGTGCCGGTGAGACCGATGGCTCCCATGTAGGCCTGCCCACAGGTGTTGGGGCAGCCGGTCCAGTGGATCTTGAGTTCTTCAGGCAGGTTCAGTTCTGCATCCAGTTCCTTCGCGGCGGCCATGGCCTGGTCTTTGGTGTTGGTCAGGGCAAACCCGCAGTAGGTGTTGCCTGTGCAGGACACCGTGCCGGCGGCGATGGAGCCAGGTTCCAGAGGAAACCGTTGCAGCAGAGGATCGGTCTGGAAGGCGTCGAGTTTGTCGTTGCCAAGGCCGACGATGATCACGTTCTGATCTTCGGTGAGGCGCACTTCGCCACTGCCGTAATTGAGGCTTGCGCTGGCCAAGTCTTGGAGATCCTGAGCTGTCAGCCGGCCAACGGGAACATGCAGGCCTGCGAAGGACAACCCACTTTGTTTTTGGGGATGGATTCCGTAGTGAGACCGTGGCGTCTCATCGAAGACGGAACCCGGATCCGGTGTGAGGGGACCGAACAGCTCTTCCACTTGGCTGCGGAAGGTGTCATGGCCGACCTGGTCGAGATACAGACGGAAGCGACCCTTTGGACGCTTGTCCCGCTCGCCATTATCGCGCCAGAGCCGAATCACGGCGTCGGTCATTTTGCCGATCTCATCGGGTTTCACCCAGGCGTTTAGGGGAACCGCATAGGCATTCATCTGAGAGGACAGGATGCCGCCGATCCAAACACCGAAACCCAGTTCTCCGTTGTGCTCAACCGGATGGAACACGATGTCGTTGTGCAGCAGGAAATTGTCCTTGGCACCTGCTACGGCTGTGTTCCATTTCCGAGGAAGATTGGAATACTCAGGATTCCCTTCGCAGTTCTTGGTGAGGAGGTTTTGCAGTTCTGTGGTGTAGGGCCGGGTGTCAACGATTTCCTTGGGATCGATCCCGGCTAAGGGGTTGCCCGTGACATTCCGAGGATTGTCAAAGCCAGACTGAATTGTGCTAAGTCCAGCCTCTTTGAGGCGCTTGAGGATTTCGGGCAGGTCGCCCAAGAGAACACCACGCAGCTGGAGATTCTGTCGAGTCGTGATATCACAGCTTCCATTTTCTCCATAGCGCTCAACGATGGAGGCCACAACTCTGACCTGTTGAGCGGACAACACCCCGTTGGGCACCCTGAGCCGCAACATGAACTTGCCTGGCGTCTTCGGTCGCCAGAACATGCCGTACCACTTCAGGCGCAGCTGGAGATCGGTTTCATCCACTTGCTCCCAGCCGAGCTCGGCGAAACGCTCAATTTCGCTACCGACCAGCAGGCCATCCTTATCCGCCTTGTTCTGTTCGATCTTGTTGAGCTTTTTACCGTCCAGATAGGGCCTGGAAGGGGAGCTAAGGGTCATGATCTTGGCTTAGATAGGAAAGACAAATCACTCGAATCAGGAGAGGTGATCGTCGAAGTGGCCTGCTAGCAGGCAGCGCTTCAAAACGAAGGAGAGCGCCAATTGATGAGGTTTTACGTGGTCGTCAGTGACATCGTCGGTAGCAAAACGAACATTTTTCTTGGCGCGGGCGGATCGAGCTCTGCCGTTGCTGTTTTGTCGTTTTGATTACATCCAACGGCTTCCGCTCAGCCGTAGAAGGCAGCTTGCTGAAGGTCAGTATTGGCGTCCCACTTCGCCAACCATGCGCACGGCGCCTGCACGGATCATTTGCCAGACCCGCTTCATGGCAGCGAAGTCCCTGTCGAGGTCGCTGTCGAATCGGCGTTCCTCCCGGCGGACCCGGGTCCGTTGGACCGGCTCCCGGTAGGACTCC
>JBMZMY010000007.1:0-59469 GCA_049619435.1 Synechococcus sp.
CGCTTGCAGACCCGCGGACCATCAGGAACGCCAAGGTAAGCCGCGATTTCTCGGGCTAAACCGGGATTGGAGGTTCCACTGAACAGACGCAGCCGTCGACTGTCCTGGTGGAGCTTGTCTTGCTCGGCGCGGGCTGCTGTCAGAAAGCTGGTCACGGCGCCTGCAGAACGAATTCTGTTGTAATCCGATGGTAGTGCTGAGCTGCCCCCCTATGTCCACAGCTTCTCCGGTGTTGGTCGGTGCCGGCGCACTGCCTGAGCTGGTGATGCGTGATGCAACCACCGCCCTTGCCGAGCACTGCCGGCGGCCTTTGCTTCTCCACGCCGTCGGTGAGTGTCCGCAGACCGTACTGAGTGCGGCCACTGTGGAGCCGCAGCTGTTGCGACTGTCTGGGGATGCCGCGGTTCTGCATCCCAAGGGTGGAAGTTGGTTCGAGGCCTTGGCCGATTGGCAGCGTCCTGTGCTGCTGTTGGTGCGTGCTCAGTCTGATGGGACGATCCCCGGCTCTGCCGCCGCTTACACCGCCTTGTCGGAGCGTTTGCGGGTCCGCTTGATCGGCCTGGTGCAGCTGGAGGGTGACTGGGACAGTGCCCAGCGCATTCGGGATGGTTTGCCGTGGTGCGGCTGGATTCCGCAGCCCTCACACCCGCTGCGGGAGGAGGCGCTGATCGCCCTGGCGCAGCGCGTGCTCAGTTCGGCCACAACGGCAGACTCTGCCCTGCTTTGAGTTGTCGCAGCCTCTGATTGCCCGCACGGGGTTCCAGGCTCAACTGACTGATCTCCATGACGTCCGGGCTGGCCATGACCGCTGCGGTCAGGCTGAGCAGTTCAGCCTGGGTGAGGTTGGAGTCCACATCCGTCTGCAGCGTGGTCAGGGTCTGTTTGATCCGCTGCAGACCACTGGCGCTTTTGAGCTGGTCCACGACCGCTTGGATCACCAGCTGCTGACGGGAGCGCCGGTTGCTTTGGTCCTGGGGGTTGTTCAGGTAGCGCAGCAACTGCTCGCTTTGCTGGCCATTGAGACGCTGACGTCCGGCCTGAAGCTGCACGACAAAGCCCTGGGCTCGGTCGTTCCTGGCATAGGCCTGGGGCAGGGTCACGTCTAAATCACCCAAGCCATCGATCAGGTCACGGATGACGCGGCGTGGTGTCACGACGTAGCGCTGGGGCTCAGCCTCGTCCAGGCCGATGATCTCGCGCAGGCTGTCGGCGACCAGGGCGATGCCGCCTCGTTGCCACAGGCTGCCCAGGGGGACCGGCATCGTCCCGTCGGGAGTTTTGACAGCCAGTTCCGTGGGCACTTGCAGGATCTGGAGCGGTTCGCTGGGGCTAATGCGAACGAGCACGATCGCATCGGCGTTGGCGGGGCCTTGGGGAGCCGCCTGATTGCTCAGATCCCGGAGATCATCGGCATCGGCACCAATCACCAGCAGGGTGATCGGACCTGATGGCAGCGGCGCCATGGTGGCGGGAGCGTTGGCTGTGGGCAGCGCTGCTCGATCGATCTGGTCTGGCGTGGGCCAGAGACCGCCCAGCGCCCAGGCTGTGGCCCCAACGCCCAGGGCTAACGCCCCGATGCGCAGGCTGGCCCGCAGCGGATGACGGCCCAGCCACTGCCGCACCCGATCAGGGTTGGACGACGACATCACTCGAGGTTGTTGTCCGACCAGTTTGTCGCAGCCCATCTGTCCCTAGCGTTCAGGCGCCTCTGAACCCCTGCCCCGGTGTCGTCCTCGGTTGCCCTGCGTCATGACTTCCGCACCCGCCCCCCGGAGGAGGTTCGGGTCGTGGTGTTTGGAGCGACCGGTTACATCGGCCGTTTTGTGGTTCGTGAACTGGTGGCTCGCGGTTATCAGGTGGTCGCCTTCGCTCGGGAGCGCAGCGGAATCGGCGGTCGGCAGGACCGCGAGCAGGTGATCGCTGATTTCCCCGGGGCAGAAGTGCGTTTTGGCGATGTCACGGACCCGCAATCGATCGCTGCGTCTGCGTTTGATCAGCCAGCGGATGTCGTCGTGTCCTGCTTGGCCTCCCGCACCGGTGGTCGCCGTGACTCCTGGGCGATTGACCATGACGCCACGCTCAACACGTATCGCGAGGGACGGCGTGCCGGCGCTGCGCACTATGTGTTGCTGTCAGCGATCTGTGTGCAGAAGCCGGAGCTGGAATTCCAGAAGGCGAAGCTGGCCTTTGAAGCGGTGCTTCAGGCGGACGCTGACATGACCCATTCGATCGTGCGGCCCACGGCCTTTTTCAAAAGCCTGGCCGGACAGGTTGAAAGTTGCCGCAAGGGTGGTCCCTACGTGATGTTCTCCGGCGGTGAGCTGGCCAGTTGCAAACCGATCAGTGAGCAAGATCTGGCCTGTTTTATGGCGGATTGCATTCAGGACGAGACCAAGCGGAATCAGGTGCTCCCGATCGGTGGCCCTGGGCCGGCCCTGAGCGCGAAGGAGCAGGGCACCATGCTCTTCAAGGCCCTGGGCCGCAAGCCGCGCATGTTGTCGGTTCCGATCGCTCTGATGGATGGCCCGATTGCTCTGCTCGAAGGACTGTCTCGTCTGGTTCCCTCGTTGCAGGACACTGCTGAGTTCGGGCGAATCGGTCGCTACTACGCCTGCGAGTCGATGTTGGTGTGGGATGAGGCCTCAGGTGCGTATGACGCCGATGCCACCCCCTCCTACGGCGACGACACCCTGGAACAGTTCTTTGAACGGGTGGTGCGTGAGGGCATGGCGGGCCAGGAACTCGGCGATGCCGCTTTGTTCTGATCGGGCCATGCTGAGGGGGATGCTTGGGATCTATGGACCAGCCCAACTCCCCCCGTCCACGTTCCACAGGGGTGTTGTTGCATCCCACGGCCCTACCAGGCAGCCCAATCTGCGGCAGTTTTGGTGAACCAAGCCGTCGTTGGTTGCGCCTCCTGGCCGACAACGACATCGGCATCTGGCAGATGCTGCCCTTGGCACCGCCTGATCCGACTGGGTCTCCTTACAGCTCCCCATCCTGTTTCGCCCTGAATCCCTGGCTGCTGGATGCTGCGGACCTGGCAGATGAGGGGTACATCTCCACGGAGCAGCTTGCTGGCCTCCCGGGGGCGGAGGCTCCATCCGATGACGTGGGACCGCTGTCGTTTGCTGGGGCAGAGGATCGGAGTGCCGCGTTATCGGATGCCCTGCTGCATGCCTGGCCGACCCAGGGAGCTGAGCGCCACCAGGCCTTTGACCAGTGGTGTGCCCAGCAGAGCTGGTTGGAGGATCACGTGCGCTTTCGGGTTCTCCATGACCAGCACCAGCAGGCCTGGTGGACCTGGCCACAGCCGTTGGCCCAGCATCAACGGGGCGCACTGGAGGCCTGGGCTCGCGACCATCAGGATGCTCTGCAGCGGGAACGGTTAACGCAGTGGCATTTGGATCGCCAGTGGCAGCGGATCCGAACGCTGGCGGCGGACCTGGGGATCTTGCTCTTTGGAGATCTGCCCTTTTACGTCAGTGCCGACAGTGCCGACGTCTGGAGCCATCGCCCACTGTTCACCATTGCTGCAGATGGGCGGCTCAGCACCCAGAGCGGTGTTCCACCCGATTATTTCTCTGAGACCGGGCAGCTTTGGGGGTCTCCTGTCTACCGCTGGTGGCGTCATCGGCTCACACGGTTCAGTTGGTGGCGTCAGCGCATTGCGCGTCAGCGCCAGTTGATGGATCTGCTGCGTCTGGATCACTTTCGTGCTCTGGCGATGTTCTGGGCTGTTCCTGGTGGTGACACCACGGCGGAACACGGGGTGTGGCAGCCATCCCCAGGAGCCTCACTGCTGCGCAAACTGCGACGGGATGCGGGCGGTGCTTTGCCCTTGATTGCTGAGGACCTTGGTGTGATCACACCGGATGTGGAAGCCCTACGCGACGGCTTCTCATTGCCTGGCATGAAGGTGCTGCAGTTCGCTTTTGACGGTCAGTCCGACAACCCGTATCTGCCTGAAAACATCGATGGCACCCGCTGGGTCGTCTACACCGGCACCCACGACAACGCCACCACGTTGGGCTGGTGGCAGCAGCTCGATCAGGACAGCCGCGCCCGGGTCATGGCTCGGGTGACGGGAGCGTTTGAGTCCCCGGCCTGGCATTTGTTCGATATGGCTTTCGCCACACCGGCCGCCCTGGTGGTGGCGCCCCTCCAGGATCTGCTGCACCTGGATGATGCCGCGCGGTTCAACACCCCTGGAACCAGTGAGGGCAACTGGTCCTGGCGCTGCCCCCGCTTTGATGACGCTCTGGAAGGAGCGTTGAAGGGTTACGGGGAAAGAGGGGCGGTCTGGGGCCGTTCCCGTGCGGGTGCCTCCGCTGTGCTGGGCATGCTGTAGGTCCCATCTCCTGCTGCCTCAGGCAGCAGGAGGGTTCCGTTCCACAACACGCGATCCTGCGGTGCTGGGATTGGGTCGACGCTGACCGTGAACGGTTGCAGCAGGCTGAGGGTGAGGGTTCCCTTGGTGCCGTTCAGCGCAAGGCGATCACCGCCTCCGCTGGTGATGGTCAACTGACTGGGCCTGGACAGTTGGATCTCGAGGATGCCCGGGCCACGGTCACTGCTCTGCTTCAAGGCCGTGAGCCAACGTTGCGGCGGCTGTTCGCCCAGTTCTGCCAGGGGGCGCAGTGCATCAAGCACGGGTGCCTCGCTCGCTGTTTGCACTGTCGGCGTTTGCACTGTCGGCGGCGTTGCCAGGGCTGCGCGCACGGGTTCCAGGTTGAGGCTGTTCTGCTGGATCAGCACCTGTTGCTGGCGGTTGATGGCCAGAAGGCTGATACCGATGACCACGCCGTACAGCAGTGATCCCTGCCACGTGGTGACGACGTCAATACTTCCAGGAGTAAATCGGCGCAAACCCTGGCGGTTCCGCCCGTGGAGGGGCGTTGTGCTGGGCGGGGGAAGCACGGCCTCAAGTGTGCCGGCCGGCACGGTCAGCGCCTGCTCCAGGCGACTCACCATGGCGGCCAGATAGGTGCGCTCCGGCAAGCGGTCCCGCCAACCACGTTCCATCGCTTCGAGGACGGGGGTGGTGATTCGCGTCTGAAGCGCGAGCTCGCGGAGATTGAGCCCCAGCGCTTCGCGGCGTTCTCGGATCAGGTCCCCCACTTCATTCGCCCGTTCGTCGGCGCTTTTGTCTTGACCCAGACCGGCGGTCAAGGCGGTCTCGGAGCGTCGACGCCACAGTTGCACCAATCTCAGGGTCATGGCTTCCCGTCGAGCAGCGGCTGCCATTCGTGTCGCTCCAGCCGTCGCCAGCACCCTTCCGCGAGGTTACCCAGGGTGACCCCGGCTAAGCCAATGCGTTGCAGGTCGATGACACGGTGGCCCAATCCCGCGGCGACCCGACGGATCTGGCGATTGCGGCCTTCCTTCAACTCAATGTTCAGCAGGCTGCGCCGTGCGTCTTGGTTCAGTAGTTCAATCGATGCGGGTCGGGTGCGTGTGCCGTCCAAGGGCACCCCATGCCGCCAACGCTCCAGGGTCTGCGCTGAGGGATGTCCCTGCACCCAGACCCGGTAGCTCTTGACGTGGTCATACCGCGGATGGGTCAGCCGCAGGGTGAGGGAGCCCTGGTCGGTCAGCAGCAGTGCCCCGCGGCTGTCCGCATCGAGCCGTCCCACCGGATGCAGGCCCTGACGCTCCCGTCGGGGCAGAAGATCCAGAACCGTGCGGCGACCCTGAGGGTCGTGGCAGGTGCTGATCACACCGATGGGTTTGTTGATGAGCAGCACCCTGGGCTCATCCAGACGAGGCAGCGCTTGGCCATCCACGCAGATCACGGCGTGATCCGGGTCTGCCTGGTCCCCAAGCAGTGCCGTCTCACCATCCACGGACACGCGGCCAGCCCGTAACCACTCTTCTGCCCGCCGGCGTGAACAGAGCCCAGCGGCAGCAATCAGTTTCTGCAGCCGTTCACGGGTCATTCCGGCAGCACTCTGGGTAGCGTGAGCTCCATGCAGGTCCCCCCTTCGGCGTGGTTGCGGGCTTCGACGCGGCCGCCATGGTTCACCGCGATCTGTTGGACGATGGCAAGACCCAGACCGCTGCCACTGCGGGCGGAACGAGCCCTGGAGGGATCTCCTCTGTAGAAGCGCTGAAACATCTTGTTGAGGTCGGCGTCACTGAGTCCTGGACCGTGATCACGGATGCTGAGTTGCCACCAGCCGCCGCTGGGATGGATCTGCACATCCACGGATGCCCCATTCGGTGAATACCGCAGGGCGTTGTCCAGCAGGTTGAGGACGGCTCGGTGCAGCCGAGCCAGATCTCCCATCATCGGGCCGGATTCCGTTCGATCCAGGTCCAGCGTCACGTCACGGGCTTCAGCGAGCGGGCGGACACTATTCCAGGCACTGTCCACCAGCTCCTCCAGGGTGAGGGCTGAATAACGCTCACTGTCCTGGGGCAGGCTGTTTTCGAGACGGGAGAGTTCCAGGAGGTCCTCCACCAGGCGTTGAAGGCGTCGCAGTTCGCGCTGCAGACGCTGCACGAGAACCATGTCGCTGTCTTGACCGTTGACGGCCATCTCCAGCCTTTCGCTCACGAGCATCAAGGCCGTCAACGGGGTTTTCAATTCATGGGCCACGTCGCTGACCCAGCGCTCCTGTTCCTGTTGCTGCGCTTCGAGGGACTGTTGGCTCTGCAGCAGGATCAGCAGCCACTCCTCCGATCCGGGCAGGACAAGGCCCTCGAGTGGCGAACCGTTCTGGTCCCATTCACTGCGTTGCGGCCGTTGGGAATAGCGGGTGCTGATGATCGCTTCGTTCAACTGCGGGACGGACAGCACCTCCTCCAAGGCCATGCCACGCACGAGGCGATTGCGTGAGATCTGCAGCAGGCGTTCGGCGCGAGCATTGAGGTAGGCAATGCTCAGGTCCGGCGCCAGGATTAGCCATCCCTGAGTCGCTGCGTCGATCCAGGCCAGCAGCTGTGGCGATGTCAGCCCCCGTTGCTGACGCTGCAACTGGAGGCTCTTGTCATCCCGCTGTCGCCGTTGTCTGGCGTTCCAGCGATCCGTGATGGCTGCGCCGGCCACAAGGCCGATGACGGCAAACAGGAGCTCCACCGTTAGCCGAAGCGGTAACCGAAGCCACGAACTGTTCGGATCAACTTCGGAGTGGAAGGCTCTTCCTCGATTTTTTCGCGCAGCCAGCGGATGTGGACATCAACGGTTTTGCTGTCACCGACAAAATCCGCACCCCAGACTTGTTCCAAAAGCTGGTCGCGGCTCCAGACCTGTTTGGGGTGACGCATGAAGAGCTCGAGAATTTTGAATTCCTTGGGGGACAGGGTCAGTTCAAGGTCATCACGGGTCACCCGACATTCCCTTGTGAATAAGGTGAGATTGGCGTGGTGGATGGCGGCATCCGCCTCCTGTTGATCGGGGGCCTGCCGGGAGCGGCGTAATAGAGCACGGCATCGTGCCACCAGTTCCCTGATACCAAAGGGCTTGACCAGATAGTCGTCTGCGCCGACTTCCAGGCCCAGAACGCGATCGGTTTCGCTGTCCCGAGCACTGATGACCAAAATCGGTGTCGTGTTGTTGGTCCGTCTGAGTTCGCGGCACAGGTCCAGGCCCCCCATGCCGGGAAGCATCAGATCCAGCACCACCAGATCAACATCTTGAGCCCCGGTTCTGATCAGCAGCTCAAGGGCTTTCCTCCCATCACCGCAGGTGATCACCTCATAGCCCTCTGATGTCAGGGCATCTCCAACGGTTTCCCGAATCGTTTCGTCGTCTTCAACGACGAGAAGTCGGCCTGCGGCGACGGCGGTCGATGTCGTGGCCAATCAACAGGTTGGGTCGGTACCAACATTCTGCAGATGGCGATGAACCTTCGACTTAAGCCGTGGTTAAGGCGGATTGATCAGAAGAATTCGTCGAAATTGTCGAAATCAACGGCTTTGAAGTTGCCGCTTTCCACCTGCACCATCAGACGCTCGAGCTGAGCCCACAACGCGCCCCCGGTGAGCAGCGTGAGTACGAGGGCGACCAGCAGGGCTGCTCCTGATGCGAAACCGAAGATCTGCAGGCATGAGCCGATGAACAGCACAATTCCGATCAAGGTGCCGGTGTAGCTCATCGTGATCTCGGCACTGCCAAGGGGCAGCAGCGGCAAGCGGTCCTGTTTCCAGCCATCCAGCTTGATCTGGACCAAGCGTCCAAAGGTCAATCCACAGAGAACACCAACGGCAAGGCCGATGCCTGCCAGCAGATAAGGAGGTTGGGGAAAGTAAGCCAGCTGAAACAGCAGTTCGTCGGTGCTGAAGTCCTCGGGCATCGACGCAGTCATAGGGAGAAGGAGCGTGACCCTAGCGGGCCAGAAACTCACGCTGCCGCCAGTGGGTTCAGGCGCTGCAACAGGCCACCGGCCAGTCGCGCTGGATCAAAGCGTCGTCCGACCATCTTGAGCAAGGCTTTGAGATCGTCGACATGGAGACGGTCGTCGCGGATCAAGGTCATCAACAGGCGGCTGCGCAGGTCTGATCCGTCACGGCTCAGCAGCAGCCTTAATCCAGCCCCAGCCACGGGGATCAACGCCGCCGTGGGGGCGGCTTGATCCTGACCGACAACATCAAGGAGGTTTTCGAGCCGGTCGGTGCGCAACCGTCCATTGTCGTCAAAAATCACCTCGAGCAGCTTGTCGCGCATCTCGCTGGTGTCACCGGCCAGCAGACGTCGTGCGACGTAGGGATAGGCCACCGCAATGATCCTGAACTCAGGATCCAGGCGTAAAGCGAGACCTTCCTGGCTCACGACGGCACGGATGATCAGCGCAAAGCGCGCCGGGACCCGGAAGGGATAGTCGAACATCAACTCCGAAAAGCGGTCGGTGATCGCTTTGAAGTTGAACGAGCCCACGGAATCACCGAGGCTGCCCCCCAGGACATCCTCCAACGCGGGAGTAATCAAGGACAGATCAGCGCTGGGGCTCAGAAAGCCGAGGTCTTGAAAGTCCTGAGCCAGTGCTTTGAAATCACGGTTGATCAGGTGAACCACAGCACCGGTGAGGATCAGTCGGTCGCTGTCGCTGATGGAATCCATCATTCCGAAGTCGACATAGCCGACGCGACCCAGGTCACCGCTGCGGCCTTCGAGGGCAAACAGATTCCCCGGATGCGGATCGGCATGGAAGTAACCGAATTCGAGCAGTTGTTGAAGGCCGCAGATCACCCCCGTACGGATCAGCGCTGCTGGATCAAGATTCAGCGCTTCAAGCTCCGCGCTGTCGCGCATCTTGGCCCCATCGATCCAGGTCGTGGTGAGCACCCGTTTGGAGCTGAGCATCCGTTCGACGCGCGGCACAACCACGGCTGGGTTGTCGGCAAACAGGCCCGAGAACCGTTCGGCGTTGCGTGCTTCCTGTTCGTAGTCGATTTCTTCGAACAGGCTGCGGCCGAATTCATCAATGATTTCGCCGAGACCAAACCCCAGATTCAGGGGGAGAAGCGGGGCAGACAGAACCCCGAGCAGGCGGATCAGCACCAGGTCACGCCGCAGGATGAAATCCAAGTTGGGCCGCTGCACCTTGACCGCCACCCAGGCGTTGCCCTCAAGCCGGGCCTTGTAGACCTGGCCCAGGCTGGCCGCGGCGATCGGCGTGGTGGGGAACTCCTCAAACAGCTCCTGAACGGGTGCCCCCAGTTCAGATTCGATGCGCTGCAGTGCCACGGCATGGGGGAAGGCCGGCAGGTCGTCCTGCAAACGGGTCAGCTCGTCCAGCCAATCGCGGCGGACCAGGTCTGGGCGGGTGGACAGCGCCTGCCCCACCTTGATGAAACAGGGGCCGAGGTTGGTGAGTGTGGCCAGGATGCGCTGGGCCAGTTTCCTCTGCACGTCTGGATTGGAACTGCCGCCCCGGATCAGCAGAACGAGTACCAGCCCAATCAGACTCCAGAGCACCTGAAGCAGACGGGGAAGGGCGATCCAGGGTCTCAAGAGCAACCAGACCAGATCTCGCCCTGGGCTGTAGCGCATCGTCTCCGGCACGGCAGTTTCAAACTCTAAAGAGAATCCCAGGCCGCCATGGCTTTGATCCCAGCTCTGACGACACGGTTGGGACGTTCCTTCTTCCTGCCAGCACACGGGCGAGGACGAGCGCTGCCTGTTGCCTTTCGACGTCTGCTGCGCGGGCGTGCTGGGATCTGGGATCTCCCTGAACTCCCTCAGATCGGGGGGCCGCTGGAACCCGAGGGGGCCGTTGCAGAAAGCCAAAAACGATCGGCGGCGGCGATGGGGGTGCAGCACGCCTGGTATGGGGTGAACGGTGCCACCGGATTGCTCCAGGCAGCACTGTTGGCCGTTGCAGCGCCGGGTCAGGCGGTGCTGATGCCACGCAATGTTCACCGCAGCTTGATTCAGGCCTGTCTGCTCGGTGACATCACGCCGGTGCTCTTTGACCTGCCTTTTCAGGTCGATCGCGGCCAGCCTGCCCCTCCCGATCGCCCTTGGCTCGACCGCATCGTGCAGTCCTGCGCGGCATCCGGACGACCCATTGCAGCGGCAGTGCTGCTCCACCCCACGTACCAGGGCTACGCCAGCGATCTGGAGCCTTTGGTGCAGCTGTTGCAGGCCCAAGGTTGGCCGGTGCTCGTGGATGAAGCCCATGGCAGCCACTTCGCCGCCCAGGTGGATCCGTTGCTGCCGCGTTCAGCGGTGCAGGCCGGTGCGGATCTTGTGGTGCACTCCCTCCAGAAGTCCTCCACGGGATTGGCCCAGACCGCTGTGCTCTGGCTGCAGGGGAATCGCCTGGAGCCGGAACGGGTGGAGCGCTCCCTGGGCTGGCTGCAGACCACCAGTCCGAGTGCTTTGTTGCTGGCCTCCTGTGAGGCGGCACTGCAGGACTGGCAGTCCGCCGCCGGTCGCGAGCGCTTGAGGCTTCGGCTCTGTGACGCTAGAGCTTTGGCGTCAGTGCTACGCCAGCGGGGGCTCCCTCTGCTGGACACCCAGGATCCTTTGCGGCTGGTGCTGAACACGGCGGCCCATGGCATCAGTGGTCTGGATGCTGATGACTGGTTGTTGCCTCGGGGGTGGCTGGCGGAACTCCCCGAACCCGCAACGCTCACGTTCTGTCTTGGTTTTGCCCGTCATCGCGGCCTGGATCGTGCGTTTGTGCGGATGTGGTCGCGGTTGCTCGACGCCCATCCGAACCGGGCGCCGTTTCCGACGTTTGAGGCCCCACCCTTGCCCCTCGTGGCGAGTCCGGACCTGGCTCTGTCTCAGGCCTGGCGAGCCCCTTCGAGGCGTGTTCACTTGGATGACGCTGTTGATCAGCTCAGTGCTGAACTGTTGTGTCCCTATCCGCCAGGGATTCCTTTATTGATTCCAGGCGAACGTGTGGATCAGGATCGGCTGGCCTGGTTGCAGCGTCAGCAAGGGCTCTGGGGCGAGCAACTTCCCGATCACGTGCGTGTGGTGGCCTCGGACGGTTCAATGCGTGCAACCGCTGATCACGGGTGATGGGGGTGCTGGTGTTGCTTCTTTTGCTCGGTGGGGCTCCATCACTGGCCAGTCCCTCGGCCGAGGAGTTTCTGGTGGGTCCCGAGGCGACAACGCCATTGTTTGTCCCCGCCTCGGCTTCGGTGTCACCGGCTTCGCAGGCTGTGCTTCCCCGGCCCTCCATACATGGCGCTGCGAGTTGGTACGGGCCTGGCTTCTATGGACGTCGGACCGCCAATGGTGAAACCTTTCGCCCCGACACCCTGACGGCGGCCCATCGCACGCTGCCCTTTGGAACGCGTGTCCGCGTGACCAACCTGGTCAATGGCAAAACGGTGGTTGTGCGGATTAATGACCGCGGACCGTTCCGTCGGCACCGACTGATCGATCTGGCCCATGGCGCGGCCACTGTGCTGCAGATGAAACGGGCCGGAGAAGTCCCCGTGGCGCTGGACATTCTCGACTCAGACGATTGATAGCCTGAGATTCCTGGTCATTGGGACCGCTACCCGGTGAATGGTGATCGGCGAGGCTCACCCCACGACCGCTGGTGATCGCAAGCGGCGCTCGGCGGCGTTGAGGACCCGGGTGCTCAGTGGGTTGGCGGCCGGTGGTTTCGGACTGATTGTGGTGGGCCTCGGCGGCTGGTGGTTCACCGTCGCCGTTGGTGTGATCGTGCACCTCGGCCTTCTGGAATTCTTCCGGATGGCGCAATTCAAGGGGATCCGACCCGCCACCAAAACCACCCTGGTGGCCTGCCAGCTGCTCTTGCTTTCCACCCAATGGGGTGTGCAGGGTGGGTTGCCGGAGGTGCTCTCCGCTGCTGTGCTTCCCCTGGCGGGTGCATCGATCTGCGGATGGTTGCTGCTGCAGCCCCTCACCGGATCGATTGCGGATATCGCCGCCTCGATCTTCGGCCTCTTTTATCTGGGCTTTTTGCCAAGCCACTGGCTGCAGCTGCGCAACCTCGATGCTCCTCAGCTGGCCCCATCGCTGGCGTCGCTTCCCGCGGAGTGGTCCTGGATCACCAGTGGTCTGGCCCTGACGCTGTCGGGTTGTCTGATGATCGTGGCGAGTGACATCGGCTCGTGGGCGGTCGGTCGACGGATCGGTCGACGTCCGTTGTCCCCGATCTCCCCGGGCAAAACCCTCGAGGGGGCGATCGGCGGTGTGATCGCCTCGATGGTGGTGGGCTGGATCAGTGCACTGTTGCTCGGTTGGCCTGGAGTCGGTCTGCCCGGTGTGGTTCTCGGTGCCCTGGTGGCCACGATCGCGCTGGTGGGCGACCTGACGGAATCCATGATGAAGCGGGATGCCGGCGTGAAAGATTCCGGGGATGCTCTTCCAGGCCATGGCGGAATCCTCGATCGGATCGACAGTTACCTGTTCACGCCAGCGGTGCTCTATTACCTCGTGGCTCTGCTGCTGCCTCTGTTCGCCACAACTTGATCAGCCAGGTCGTTGGCTCTAGTCCGGTGTCACCTGGGCATGGCCATGGAGCACCAGCCGCCCTGCGCAGACTGTGGCCTCTTTAATCTGGATGTTGTCGTCCATCGGTAGTGCTGTCGGCGGGGTTGAGGCGCTATCCGACACAAAGATCACTGTTCCTTGGGCCGCATTCACGTGGAAGCGGCGCTGCAAAGGGCTGTCGCTCCCCGCAATCGGTGCCTCCAGTTCGACGATGTCGTCATGGAGTCGCAGCGAACCGAGCGGGGTGATCCCCATCAGTTGCTCCGCCAACCAGTCCCCGAGCCAGGTCCAGGGAGGCGTCAGCAGGGCTTGATTTAAGGCTGTGCCTTGAAAGGTGACCGATCCCGTCACCTTGAACGGATGTTGAAGCGCAACCATCTTCCCTGGCTTGAAAACCTGGAGATCGAGCTGGATCGCCTCACTGTCCAGCGTGACCTGTTGAAGCGGCAGCCCCTGAAAGCAGACCTCCCGCGCGCTCAGATGAACCCCCGCCAATCGACCGGTGAGGAGCCCAAGCCCCGAGCCCTTGAGCTGGAGCTCGAGGGTGCCGATTTGCGTACAGCGACTGCGCAGCCAGAGTTTCAATCCGCTGCTGATCAGCTGCAGGAGGGGATCACTCATACGGACAACAGGGCGCGACAACGCTCGGCCACCTGGGTGGGCTGATCCAGATGGGGAAGGTGACCACAGTGATCGAGGGTTTCCACGGGGTTGAGCAGGACCTCCATGGCTTGGGCCTTCAGCCTTGGCTGCAGGATTCTGTCGTTTGCGCCCCAGATCACATGCAGGGGTTGCTCCGGCAGGGGGTGACCGCTGCCAGCGAAGCCACCACTTCGGGCGAAGGCAGCCAGGGCGTCAGCCCAGCCCGGACATTGCAGGTGAAGTGAGGCGATCTGCTCCTCTGCAGGTCCAACGCTGGCCTTGGGGTCGGCAAAGGCTTGCCGGCAGAGCCCTTTGCGCACACCCGGGCGGGAGAGAAACCACACGCCCAGACGATCCAGCAACGGCGGCACCGGCATCGCTCGACCGGTCAGCCCTGCGGGTGCCAGGAGCATCAGGGCTCGAACGCGTTCTGGAGATCGTCGTGCCAGTTCAACGGCAACAGCCCCACCCATCGAGGCGCCAATGACGGCGACCGGCTGGTGCTGCTCGAGCAGCCCAAGCAGTGCATCGAGGTGCTTGAGGATCGCCTCTGGGCCGAATCGGGCGTGGCTAGGTCGTGGGGAAAATCCAAACCCGAACAGATCGGGAATGACCAGTTGGAAGTGATCGCTGAGAAGAGGGACCAGCCGGCGGAACTCGAGAAAACTGCTGTCGAAGCCATGCAGCAGCACCAGGGTCGGTCCCTTCCCCTGCACAGCGACCGGGAATGGATCTGGCAGGCCAGGCATGGCCAGATCCCACCACTGCACGGATTCAGCGAGGGCTCGGGCCTGAGGATCCAGGAGATCGGGGATCAGGCCGTCCAGCAGTGCTTTCAAGATCGGCTCGAACTGATGGGGATCATGTCTCCAGCGCTAACCAGCGCCTCCAGCAGCGCGCCGGGACTGACCTGAAACGGCAGGTGATGGAGATCGGAGCCATCGCGACAGGCAAACGCACAGGCCTGCTGAAGATCACGGAGGCTGGCGTTGGTCAGCCCGAGATCACCGAGGGAAACGGGAAGTCCGAGTTCCTGCAGCAACGGCAGCAATTGGCGGTGGGCCTGAGCGGCCAATTGATTCCCCCCGAGGCGCTCTTCCAGACGCAATTGAACCAGAATTCCGAAGCCGACTTTTTCGCCATGGAGGATGCCGTGGCATGCCTCCAACTGGGTCAGGCCGTTATGGACGGCGTGGGCGGCCACCGTGCGGCAGCGCGCTCCACCCAGACCTCCCATGACGCCTGCTGTTAAGCCGCAGGCTTCGGCCACCCGAACCCAGGCCGCACTGTTGGGATCGGCCATCGCTTCGCGACTGTCCAACAGCAACTGATCCCGAAGGACCCGTGCCATCTGGACCGCTTGTTGGACCAGACCATCGGAACTGGTGCCACTGCTGACGGACGCTTCATACCACTTGGCCAGGGCATCGGCGATTCCACTGGCCATGGTGCGGGGCGGTGCCTGACGGATCAGGTTGTGGTCAAACACCAAAAGATCAGGACATCGATCCAGGCTGACGTCGCCTTGGAAGGCCCCGGCTGGGGAATAAATGTTGGAGAGTGCTGTCCATCCAGCACAGGTCGCCGCACTTAACGGAACGGTGATGCAGGGCAGCTTCAGGCGGTGAGCTAGCAACTTGCCGGCATCAAGCACTTTGCCTCCGCCGGCGGCGATGACGGCATCATTGCTCTGGCTGGTGATCACTGCACTGAGGCGTTCGAGATCCTCATCGCAGCAATCGTGGACGAGATGAAGGCTTGATGGCACCACGCCTTCGCTCTCTAGATCTGACTGGAGCTGCTGCCGCAAGTGTTCCGTGGCTGAACTGCGCCCCAGCAGAACGGGCTGTTGGCACAGCGATCGAATGTGACCTCGGGCTTCCTCCCAGGCGCCATCACCCCGCAGAACGACTGCGGGAGCGATGGCATGGGTGGCGAGGGGCGATCCCATCAGACGCCAGCAGTGGCCAGTTGTGGCGTGGCGGCTTGGCCTTGATGGCGAACGACCACTTTCTTGGTGTCGTCCACGTCAACCTCCGCATGGTCACCATCCTTGATCCTGCCGGAGAGCACCTCTTCAGCCAGAGAGTCTTCAAGTAGGCGCATGACAGCTCGACGGAGTGGTCGTGCGCCGTAGGCAGGGTTGTAACCCTCCTCGACAAGACGCTCCTTGAACGCCTCAGACACGGTCAGCGTGATGCCCTTGTCCATCATGCGTCCGAAGACTTCCTTCAACATGATGTCGGCGATCAGTTTCACCTCATCACGGTTGAGCTGACGGAAGACGATGATTTCATCGAGTCGGTTGAGGAATTCAGGCCGGAAGTATTGCTTCAGTTCCTCATTCACCAAGGAGCGAATGCGGGTGTACTGACTCTCTTCTTCGCTTTCACCTGAGAATTCAAAGCCGAGGCCACCGCCACCCTTTTCAATCACCTTCGAACCAATGTTCGAAGTCATGATCACCAAGGTGTTCTTGAAATCAACGGTTCTGCCCTTCGAATCGGTCAGGCGGCCGTCTTCCAGCAACTGCAGGAGGAGGTTGAATACATCGGGGTGTGCCTTTTCGATTTCATCGAAGAGAACCACGGTGTAAGGCCGACGACGAACGGCTTCGGTGAGTTGGCCGCCTTCGTTGAATCCCACGTAGCCCGGAGGAGAACCGATCAGTTTGCTGACCGTGTGGCGCTCCATGAACTCGGACATGTCCAGGCGCACCATCGCGTCCTCGCTGCCGAAGTAGAACTGCGAGATGGACTTGGCGAGCTCGGACTTACCGACGCCGGTGGGCCCGGAGAAGATGAAGCTGGCGATGGGGCGATTGGGATTTTTCAGACCAACGCGAGCCCGGCGGATGGCTTTCGAGACAGCCTTGACGGCTTCGTCCTGTCCGATCAGACGCTGGTGGAGGGTTTCCTCCATGTTCAGCAACTTCACGGATTCACTTTCCGTCAGCTTCTGCACAGGAACACCGGTCCAGGAGGCAACGATCTGAGCGATGTCCTCTTCATCGACCACGGGGCTGGTGGTCTCTGCGGTGGCTGTGACGGTTGTCGACAGCTCGGCTGGGTTGGCATCTGCGTTGTCGCCGTCGGTTTGACCGGCATCGGCAGCCGGCGAGGCTTCGTTGCGGGCGTTTTGCAGCAACGTTCTGATCTGCTCGCGCAGTTCAACTTCCTTTTCACGCAACTCACCAGCTTTGGTGAAGTCCTGCTCCCGGACAGCGTCCTCTTTTTCCTTTTGAACGGCTCGGAGCTCCTTATCAACGTCCTTGGCTGCGGGCGGCAGCTTGGAATTCAGCAGGCGAACCCGTGAGCCGGCTTCGTCGATGAGATCGATGGCCTTGTCGGGCAGGAAACGGTCGGAGATGTAGCGGTCACCCAGGGTGGCCGCTGCGATCAGGGCGTCATCGGTGATTTTCAGGCGGTGATGCTGCTCATAGCGCTCCCGCAGGCCGCGCAGAATCTCGATCGTGTCGTCGATGGATGGTTCTCCGACGTTGACCGGCTGGAACCGACGTTCCAGCGCAGCATCGCGTTCGATGTGCTTGCGGTATTCATCGAGCGTTGTTGCACCGATGCACTGCAGTTCCCCGCGAGCCAGGGCGGGCTTGAGGATGTTGGCGGCGTCAATGGCTCCTTCGGCTGCACCGGCACCGATCAAGGTGTGAACCTCGTCGATCACGAGGATGACATTTCCAGCCGCTTTGATCTCCTCCATGATCTTTTTCAGGCGTTCCTCGAACTCACCGCGGTACTTGGTACCGGCCACAAGCAGACCGATGTCCAGGGTCAGAACGCGCTTGTCTTCAAGAATGTCGGGAATGTCGCCCTGCTGAATCCGTTGGGCCAGACCTTCGGCAATGGCGGTTTTGCCCACACCTGGCTCACCGATCAACACAGGGTTGTTTTTGGTGCGACGACCGAGAATCTGGATTACACGATCGATCTCGTTGTGTCGCCCCACAACTGGATCCAATTTGGCCTCGGTGGCCAACTGGGTGAGGTTGCTGCCGAATTCGTCGAGGGTTGGGGTCTTGGTTGACCCCTTACTTCCTCCACCACCACCGGCGCTGACCTCAGCGGTTTCACCCAGCATGCGAATCACCTGAGTGCGCACCTTGGCGAGATCGACGCCGAGATTTTCGAGAACGCGGGCGGCGACACCCTCTCCTTCTCGGATTAGGCCAAGCAGTAGATGCTCAGTGCCGATGTAGTTGTGCCCGAGCTGACGAGCTTCTTCAAGCGAGAGTTCAAGTACACGCTTGGCCCTGGGTGTGAACGGGATCTCAACAGCAACAAATCCAGACCCCCGGCCGATGATTTTTTCGACTTCAACCCGAGCGTCCTTGAGGTTGACCCCCATGGACTTGAGCACTTTGGCTGCCACACCGGTGCCCTCTCCGATCAGGCCGAGAAGGATCTGCTCAGTCCCTACGAAGTTGTGGCCCAGACGTCTCGCCTCTTCTTGGGCGAGCATGATCACCTTGATGGCCTTCTCGGTAAAGCGCTCGAACATCGTTGAGGCCGATGCAATGTCTTTACAAGCTATCAGGGTTGAGGGGGCAATGCGAAGGTTCGGTTTGTTCGGTCACTTCCCAGTCCCTCACTGGCATGAAACCAGTCAAAGTTGTTAATGAGCGCAGTTAATTCTCCGGTTAATTGTTTTATTGGGCGGTAAACCGAACCGCCTTAATTGTCAGTCGTTTGGGCGGGCTGGATGGAGTCGCAGCCACTGGATTAAGGCATCGCGACCATCCTGGTAATACCCCTTGCGGCATCCGGCGGTGCGGAAGCCGAACCGGCTGTACAACGCTAAAGCTGAGTTATTTCCTGATGCCACGTCGAGAGTGGCGTGGCTTGCTCCCTCCTGTCGTGCCCGTTGCAACAGAGCCGCGAGCACCGCTGTGGCGTGACCCTGACGTTGGTGCTCTGGGTCGGTTGCGACAGCAGTGATGTGGAGTTCATCCACCACCAGCCAGCCACAGGCGATGGCGACCAGGCCGTCACCATCTGCGTGCAGCCCCATGCAAAGGCGACGTGGATCCGAGAGTTCCCGCGTCCACTGGTCGCGTGTCCACAGTCCATTCAGGGCTCGGTCATCCAAAACCAGGCAGGCCTCCAGCCAGGTGACGTCGAGCTCGATCACCACGGGACGACAGTGCAGGGTCGATTCCTACATTGCTGGTCGATGTCGGCCTCTTCGTGACTCAGACCTTGGCAAGCCTGCGGCCCTACGAATCAACCCGTGATCTGAACAGCCCCAACCGCAATCTGGCACCGGTGACAACCGAGCTGGATCAACAGGATCGTCTCGTCGTGGGTGGCTGTCGTCTGAGTGAGCTGGCCCAGCGTTACGGGACACCGTTGTACGTGCTGGATGAGGTGAGTTTGAGAGCGTCCTGCCGCGCCTACAAACAGGCAATGGAGACGCATTACCCCGGCCCCTCATTGCCGATTTATGCATCCAAGGCCAACAGCTCACTGATGATGAGTGGCTTGGTGGCCTCAGAAGGTCTGGGGCTGGATGCGGTGTCCGCCGGAGAACTGTTGACGGCTCTTCAGGGCGGCATGCCCGGGGAGCGGATTGTGTTGCATGGCAACAACAAATCCGACGAGGAGTTGCTGCTTGCTTATCGAAACAACGTCACGATCGTTGTGGACAACCAGCACGATCTCGACCGGTTGGCGGCACTGGTCCCAGCAGGATCCCCTCCAGCACGGTTGATGCTCCGCTTCACCCCCGGGATTGAGTGCCACACGCACGAGTACATCCGTACAGGACATCTCGACAGCAAATTTGGATTTGATCCCGATCAGCTGGAGTCGGTCCTCAAGGGACTGGTCGGCCAGTCCTGGGGTGTCTTGACCGGTCTTCATGCCCACATCGGCTCGCAGATTTTTGAGCTAGAGCCCCATCGCGATCTCGCTGGTGTGATGGCTGAGGCGCTCAAGCTGGCGCGGGGCCTCGGTCATCCCGTTACCGATCTGAACGTTGGTGGAGGTCTTGGTATTCGTTATGTCGAATCCGATGATCCCCCGTCCATTGACGCCTGGGTTCAGGTTGTCGCCGAGGCTGTCGCCCGGGCTTGCCAAGAGCGGGATCTCGACTTGCCCCGTCTGCTTTGTGAGCCCGGCCGGTCGCTGGTGGCGCCTGCCGGTGTGACGTTGTATTCCGTGGGATCCCGCAAGACGATTCCGGGCATTCGCACCTATGTGGCCGTGGATGGAGGCATGAGCGATAACCCCAGACCGATCACCTATCAATCGCTGTACACCACATGCCTGGCTGATCGGCCTCTTGCCGCGGCGGAGGAGACGGTGAATTTGGTCGGCAAACACTGTGAGTCCGGTGATGTCCTGCTTAAAGACTTGCCATTGCCCACCACCTGCAGTGGGGATGTGATCGCGGTGTTTGCCACCGGTGCGTACAACGCCTCAATGAGTTCCAACTACAACCGCATTCCACGCCCGGCCGCGGTGCTGGTCCACGACGGTCAATCCGAGCTGGTCCAGAAGCGCGAGCAGCCGGATGATCTGCTGCGCTACGACGTCCTCCCCGAACGGTTTCGGGCGGTACGTTGAGACCAGAGAGGTCGTAGAGCCGAGTGAACGTCTTGGAGGCAGAGCTGTCTCGCCAGATCCTGGACGTGCTGTTTGCTTCCGCCATCGGCTTTCTGCTCTTCTTCCGCGTCAAGGAACAGCGCACCCTTTGGTTGCTCCGGGGGTACCTGTTCCTGGTGGCTCTGGGATGGTTTGTTCAGCGCTACGCCAATCTGCCTCTCACATCGAAGCTGGTTGATGCACTCGTGCTGGCCTGTTCGTTGTCGCTGGCGATCCTCTGGCAGGGGGAATTGCGTCGTTTGATGGAACTGCTCGGCACCTTGCGCCTGGCCGTGTTGCTCGGCAAATCTCAGAATGAATTCAAGGCTGCTGCAGGGACGGTTGGTTCGATCACGGAAGCGGCGGGTCGTTTGTCCCAACAGCGTCGTGGTGCACTGATCGTTGTGGACATCGGCAGTGATTTGCGCCCCGAAGATTTCCTCAACCCAGGCGTGGTGATTGGGGCTCAAATGAGCCGAGAGTTGTTGCTCAATCTCTTTGCGGCGGACACCCCTCTGCATGACGGAGCTGTTCTGGTGCGAGGCAATCGGATTGAGTCCGCCGGCGTCATTCTTCCGTTGTCTCGGAGGGCTGTCAGTCGTTTCGGGACCCGGCATCTTGCGGCCCTGGGCATTACTGAGCGCTTTGACCGTTGCATTTGCATCGTTGTTTCTGAGGAGACCGGAACTTTGTCGCTCGCGAATCAGGGCCGGCTGGAACGTCCGATCACCAGCAGCCGTCTCCAGGAGTTGCTGACTGAGCTGATCAGCGGCGTGGATGCGCTCCCCCCAGGGCGGCGTAGCGTGAGTAATCCTTCCCCCGAGTCGCTGTCTTGAGCCGTCTCCCGGCCACCAGCACGGATCCTCAGCAGCGATCGGTTCGTCCGGAGCAGCTCGACCCGACGCGATTGCCTGGTCACGTGGCCGTGATCATGGACGGAAACGGTCGTTGGGCGAAGTCCCGGGGGTTGCCTCGTGTGATGGGTCATCGTGCCGGGGTGGAAGCGTTGAAAACCACCCTGAGGCTCTGCAGTGACTGGGGAATCCAGGCGTTGACGGCTTATGCCTTCTCCACGGAAAACTGGTCTCGTCCAGGCGATGAGGTGAGTTTTTTGATGACCCTGTTTGAGCGGGTGCTCAAGAGCGAGCTCAAAAGTCTGGACGCCGAACGGGTCCGCATTCGCTTTCTGGGTGACCTCGATGGATTGCCCGAGGGGCTTCAGCGTTTGATCGGCGATGCCATGGCACGGACGGCTGACAACCAGGGAATTCAGTTCAATGTCTGCACCAACTACGGAGGACGGCGGGAGCTGGTGCGTGCGGCCCAGCGTCTTGCAGAGCGTGCCGTCTCTGGAGAGCTGGATCCCCAGTTGATCGATGAAAATCATCTGGCGTCCGAGTTGTTCACCGCCGGCATGCCGGACCCCGACCTGTTGATCCGAACCAGCGGTGAACAGCGCCTCAGTAATTTTCTGCTGTGGCAGCTGGCCTATGCCGAGATCCATATCACCGATGTTCACTGGCCCGATTTCGATCGGCTGGCCTTGACTGAGGCCCTGCTCGATTTCCAGAGCCGCACCCGTCGTTTCGGCGGCCTTGATCCGACTAAATCATGAGTGTCAGCACCCGTCACGACTGGACCATTGATGAGATCAGTGCGCTGCTGGAGCTGCCACTGATTGATCTGCTCTGGCAAGCACAGACCGTTCACCGTGCGGCCAATCCTGGCTATCAGGTGCAGCTGGCTTCCTTGCTCAGCGTCAAGACTGGCGGCTGCGAAGAAGACTGCTCCTACTGCTCACAGTCGATTCACAACAGCAGTGATGTTTCGGCGTTTGAGGCACAAATGCAGGTCGAGCCTGTGCTGCAGCGGGCGAAGGCCGCCAAGGCAGCGGGGGCGGATCGCTTCTGTATGGGCTGGGCCTGGCGTGAGATTCGCGATGGGGCTCCGTTCGAGGCGATGCTCGAGATGGTCCGAGGCGTTCGCGGCCTGGGTATGGAAGCCTGTGTCACCGCTGGGATGCTCACCGACGAGCAGGCTGCCCGGCTTGCCGATGCTGGGCTCACGGCGTACAACCACAATCTCGATACCAGCCCTGAGCACTACGACCGCATCATCACCACCCGGACCTATCAGGAGCGGTTGGAGACGCTGCAGCGCGTTCGCAACGCCGGCGTGACACTCTGTTGTGGCGGAATCATCGGCATGGGAGAGACCCTCCGCGACCGCGCCTCGATGCTGCAGGTGCTGGCCACCATGGATCCTCACCCCGAAAGCGTTCCGGTGAACGGATTGGTGGCGGTGGAAGGGACACCCCTCGAAGGCCAAGCCCCCTTTGAACCTCTGGAGCTTGTGCGCATGGTGGCCACCGCGAGGATCCTGATGCCGTATTCCCGGGTGCGCTTGAGTGCGGGGCGTGAGTCGATGAGCCGCGAAGCTCAGATCCTTTGTCTGCAGGCTGGTGCCGATTCGATTTTCTATGGTGACACCTTGCTCACCACTGGAAACCCCGACGTGGAGGCCGATCGCCAGCTGTTGGCTGATGCAGGGGTCCAGGCCAATTGGCAGCTTGAGCCCAACGCTGCTTAAGTCAGCCGTTGTTGGCTTGATTGTGCTCTGCTTTTAATTGAGCCACAGCATTATTTTCAGCACGTTCTTTTAAAACGCGTTTGGAGATGCTGGCGATCGTCGATCCTTGGCTATCTCTGAGGATGAACGCATCAATGCCGATAGTGCACTTTGATGGATCGATTTCAGTTTTTGACTGAATCTTTCCTGCGTCGATTGCAAACTGAATTGCGGCATCGAATTCTGTTGTGCTCATTGCATACCCCCATGACCAACGGATCATCGATCCTGCCCCGGTTCCGCTTGGCCTGAACGGTTGACAGCTGGATGGTTCGATAACTTAACTCGTTAGATCTCGGCGTCAGTCTGTTGTGATCTCGCTTTCTGACGGTTGCATCGTGTGTGGATGACAAGTCATGGACACTCCGATGGTGTGGGGTCTGACCCGCTTCTGGTGGCGGCGTTTTATGCCTTTACGCCGTTAGCAGAGTCCGTGCGATCAGCCTTGCTAGAGGCGTTGCCTGGTCTGGCTAGACGAAGCGCTGTGGTCGGTTCCGTGCTGATTGCTGAGGAAGGCGTGAATGGAACGATCAGTGGGCCGACCGCTGGTGTGGACGCAGTGCTGGCGGAGCTGAGGACTGCGCTGGTGATCGGGGAGCATCATTACGAGCGTTTAGAGGTGAAGCGCAGTTGGTCGGATCGTCCGGTCTTTCGTCGTTTCAAGGCCCGGCGTAAAAAAGAGATTGTGACCATGGGCGTTGAAACGGTGAGCCCACGCGAGAGCGTTGGGACCTACATCGACCCCCAGCACTGGAATGCTCTGGTGGATGATCCGGAGACCGTGGTGATCGATACAAGGAACACCTACGAAACAGCGATCGGCTCGTTTGAGGGCGCGTTGGATCCTCAGATCGAGAGTTTCCGTGACTTTCCCCAGTGGGCTGATCAAACGCTGAGGCCACTCTTGGATCAATCGGGTTCAAAGCGAATTGCCATGTTCTGCACCGGTGGGATTCGTTGTGAAAAGGCCAGCAGTTATCTGCAACAGAATGGGTTTGGTGATGTGCATCACCTGCGAGGCGGCATTCTCAAATACCTCGAACAGGTGCCGGAAAGTGAGAGCCGCTGGCGGGGTGAATGCTTCGTGTTTGATCAGCGGGTCGCCCTCAATCACCGGCTGCAACCTGGAGAGCACACTCTGTGCCATGCCTGCGGTCTGCCCTTGTCTCCACAGGACCGTGAACTCTCGAGCTATATCAAGGGTGTTCAATGTGTGCATTGCATGGATCGATTCACCGAGGCGGATCGGGCACGTTTTGCCATGCGCCAAGCCCAGATTGACCGTCAGCAGACCTCGTAAACGATGGTTGACTGCATGGCAGAGCTGACCACAGGTCATCCCGTTCTCTACAGCTTCCGCCGCTGTCCCTATGCCATGCGGGCACGCTCGGCCGTGTTGGCGTCAGGTCTGATGGTGGAGCTGCGCGAGGTGCAGCTCAAACAGAAGCCCGAGGCCATGCGTCAGGCCTCCGCGAAAGGCACTGTCCCCGTCCTGGTCTGTCCGGATGGAACGGTGATTGATGAAAGTCTTGATGTGATGCATTGGGCTCTGCAACAGGCCGACCCACTGAATTGGTTGGCGTGCGCTGATGGTTTCCCCTTGATTGCTGAGAATGATGGTCCGTTTAAATATCATCTGGACCGTTTCAAATACAGCGATCGATATCCCGGCTGCCAGCGCGATCAACATCAATCTGCGGGGTTGCGCATTCTGACGGGCTGGAATGCATTGATTGACGCTCAGGGCTGGTTGTGCGGTGATCAACAGTCCCTGGTCGACGCGGCCTTATGGCCGTTTGTGCGGCAGTGGCGGATCGCAGATCCGACGGGTTTTGATGCTGATCCGGCCCTGGTGGCTCTACGTGCCTGGCTGTCTCGTTTCCTGGAGAGTCCTGCCATGGATCGGCTGATGGGGCGGATGGATCCTTGGTCTCCAGGGGATAAACCGCAGTATTTCCCGGCAGATTCCGAGGCGGTGCCGCTCGATCAACCGTTGTTTCATCTCGCCCTGGAGCAGGACTGGATCAACGCTCAAGCCTCTGGTTACTACAACGTCTCCACGCGGGGCCTCAACCTGGATCAGGTTGGGTTTATCCATCTCTCCTGGCGGGATCAGGTGGCCGACAGCTTCAACCGTTTTTATGCCGATGCGGGTGCAGTGCTGGTGCTGGAAATTGACCCGTTCATGGTGGCATCACCCTTGCGGGCTGATGCCAGTCCCTCGGGCGAGCTCTTCCCCCATCTCTATGGACGCCTGCCCGTTGCAGCTGTCGTTGCTGAACATCCTGCGCCCGATAAGGTCTAAATAAGATCGCCTGATCAGAATGCCCGACTCGGTGAATCGTGCCTCAAGTGATGCCTGGAGACAGTTCGTCTTGATGGAGTTGGTTGACTATCTCGATCAACATCGTGATCGGATCATTGAGCGCTATCAGCAGTCCTGTGATGCTCCGTTGAGCCAAGAGCAGTTGGATCAAGACGGCTTGTTGGACTTTGAACTTGCGCTCACGTTCCTGAAGGACCGAAATGGTTGGGGGCAGGGCAAGGGTTTTCTGGGCATGAACCTGATCGGCTGATCAGGTATTGATTTTCAGGATCGAATCAATGCAGTTGGGATGTTGCTTGATGTAGGCATTGAATTCCATCGCCAGCATGCGCGCTTCAAAGGCGTCGCAGGCGTAGAAGCAGGATTCCAGCTTGTCGCCATCGGATGTGCGGTGCCGGACTGTGTAAGGGACTCGCCCATTCGTTGTGTTGGACATGACCCACAGTGATACCGATCCACCCTGGCCTTTGCGCCGGGGCGCGCGCCATTGCTTTTTCTTCTTATTTGCGTATCAACACGTTGTTAAGTTTGCTTGAGCACAGGCTCGTTTGGGCGCTGTCGCCCTTTCAGTTTGAGCTTCGGCCGATGGTGCTGCTCGATTGAAGTGAGCGCTTGGAGATCTCTTTGAGTTTTTCCTGATTCGCTCTCTTGAGGTAAAAGTCGTAGGTTGTTGGGTCGCTGGCTTCGCTGGCCTTATTCATTAAATAGAGGTAATTCAGGCGATTGGACATCTGAACGCTCGTGCAATCCATTGGCTGAATCATTGTTATGGCCACGACGCTTTTGGTCCGTCGATTTAACGTCAGCTTTATGTTGTGGGGACTGCGGCCACCATGCTGGAGCAACTGGAGTCTGAGGCTCAGCAGCGTGGTTTGATCCTGCGGTTGAAGGTGGGGCGACCTCTGGGGCTCTTCACTGTGCGTGTTGTTGTAGGCAGCGCAACAGCCGACGGGCGCCTCCTGTTGCAGGGTGAGCTGAAGGCCTGGGCCTATCCCGCAGAACGCGGCTTACAGCTGGACACCATGCGTGTGCTGCCAGCGGCTGCCTCAGGCACCGGTGATCTGATCTGGGCCGCCACCATGGCCTGGGCCGCGGAGTCGACACCCTGCCGCTCCGCGCGTCTGCTCGCGATTCACGATGATGATCGTCAGCATCGACGGCTGGTGCGCTATTTCCAGCAGCGCGGGTTCAGCACCGTTCGCCGGGTTGATGCGGCAGCCTGGGATCTGCCTTTGCGGTTGATTTGGGGTGGTGCTGGCGCCCTGATGCAGGCTGATGTTGACCGGGTGATGCAGCGGAGCCTGCGGGGGTGGGCTCAGTCAGCAGCGTGATAACTGCTGCGGACCAGAGGACCGCTGCGGACCTGTTGAAAGCCCAGTTCGGTGGCGATGGCGCCGAGGGCATCAAATTCGTCAGGTGTCCAGTAACGCGCTACAGGGATATGGGCCAGGGAGGGCCGCAGATACTGGCCCAGGGTGAGACGTTGGCAATCGACGGACCGCAGATCGCGCATGGTGGCAATCACTTCGTCGCGGCTCTCTCCGAGCCCCAGCATCAAGCCGGATTTGGTTGGCAGCTCCGGCCTGAGCTCACGGGCTGCCGCTAACAGGCCCAAGGAACGGGAATAGGTGGCCCCGCGTCGCACCTTGCCCTGGAGTCGCTCCACGGTTTCCAGGTTGTGATTGAAACAGATGGGATCCGCCTCAAGAACCATCTGGAGCCGCTCCCGCTGGGCCCTGACGGCCTGCGTGTGATCCGCGAATCCGCCCCAGAAATCCGGGGTCAGCACCTCGATGGCAATGAGGGGATTGCGGCGGCGTATCGCTGCCATCGTTGTGGTGAACAACGTGGCGCCATGGTCGGCAAGGTCATCGCGGGCGACTGCTGTCAGCACCACATAGCGCAGGCCCATCGCCTCGACGGCATCGGCAACCCGTTCGGCCTCCGCCGGGTCGACCGCCATCGGCGCCAGACCCTTCTCCACCTGACAAAACGCGCAGCTGCGTGTGCAGATCGAGCCGCCAAGCAGGAATGTTGCCGTTCCAGCGGCGTAACACTCACCTCGGTTGGGACAGCGCCCCTCTTCGCAAATGGTGTGCAGGCGGTTGCGCTTCACCAGACCTTGAACCGCCTCCAGATCGGAGGCCGTGCCAATCGGTCGGCGCAACCACTCCGGTAATCGTTCGTTTGGCGCAATCGCGCTGTATTGGCTCATGCGCTGGCGAGGCTCATTTGGATTTTGAACCGGAACATTCATTCGTTGACCGGGCGTCGCCCTTCAAGGGCACGACTCAAGGTGATCTCGTCGGCGTATTCCAGCTCGCTTCCCACAGGGAGCCCGTAGGCAATCCGCGTCACCGCACAGAAGGGACTGAGCAGTCGGGCCAAATAAAGGCTGGTGGTGTCGCCCTCCACACTGGGGGTGAGGGCCAAGATCACTTCACTAATCGTTTCCTTGGTGATGCGTTGCACCAGTGGAGTGATGTGAAGCAAGTCAGGCCCGACGCCATCCATTGGTGAAATCAGTCCACCCAGGACGTGATAGCGGCCTTTGAACTCCCGGGTTCGCTCCAGGGCCAACAAATCTCTGGAGTCGGCAACGACGCAGATCACGCCATTGCTGCGATCTGGCTTTCGACAGATCTCACACAGCGGTTCAGCGCTGAGGTGAAAACAGCTCTGGCATTGCCCCACTGTCGTACGGGCTGCCAGCAGCGCGTCGGCGAACTGATGAATTTGCTCTTCTGGTTGATTCAGCAAATGCAGTGCCAAACGCTGGGCCGTGCGAGGGCCGATGCCGGGTAGACGCTCAAACTGATCGATCAGTCGCGCTAACGGTCGGGTAAATCCGCTCAGGGCTCTGCCGCCGATCAGTGCACAACTCTAGGCAGAATGGGTCGATCCGCTGTGGCCCCGATGCAACCCCTCCGATCGCTTGCCCGACTGCTGGCCTGCGTCGTCCTGGTGTTTTCTCTCGGGGCCTGCGCGGCCGGTCCGACCGCTGGTTTGCAAACGTTTCAGAGTCCGGATGGTCGTTATGCCTTCCTGTACCCAACCGGCTGGACCCGCGTTCAGGTGAGCAATGGACCTCAAGTGGTGTTTCACGATCTGATCCACAGCGATGAGACGGTGAGCCTGGTGGTCTCCAACGTTGATCAGAACAATGACCTCAGCGAATTGGGCAGTTCCGTCGCGGTTGGGGAACGTCTACGCCGTGAAGTGATCGCCGTTGATGGCAGTGGCCGCAGCGCCGAGTTGATCGAGGCCAGCGAACGCGAGGTGAATGGTCATACCTTCTACGACCTGGAATACGCCGTGCATCTTCCCGACCGTGACCGTCACGAACTCGCCACCGTCGTGGTGGATCGGGGACGTCTCTACACGTTGGCCACCAGCGTCAACGAAGAGCGCTGGGACAAGGTGAGCGATCTGTGTGGCCGCGTTGTGACCTCGCTGAATCTGTTGATCTGATTTCTTGGGTCAGACCAGGGGATCACTGATCACCATGGCGGCACAAGGCAATTGGCTGATCAACTGACTGGTTCGATCACTGCCTGGGATCGGCAGACCTCCCACACGCCGACGTTGGGTGCGAAGAATCACCAGATCATGTTCCCGGCTGAGGCGATGGATCGCTCCATCAATGCCAGGCCCGCGGACGATCACCGTGTGGAAGCGCTCGGCGGGAATGCCCGCAGGTCGCCAGTTGATCAGCTGATCTTCCATCCAGAGTCGATCACTCCCGCTGTAGCGCGGATCGTGAACGTGCAGCAGCGTGATCCGTGTGCGGGCTTCCTCGGGCGCGGTGTTGAGCACGCGCAGGGCTAGCTCAAACTGCTCTCTGGCACTGGCGGAGAGGTCCTTAATCGGAACCAGGATTCGATTGAGAGGCTGCTCTGGCTGTTTGCTCAGATTCACCACCACGACAGGGCAGTGGGCGGTCCGGCAGACACCATCCACCATGTCGCCCAACAGCCAGGCCCGGAGCTGATCCGGCCGCCCTGCACCGATCAGCAGCAGGTCGGCGGCCTGCTCCATCGCGGTCCGGCTCATGCCTCCGGGGAGATCTTCGTCGAGGCGCAACAGCGTGCGGGTTGGCACCGCGAGGTCTGCGCCGATGGTTTCGGCAATGCTGAGACGTTGTCGCGCCGCCGCAACGGCGCTGGTGATTCCCCCTCGCAACTCCGCCAGGCTGGGATTGACCATGGCCAGCGGCAGCAGCAGTCCTTTGCCACCCGATGAGCCCTGGACCAGTCGGGCGGCCATCGAGAGCAGGCCGGCTTCATTGCCGGGGTTGGCGACGGGGACGACGATGCGCAGGGGGCGCTGGACCACGTCGCTGCTGCCTTCAAAGGATGTGGCTTCCTCTCCGAAGCTGGTGGGCAGCATGCCTTCGGGCGCATCCTTCAGACGGGTGACGGAGCGCTCCGTGAGGATCGGGCCCAGGGTCGCCGTCACCACCATGACGGCCAGCACACTGTTCAGCACCATCTGGTTGAGAAGCCCGGCCCGATAGCCGATGAAGGCTGTGGCCAGGGTGGCGGCCACCTTCGGCATGGTGAGCGACCACATCATCAGGATCTGTGGCCTGCGGTAGCGGAACAGGCTGCCGCTGATCCAGGACGCCAGACCCTTGCCACCGATGGCTCCGACCAGCATCAAGGCTGTGAATTGGAAGTTGCTCAGGCTGGCGCCGAGGCTTTTCACATCGAGAAGCAGGCCGAGATCGATGAAAAAAATCGGGATGAACAGCACACCCCCGACAAAGATCACCTGCTCCTTGACCCGGCCCTCCGGTAGGACGGAATTAACGGCGAGTCCGGCCAGGAAGGCTCCGACCAGTTTTTCCACCCCGGCGAATTCCGCTCCGAGGGAGGCCAGAAACAGCGCCACCAACACGGCCAGAACGATTCTGTTCTCATCACTGACGCCACGCAGCACCAGCCGGCGTCCCAGCTGACGGATGCCCACCACCACCAGCAGGGCGAAGACGGCGATCCGCAGCAACAACAACACGAGGTCGGCACCGCTGAGATCGCCTTCGCCCAGTCCCAGTCCGACCGCCAGCAACAGCAATGCCACGATGTCGGTGATGATCGTGCAGCCAACGCTCACGACCACCGATTCATCCTTTTGAGCGCCATAACTGCGCACGATCGGGTAGCCCAGGGGGGTGTGCGTTGCCATCAGGGCCCCGAGCAGCAGGCATGGCACCGGGGCAAAGCCGGCGAGCAGGCCAATGCCAACACCGGTGCCGACCCCGATGCAAAGGATCAGCAGCCCAAAAACCACCGAGCGGCGTTTGACCCGATTGAACTCTTCGAGATCAATCTCGAGGCCCATGGTGAACAGCAGGAACACCGCCCCAAGGCTCGAGAGCAGCTCCACGGTGGCTTTCACCTCCGCATAGCCGGTATCGACCCAACCCAGGGCATGGGGGCCGACGACCACCCCGGCGGCGAGCAGCCCGACGAGGTCCGGAAGACCAACGCGTCTGACCAGGGGGGGAACCACAGCACTGATGCTCACCAGCAGGGCAAAGACGCCCAGGGGGTGATGGATCAGGTGGCTGATCGATGCATCCATCGGCGCAGTTCAGCAGGGCATTGATGCGGCACCAGCTTGTTCGAGCCTGTTCCCAAGAGCAATCAAAGCTTCAGGAAGCGCAAGCCCGCTCTCCGGCTTGAACCTTCCAGAGATTGGCGTACACCCCCTGGTGTTGAAGCAGCTGGTCGTGGCGACCTTGCTCCACGATGCGTCCCTGATCCATCACGATGATCTGATCGGCATGGCGCACCGTGCTGAGGCGATGGGCGATGACCAGCGTGGTGCGATCGCGTGTGATCCGATCCAGGGATCGCTGAATGGCCGCTTCGGTGTCGTTATCCACGGCGGCCGTGGCTTCATCCAGAATCAGCACAGGTGCATCTTTGAGAATGGCCCTGGCCAGGGCAATGCGCTGCCGTTGACCACCGGACAGACGTTGCCCTCGCTCCCCGACCACGGTGTCGTAGCCGTCGGGGAGTGCATGGATGAAGTCCGCCGCTTCCGCGAGTTCAGCGGCACGCTCCAGAGCCTCCCTCGAACAGCTTGTCTGGCCGTAGCCGATGTTTTCGGCCACGGTCCCGTGGAACAGGTACACCTCTTGACTGACCAGGGCGATGCACCGTCGCAGGTCCGCCAGCTGCAGCGTTTCGATCGGATGGCCATCGATCAAAATCCGACCGGCTTGACGCTCGTACAGCCGCAGCAGCAGCTTCACAACGGTGCTTTTGCCAGAGCCCGTGGATCCGACCAGGCCGATGGTTTGTCCTGCTGGGATGTCGAGGTCGAAGTTCTCCAGGAGAGGCGGGCGATCGGGGTAGTGAAACGAGACCTTCTCGAAGCGCAGGGCGCCGCGGGTCTGGCCGGGTTGCAGTGCTGTTGGGCCATTGCTGATGCCGATCGGTGTATCCATCAGATCGAGCACCCGCTGGGTGGACGCCATCGAGCGCTGGTAGTCATCCAGGGTTCGCCCCAGGGAGGTGAGCGGCCAGAGCAGCCGCTGGGTGATGAAGACCAGAACGCTGTAAGTGCCCACTTCCAGTTGTCCGGACAGGGCTTGAAATCCTCCGATCAAAAGGATGGCCAGGAAGGCGAAGAGAATCGCAAAACGGATCAGGGGAATGAAGGCCGCTGACAGCCGGATCGCCTTGGCGTTGCTGTGGCGATAGGCGAGGCTTTCGCGTTCGAGCCGCTCCAGCTCCAGGGGTTCAGCGGTGAAGCTCTTGATCGTGAGCATGCCGCCGAGGTTGTTGGCCAGCCTTGACGCCAACGCGCCGGCATGAACGCGCACGTCTCGGTAGCGGGGGGCGAGCTGGCGTTGGAAGCGAAGCGATCCCCAAAGGATGACCGGAATGGGCAGATAGGCGAAAAGCGCCACCCCCGGGGCCACCCAGGCCATCCCGATGCCAACGACCAACACGGTTGTGATCAGTTGAAGGATCTGGTTGGCTCCTCGATCGAGAAACCGCTCCAGCTGATTGATGTCGTCATTCAGCACCGACAACAGCCGACCAGTGCTGTCCTGCTCGAAAAAGCTCAGCTCCAGCCTCTGGAGATGGTCGTAGGCCTCCAGCCGCAAGCTGTGCTGGGTGCTTTGGGCGAGGTTCCTCCAGAGCACGTCATAGAGGTACTCGAACAGTGACTCCGCGCTCCAGATCACGAGGGTCAGCAGGGCGAGCACCCAGAGTTGCTCTGACACCGTGGAGATCCCCAAGCCAGCCAGGGCTGATTGCTGGCCTCGAACCACAACATCAACCGCCAGGCCGATCAGGGCTGGAGGCGCCAGATCGAAGAGCTTGTTCAAAATCGAACAGCTCACGGCTGCTCCCACCAGTCGCCAGCGTGGGGCGAGATGGCGCAGCAACCGCCGCAGGGGGGAACGGTGAGGCTTCATTGAAGCTTTGCTGAGGGTTTCCATTCGCACGGTTTCAGTCCTGCCATCAGCAGTAGAACGGAAGCACAACCGAAAGAGGTGCCATGAGCCGTTCAAGGTCCTTCAACCGCTTTCATCGTTATCTCGCCCGTCAGAAGCGAAGTGTTCTGCGCACGGCACTGCCGCAGAATCGTTCGGGCGATGAGCTGTTGACAACACCGATTGATCACAGCAAAGACCTCCTGGACCGTGTTACCGGCCAGGAGGTCAGCATGGACTTACTCGAGTCTGAGCTCTGAGAGTCCGGATCAGTTCCGGTAACCGCCACCGCCCCGTGGGCCGCCAGTCCGCTCGCGGGGGGTCGCCTTGCTAACGCGGATCATGCGTCCCATCCATTCGACGTCCTGAAGGTCGTCGATGGCTTTTTGTTCATCGGCTTCGTTGGACATCTCGACGAAAGCGAACCCACGCTTGCGTCCGGTTTCGCGGTCGAGGGGAAGGCTGCAGTTTTTGACCTCTCCGTACTCGTTGAAGAGATCAAACAGATGTTCTTGCTCCGCTTGGAAGGAGAGATTGCCGATGTAGATGGTCATGGACCGTGGAACCGTTGGATGTGCTCAGTCGCGTGAGCCGGTTCCGATGGATCGGAATGGGCCGGAGGTCGGGACGTGAACTGCACAACGTTACAGGGCGAAGCCACGTTTCAACACAGAAATCTGAAGGCAACCGGAAGACATCGGGGAACGGTTTCGTTCGCTCCCATTGTCAGAGAATGCTGACGGGAGAAGGGTGCGATGACTGCTCTGAATCTTCAGTCCCTGGCCTGGGGTGACGACGGAGAACTGGCGGCGGATGACCGATTGGATTTGGTCAATCTCCTGCTGACACAGAGCCTGCCCGAGGTGCAGGTGGAATTGATCCGAACGGTGGAACGGATCGCTGTGGTGGGAGCAACGGCCATCCCGGAGGTCAGCGTCTCCTGACGTCCAGGTCACTCCATGGCGAATGTCTCTGCCGCGCGTGCTTTGCAGCGGCTCTGTGCTGCGTCGAGCCCGGTGCCGTTGTTCACCTCATCGAGGAAGCAATTGCACGTGAAATCAGCCATCCCATCCGGAGGCGTTTTCCCTGCACTGCGCATCGCAGCGGCGAACGAGCTCATGCAGATCTTTCGAATCAAGCCACCGCCGTCCTCTGCTTTGGCCGGACTTGCTCCGGCCAGCAGCAGAACGATCAGCAGTGGAACCATCACGACGCTCGGGAAATCTGCAGCTCGCGGTTCATGACGCGCAGGCGCTGCAGGCTGTTGAAGACATCCTCAGGCATTCCTTTCGGCAGATCCACCAGGCTGTGGTTGTCGAAAATCTGGATGCGACCGATGGCGCGGCCCTGGAGTCCGGTTTCCCCGGCGATGGCGCCCACCAGGTTGCCCGGCTTCACCCGGTCGCGATGGCCGACTTCAACGCGGTAACGCTGCATGTTCTCCTCAGGAGCTCGGGCCGGACGGTCATTGCGGCGCTCTCCGCGACGCTCGGGACGCTCGCGGTCGTTGCGGCGGGTGTTCTGAATCCAGTCGTCATCACCATGACGCAGAAGAGGGTTCGGTCCGATGGCCAGATTCAGGGCGGCCATGGCCAACTCCTCCTGGCTGATCTCGAGTTCGGTGGCGACCCGCTGCATCAGTTCCTTCAGCAGTGCGGTCTCTTCGGCATTGCTGCGCTCTGCCGTGGCAGCGGTGCTGAGCTGTTTGCGCAGACGGTCCAGACGCCCCTGGTTGATGGCGGTGTTGCCAGGAACCTCCATCGCCTCAATGGGCTGACCGGTGGCGCGCTCCAGGTTGCGGATGAAGCGGCGCTCCCGTGGACTCACGAACAGAACGGCTTCCCCGGTTCGACCGGCCCGGCCGGTGCGGCCGATCCGGTGCACATAGGCCTCACTATCGAATGGCATGTCGTAATTGATCACCAGGCCGATGCGTTCCACATCCAGGCCTCGTGCGGCAACATCCGTCGCGACGAGGATGTCGACACTGCCGCTGCGCAGACGTTCGACGGTGCGTTCCCGTTGATTCTGAGGAACGTCGCCGTTGAGCACGGCCACCTGGTGGCCAGCGGCATCGAGGGTCTCCGCCACCGTCAAGGTGATGGCCTTGGTGCGGGCGAAGATGATCACCCCTTCGCCACCGCAGGCATCAAGAACCCGTTGCAGGGCTTCGAGCTTGTGGCTCATCGGGACGGTGATCGAGCGTTGGCGAATCCGCTTGCCTTCCTGATCCTTGGTGCGGATCGTGACTTCAGCGGGATCTTTGAGATAACGCTTGGACAGGCGACGAATCTCCGGAGGCATGGTGGCTGAGAACAGCACCACCTGACGCTCATTCGGTAATTGTTCGAGGATCCATTCGACGTCGTCGATGAATCCCATGCGGAGCATTTCATCGGCTTCGTCGAGCACCAGGCTGCGCAGTCCGCTGGTGTCGAGGGTTCCCTGGCGCATGTGATCCATCACCCGTCCAGGGGTGCCCACCACCACATCGACACCGCGCTTCAGGGCGTTGATCTGGGAGCGGAAATCGGAGCCTCCATAGACCGCCAGAACCTTGAGATGGGGATGACCTGCGGAGTAGGCCTTGAAGGAGTCGGCCACCTGCATCGCCAGCTCGCGGGTGGGGGCCAACACCAGAGCCTGAGGTGTTTTCTGGCCGGTGTGAAGCCGTTCGAGCAGCGGCAAAGCGAAGGCCGCTGTTTTGCCGGTACCCGTTTGGGCTTGACCCACCAGATCGCGGCCGAGCATCAGCTCGGGGAAGGCGGCTTTCTGGATGGGGGAGGGTTCGGTGTATCCCTTCTCTTTCAGGGTTGCCAGCAGCGCTGCGCTGAAGCCGAAGCCATCGAATCCAGAGGCCGTTTCTGTGGTTTCGATGGTTGTGGTGAAGACCTCCTCCGTCGGGGTGTCGGCGACCTCGGGAAGGGCCGATGCGGAAAGATCCACGGCGCACGACGATGCACCGAGCTGCTGCTGTTCAGTCATAAAAAGTGGCCCTAGCCTGAGATCTCTGAAATCAGGCTCACAACCTCCCGGCGACCAGAGATCGCACAATGGTTGTGTTGCCTACGCTTCAAAGGTTGGTTTTCAAGTTATCACCCGACCGTAATCATCCTGAAGCCGTTCGATGTCGTCTTCGTTGAGGACTTCACCGTGTTGGACTTCAAGGATCACGAGATCCTCATTGCCTCCTTGGGCCCGGTGAATGCTTCCCTTGGGGATTGTCAGCATCACCCCAGGTCGAGCGGTCATCCAGGCGTCATCACAGAGCAGCTGGCCATTGCCAGCCACCACCGTCCAGCTTTCACTGCGGTGACGATGACGCTGCAGAGACAGTTGACAGTGGCGTCGGACCAGCAGGCGTTTGACCTTGTAACCCGGGGCCTCCAGCAGATCTTCGAACCATCCCCAAGGTCGTTCAACCCGCATGGGAGCTAGGTGTTGATGTCACCAGTTCCAGGCTGACACGGGCCCGGGTAACCGCTGTGTAAAGCAGGCGTTGGTCCAACGGTCGCGCCTTGTCGCTGTCTTGCGATGGCGGCCAGAGCACGATCACGTGATCCGCCTCACTGCCCTGGGCGCGGTGAATCGTGATCGCCACCGCCGGCTCCACCGCTTGAAGACGGGAGGGATGCAGCAGGCGCAGGCTGCTGCTTCCATCGGCGAGGAGGACGCGGAAGAGCAGACGCGTGCCCTTGGCGCTGCTGAGTTTGACCCCCAGATCTCCATTGGCCAGGCCGAGTTCGGCTTGATTGGCACCACTGATCACTGGGAGTCCGTCCGGCCATTGGTTGGGGTCATGACGGTTGTTCCCCAGCAGCGTGCGGTGCACGTCCTCGAGGCTCCAGGGACCGCGTCGCCGCGGACAGAGCACCAGCTCCTGCTCCACGGTGTTGAGCAGTGCCTCCGCTGCGTCGGCACAGATGCCGCCGTTGGCATCGAGGACCTGGCTCGCCTGCTGTTCAAGGGTGTGACGATGTTGTGTCCACCAACGCACCACCAGGGAGGGCAGGCGTCGCAACGTGGCGGAGTGGTGGCGGACGTTGCCGTCATCGGATATCCCTTCCAGCAACGGCTCAATCTCAGGCTGATGCCGGTCGCGGAGTGCGGAGGCCAGGGCCGCAATGGCGCCGCGGTTGCGGTACGTGGTCTGCAACGTGACTGCGCCGGCTCCAAAGCGTTGGCGGACCCCTTCAGCCTGCAAGTCATTCCAGACCGCACCACTGCCGATCGGTGGCAGCTGAGCTGGATCGCCGACCAGCACCAGCCGGCAGCTGCTCGGTAGGGCGGCGATCAGCGCCTGCATCAACGCAAGATCCACCATCGACATCTCATCGATAACGAGGAGATCCAGTTCGAGAGGACGCTCGCGATGACGTCCGAAGCCGTGGCGGCCGGCTTCAAGCCAGCGGTGCAGGGTGAAGCAGTGCAGGTCGTGGAGTTGAGGTCGCACCGCCTCACCGAGGCGACGGGCTGCCTTACCGGTCGGTGCTGCCAAGCCGATGCGCAGGGTGGGTGTGCGATGGAGGGCCCGCTGCAGGACCTCAACGACGGTGCTGGTTTTACCGGTTCCTGGTCCGCCACTGATTAAAAGGACCGACACCGAATCCAAGGCCAGCGCAGCCTGTTGTTGCTCGGTGTTCAGATGCGCGGGCAGTGCAGGTGGAGCTGCACTCGGCTTGCCAATGGAGGGAGGCTGCAGCGCGGAGCGCAGGACCAGGGTGTCGATCACCTCCTCCATCGCTTCAACCCAGCGGCGCCAGCCGACGCGATTGCCGCTGAGGTGCAGGGGGCAGGTCTCCTGCTCCAGCCAACCGCTTTCGAGCAGCAGGGTGTGCTGATCGGCTGGCAAGTCCAGGGTCAGCTCCCCGGCTTCCAGAGCTCTGATCAGGTCGCAGCACAGTGGTTCGAGCTCGGCGCCGTGGCGCGGTGGCGGACAGCGGCGAAGCAATGTCGTGTGGACAGCCTGGGCGAGTTCAACGGGCCAGCTTCCGGTCATGGTGTGCCTTCCTTCAGCAGGCGATCCAAGGTCAGGATCCGAGCCCATGGGGCCGGCTCAACAATGCGTCCCGGCCCTTCGCCGATCGGATGCTCTCCGCCGGGCATACCCCTGAGAAAGATGTACGCATACCCCCCGAGATGCTGCCTCGGGTCGTAGCCCGGAAGTCGCCATTGCAGATGGCGATGCAGGGCCACGAGATAAAGGTGAGCCTGCAGTGGGTAGTGGTGATGCACCATTTGCTCGTGCATGGCCGCCTGGGTGTAGTGCCGAGGCCCGCAGACCGGGCTGCGTCCATCCGAGCCTCGTTCTCCGATCCAGTTGCTTTTCCAGTCCGCTACCCACCAGCGGGCCTTGCTCAGATCTGTGCTGTCGCAGAAGACCAGATCGATCGAGCCGGTGAGAAAACCACGGCTGCAGACCGACAGTTGCTCCAGGTGGGGGATGTAATCGTTCCCGAAACGAGCGGCGCTGTCGGCCCGGAAGGCCGTCACCAGGCTGCTGGTGACCATGCCGTTCACCGGAAGGTCGAAGCTGAGTTCATGCAAGCGGCCCTCTGCGCTGAGCTCCTGCAGGGCCAGTGCTCCGAGGGGACCGCCCAGCGGGGTGCTCAACACATCGCTCAGTCCGTTGCGGACGGCGTCCAGCCAACGCTCGGGAGCTAGCCCTGCGCGACGCAGTTCGCGTTCGATCATCCCGTCGTCACTGCCGTCGTGCTGAAACGACAGTTGTTCGAGGATCCGGTGCAGGCAATCACCGGGTCCGGGGCCCCGCGGGAACTCCGCCAATGGACCGAATTCCGGCCAGAGGGTGTCGCCGGGCTTGTCCGTTTCCTTGGGGTCCGGTTCCGGGTCCCGTCCCAGTTCCAGATGGGCGCTGTCGTCGGCTGTGGAGATCCATGCCGAATAACTGGCCCGTCCCCAGCTGCGATCGATGTGGGCGGGAACGCCCCCGAGCTGCAAGACGTCATCGACGTGGGGCGGTTGCCATCGGTTGGTGCCGAATGACGCCGCGTTGATGGGTAGCTCGTCAATGCTGATGGGAACGCCACGATCCAGGAGGTGGTTCCGCAGGCGTTCAGCCGTCTGCAGTGCGGGGTCGGTGTTGAGCGCCTCTGCTCCAAAGAGCCAGCTGACCAAGGGAGCATGGTCCTGACGTGCTGCTTGTCCCCAGACCAACACCAGCTGAGAACAGGCTCGGGTGAGGGCCACGTAGGCGAGGCGTTCGGCTTCTGCGGCCGCCTGGGCATCGGCCTGGTCCGCAGCCTCTCGCCCTGGACCCCAGTGGCGGTTGCAGCAGACGATCCAGTGCTGGCGGCCCTCCGTTTTCCAGAGCGGTCCTTTGCTCTCGCCCGGTGCCTCCCAGAGGTAAGGACAGATCACCACCGGGTATTCCAGGCCTTTGCTGCGATGCACCGTCACCACGGCCACAGCACTTTCCGCTTGATCGCTGTGGGGTTGGCGTGCATCGGGCACAGGATCAGGGGGTTGGAGACGTTCCCGTCGCAACCATTCAGCGGCACTGGCTGCATTCAGCCCTTGGCGGTGCATGGCGTCCTGCACCAGACGAGCCGCCTGCTGCAGATCACCCAGAAGCCGCCCGCGTTCGGAGAGGTCTGCCATGACAGCGCCGTCCAGTAGGTCCGAGAGGCAGCCGAGCAGGCCCAAGCGCGGCAGCTGTTCACTGAGCCTGCGGATGCGTGCGGCAAGGGCATCGAGGCGTTCTGCGTTGCCCTCGTCGTCGTTGTTCTGGAGGTTGTCGGTGTTCCAGCCAAGGAGAGCGGAACAGGCCAGCAGCCGCAGTCTGCGTTCATCCCCGGGGACGGCGAGGGCATCGATCAGTCGCTGCAGCACGGCTGCTGCCTCGCTTTCCATGACATCTCCTTGGTTAACCAAGCGTGTTGGAATGCCGCGATCGGCCAGGGCATTGCGCAAGGCGGTGGCCTGGGCATGGCGGCTGACCAAAAGGCAGAGATCGGAGGGTTCGAGCCCTGCGGTGCCCTGCAGCCGACGCAAGACGTCTTCGGCGAGCAGGTCGGGTAGCTGTTGTTCCAGAGCTGTTTTGCTGCTTGGTTTCTCGGAAGGAATCAGCAGCAGCTCCAACGGATGACGTCCAGTCGCCTCGCCCCACTCCCTGGTCGTCCCCCGTGGTGCGACGGCGGGGACGTCGAGTTTTGAGCGCACCAGGCCCGGCGCCATCAGGGCATTCATCCCCACCATCAATGGTGGCGTGGTGCGGAAGTTTTCGAGCAGTGCGTCGATCCGATCGACCTGGGAGCGGGCTGTCCTGTAGGTCTCCAGATCGCCGCCGCGGAAGCGATAGATCGCTTGCTTGGGATCACCAACCAACAACAACAGGTGTTGGGACGTCCCTGCAAAGGCACGGTGGAGCAGTCGCCACTGCACCGCATCGGTGTCCTGGAATTCATCCACCATCACGGTGCGATACCGCGACCGCAGTGGACTGAGCCAGTCCGGCTCCGGTTGACCGGCTCCGGGATCCATGGCCGCCAGCAGTCCGGCGAAGGTGATCACCCCCTGGCGCAGACGGCGTTCGCGCAGCATCGCCAAGCCCCGTTGGAGGCAGTGCCGCCAGCTGCGTTCAATCGGGCCATCCCAGAGTGCTGCGATCTGTGTTTGCAGCTCCGCCTGCGCCAGGCTGGGGTTGGATTCGCCGCAGCTGCGCGCCACCCGGCACCAGCTGCCGGGATGGAAGTAGTCCTTGAGCGGTTTCTCCATGGCCCGAATCGCTGTGAGATCGGGCGGCGTGGACTGCATGGCAATCCACTGATCCATCACGGCGCAGCGGTCTGAGCGGGGTTTGGCGCTGTAGGGCGTTGTTCGGCTGACTCCTTCGGCCTTCCATTGCGCTGCGGCGCTGCAGAAACGGTGTTCGAGCGTCCGGCTGTGGAGGCTCCAGAGCTCTTCGAAGCGCTGCCAGGTGCCAGCCAGCCATGCCTCCAGCTGAGGACCGAGGCGCTGATCGATCGCGAAATCGTCGTCCTCGCCGTTCAGCTGCGGTGCCGGGTCACTGTCCAGGGTTTTGAGTGCCTGAGCCAGGTTCTCCGCTGTGAGCCGGGCCTCCATCAATCCCCGCAACTGTCCGGCGGGCAGTGTCTCGAGCAGCTCATGCCAGATCTGCTGCACCACCTCCTGAATCTGAATCGTGGTGTCTGTTTCCAGCTGTGGATCCATGGCGGCGCCACTGCTGAGGGCCTGGCGGCGCAGGCTGCGTCGACAGAACCCATGGATGGTGGTGATGTCGGACCGGTCGAGCTGTTCCAGGGCCAACAGCAGTTTGCGAATCCAGTCATTGCGCTGGTGGTTGTCGCGACTTTTGGACCACCAGCTCTGCAGCACCGGATCCGGTGCCGGGGGCTCGTCCTCACCGCGGTTCAAGGCTTCCAGTCCCTGCAAGGCGGCTTGCAGCCGTGCGCCGATACGGGAGCGCAGTTCCGCCGCCGCCGCATCGGTGTAAGTCACGACGAGCAGCTGGTCGAGGGACTGGCCGGCCTCTGTGATCAGGCGCAGCGCCAGATGGGCCAGGGCGAAGGTCTTGCCGGTGCCGGCACTGGCTTCAAGGAGGCGCAGACCGGGCTCGAGCGGGTATGCGTTGGCGTCAAAGCGCTCAGCCATGGGTCAGCAGTGGCGCATACAGGGCCGTGCTGGCCTCGATGAACCATGGATCCTCGAGAAAGGCATCGGGATGACGACGGCTGCCGAAACACAGCTGCAGAGCCGGCTGTCGTTGTTCTTCTTCCCAGCTCAGGCGGAAGGCTGCGGCACCGCTGCCGGGCTTGCGTTGCTCCTGCCAGGCCAGTTGCCAGCCGCTGCGCGGTGGCACCGGCCAACAGTGTCGGAGTCCAGAGGCGGCCAGGCCTTGAAGCTCTCCCAGGCGTTCGATCGCTTCAGTGCTGTCGAGGGGAGGCCAACGCAGGTGAGATTCGGCGCCTGATCCACGGAGGCTGCGGGCAATCACGGCCGTCCCGGAGATGGTGCTGGTGTGGGCGCTCAGCAGCAGATGCAGCAACCAAGCCCGCAGCACTGCGCGGTGGCTGAGCTTGCCTGGTTGCACCACCACATGGGTGTCTCCAGCGATCAACACGGTATGGGTCTGATTCGCCAGGGTGACGGCGCGGCGGTGGCAGGGACCGAGCGAGCACACCGCACGGTGCAGGCCAGTCCACCGCTCACGCAGTCCGTCGTCTTCCATGAGGGCACCGGCGCCGCTGGGTAGGAGTCCTTGGCCTGCCAGTCGTTGGGTCCAGTCCGGTGCCTGCTCACGGATGAGGTCGTCGTCTAACTCGGCATTCAGCAGCAGATGACGTTCCAGGGCATTGAGCTGCACGGATTCAAGATCCTGAATCGGTTCGATGCTCTCGCCGGTGTGCAGACCAAGTTGCTGAAGCCAAGCCCCCTGGGGGTTTTGCAGCCAGGCCAGCAGGCCATCGAAGCCAAGGACTGCATCGGTCGTTGGCCCAGGGCTGACGCTCTTGGATAGGGGCCAGGCCAGACCATCGGAGGGTGTTGGTCGTCCCTGATCCAGGCATGTCCGAGCGGCGAGTTGTCGTCGGTCGCAACTGAAGGGAGCCACGCCATGGTGCGTCAGGAAGTTGCGTCGATCCAGTGGGTTCGCTGGCGGGTCCAGGCGCAACCCTTTCGCTTTTTCCCCAAGTTGCGTCTGGAGGTCGGTGAGCCATTGCTCCACCGGTGCAGCGGGGGGCTGCTCTTCTCCGGTGCGTTCATGGCGACCGCACCAGCTGATCAGCAGATGCTGCCGGGATGACATCAGTGCTTCGAGGAGCACGTAGCGGTCCTGATCACTGCCGCGGGGATCCCCCAGCTGGCGGTGCTGTTCCAACAGGTGAAAGCCAGGGCGTTCGGTCTGGCGGGGGAAATCATTGGCATCCAGCCCCATCAGCACGATCACCCGATGGGGGATGGCCCGCATCGGCTCCAGGGCACTGATCGTGAGGGATCCGCTGCGATGGCCAAAGCGTCCTGAATCCACCGACAGCGCCTCATCAAGGATGTTGATCACCACGGCGGCATCGAGCTGAAGGGTGGTGGATCCCGCCCGCTGCTGCCAGTCATCGAGGGCGCTGGTCAGGGCCTGGAGCTCGTTGCTCCACCGGTCACCATCGCCGAACAGGTCATCGAGAAGCTCCCGGAGCAGGTCGACCCATCTCTCAACGGTGTGGGGTTGCCGCAACCGTTGCAACCAGCGGCTAAGACGGTTCAGCACCGGCCACCAGCGGGCGAGTTGATCCGGGGAAAGCTCCTGATGAAACGGTGCCGCCCCCTCGGCGACCAGGCCGTTGCGTTGCGGCAGGACCAGCCCCAGAAGCCAGCGATCTAAACACCAGAGCAGGCTGTGAACGTCATCGCCCTGGCGTTCGCGGCGATCAAGCCCCCAGCGGAACCCACTGCGCTGCAGGGCCTGGGTGATCTCCCGTGCATCGTCCTCACCGAGTCCTTGCAGGGTCTGTAGTGCCGGGTTGGCCAGCAGTTGATCCAAGGCCGTGGCTGTCAGTCGCCCGGCGGCGAGTTCCAGAAGCTGAAGCAGGGCCATCGAGAGGCCAGGGCTGCTTTGCTGACTGCGATCCGTCAGTCGCCAGGGGAGATCGATGCCAATGGCTGAGCTGTCGTTGAACACCGAGCTCAGCAGGGGGGCATACCGCTCGATCTGCGGCGTCATCACCAGGACATCCCGCGGCGCCAATGTGGGATCCGCATGAAGCCACTGCAGGACCTGGTCACGCACCAGCTGCACCTCCCGCAGCGGTCCCGGAGCCGCCAGAAACAACAGGGACCGATCGTCGGCGTGCCGCTGCAAAGGGCTGTGAGCGTCTCCCTCCACCAGGTGGTGCTGGAGTTGTTCCAGCAGGGTCGCCGGGCGTCCGGCTGCGTCTGCCATCGCGATCGGGCCGGCGAATAAATCGCCATCTCGACGGGCACCGAGTTGGCTTTCACCGCTGCCCTCGAGTAGCTGCTGAAATTCAGCCCCCATCCGTCCCAAGGTTGCCTCGAGGCGAGGTGCCGACTGCAGCCAATGGCCGTCTGGAGGGACCATCCAATCGGCACCGAGCTGTTCCCGTCGGCTGCCGCAGCGTTGCCAGAGGTCCGGACACGGCGTCAGCAGGTAGATCTCCACATCCAGATGACCGGAGAGGGCCTGCACCAAGCTGACCTGCACGGGGGCGAGGGCACTGATGCCGAACAGCCGTAATCGTTGCGGCAGCAGGGTTGTGTTGATGTGATCCTGGCGCAGGCGATCAATGGCCTGGTGCACCTGCAGCCCGAAGGGATCGCTTGTCAGGCTGTTCGCCAGGCTCCTCCACAAGATGGGTTGCCAGTCGTCTGGATCGGTCTCCAGGCCTTGGGCCCACTGCCTGAGCGTGTCCGGGCGGTAGAGCGCGTAATCGTCGAAGGCATCGGCAATGGTGCGAGCCAGTTGCCAGCGGTCTCGGCTCAGGTTCGGTCCCTGGTCGCCGCGTTGGCGCAGCCAGTGCTGCAGTGGAGCACCCTCCCGGCGTTCCAGCAGGGCCGGCAGCTGGTCCAGAACCGCCCAGACCAAACGGTTGGCCCGCCAGGGGTCGTCCTCGTCGGCGGGACAGTCCAGGACCTGCCGGACCAGCTGACGTAACCGGCTTCCCGGGAAGGGGAAGCGGATCAGAGAACTGATGCCATTGGCCTGGGCGAGTTGTTCCCCCAGCCAGCGGCTTGTCGGCCAGGTGTTGACCAGGACCTCAATCGTCTCCAGCGGTCCGGGTTGTTGTTCAAGTAGCTGCTGAGCCAGCAGCTGCGCCAGAAATTCAGCCCGATTGCTGCGATAGATCGTCAGCAAGGCACCTGGTCTCCCCGCGGCTGAGCCTCGGCAGCAAGGGCGGGGTGATCGTTGATGGTCTTCTGTGGATCCTCGAGCCCTTGCACCTGGATGACCTGGTCGGTTTCAGGGCAGTACGCCGAGAGTTTTCCGCCGTAGACGGCGCCGGTGTCGATCAGAACGATGTGTCGATGCCTCTCCACCTGGAACCGGGGGGTGTGACCGATCACCACCTGACCGAAGCGACCGTCGTAGGTCTCCCAGAACGACTCGCGGATCGAGAGGTCCGGCTGGCCAGCCGCGTTGAACCCGGCATGGGTCGCACTCCAACCGTCGGCTTGATACATCAGGGGGAGTTGGTTTAGTCGCGTCTGCCAGGCCTTGCAGCGCTGGCTCCCGATCTGCTGCACCGTGTCCTGCTCCTGCCTGGCTAGCGCCCCGGCTTCTCCTCCCATCGCCAGAGCGTCGATCAGGAGTTGTTCATGGTTGCCCCTGAGCCATGTGGCCTGGCCGCGGCGCATCAGATCCCAGGCCAAGCTCATGCAGGCTTCGATCTGGGGCCCACGGCTGATCACATCACCGCAGAAGATCCAGTGATCTCTCTTCGGCAGGACATCCAAAAGCTGCACCATGCAGCGATGGCAGCCGTGGATATCACCGATCACCCAGTGTCTCGGCTGCGGGAGTGGCACCGATGGTCTCGTGAACACTTCAATTGTGATGCTGTGCGGTCGCTCTGTCAGTGCTCAGAACAACCCCAGAAACTTTCGGCGCGGTTCGTCGGTGGATGCGGGCGTCTCTCGGCGGTAGCGCGGCTTGCTGTCTCCCACGGTGACCAGCGGATCATTGTTTTTGAACCAGATCCAATCGCGGATGGGTGGGGTCTCCGTGAGGTCCCGACGGGTGAGCCCCAGGCCGAGCTTGGCTGAGGCTCCCAACAGGATGTCGACCATCGCATCACCATCGACACAGTTGGCGAGGGCCTGATTGGTCTTTTCCGCACCATCCAGGGCTTGAACCAGGAGTTCAATCCGTCGGCTCACAGGGAGAGAGCGGGGATCCACGGGATGCGGGCAATGGCGCTCAGGTTAAAGGCAATGCCTGGTCAGGACTGGTTCGAACGCAGGGCGTCCTGCTCCGATGCCTCGAAGCGTCCGGTCACCACAAATTCCAACCGCAGTTTCAGAAACGTGATGAACGTGGGATCAGTCGACACCACGGCAGCTGCAGGCTGAGGGATCTGCTGAGCGAGGGAGGCCAGTTCAGCCGACTGCAAGAAGGCCGGCTGGCGCACCAGCCAGAAGTCGATGGCCTTGTTGGTTTCTTGGTAGTTGCGCTGGCGTTCGCGCAGAACTTCTTCGAGCGGTTCCTCTTCGGTGAGAAAGCGTTCGCTGGCGGCGACGAAATGAAACGTGGTCATCCGGGCTGTTGTCCGAACAGAGGATCTCGGCGGGGATTCTGGATCAAGGCCTTCATGTCACGCACCGCTTGTTCGAGGCCCACCACCAGGGCTCTCGCCACGATGGTGTGGCCGATGTTGAGTTCTTCCATGCCGTCCAGGGCGGCGATGGGCTCAACGTTCTGATAGGTCAGGCCGTGGCCTGCATTCACGCGCAATCCCAGTTGCTGGGCGACGGCGCAGCCCTCGCTGAGGCGTGCCAGTTCCTGGGGTTGTCGGCTCCACTCGGCGTCTGCGTAGGCACCGGTATGCAGTTCGACCCAGCGGGCACCGCTGCGCTGACAGGCCTCCAGTTGTGTCTGATCTGGGTCAACAAACAGGCTGACGGGGATGTTGTGGGACTGCAGCTGATCGATGAATCCGCTGAGCGCCGGCAGCTGACCTGCAATATCCAATCCACCTTCGGTGGTCACTTCCTCCCGACGTTCCGGCACCAGGGTGACCATGTCCGGCTTGATCTTGATGGCGATCGCCACCATCTCTGCGGTCGCTGCCATTTCCAGGTTCAGACGGCTGCGAACGGTTTGGCGCAACAGCTCTACATCGCGATCCTGAATGTGGCGACGGTCTTCGCGTAGGTGCACCGTGATGCCATCGGCACCGCCGAGTTCCGCGAGGTAGGCCATCGGAACCGGATCGGGTTCAACCGTGCGCCGCGCTTGTCGAACGTTCGCAATGTGATCGATGTTGACGCCCAGGCTGGCCATGGCGGTGGCGGAGTGACCGGGATCCTATTCAGCGTCCAGCAATGGACGTAAGTTCATCTTCAGTTGGACTCAGCGCCGCCGGTGCGATCGGATGCGGTCAACCGTGAGATTGCCCTGAATGTGGGGATTGATCCCTTCTGGGCACCGCTGGCGATGATTGCCACGCAGGACCTTGCCCTGCGCTTTCAGTTCCGCAAGCGTTTCGTTCTGCAGGCCTCGAATCTGCCGACAAGCGGCCCGGTTCTGTTGGCTCCAACCCATCGGGCCCGCTGGGATGCCCTGATGTTGCCGATGGCTGCGGGGCGCCGGGTCACCGGTCGCGATTGCCGGTTCATGGTGACCACCACGGAGATGCGGGGACTGCAGGGTTGGTTTCTTCAGCGTCTCGGTTGTTTTCCCGTGGATCAGGGCCGTCCGTCGATGACCACCCTGCGACTGGCCATTGATTTGTTGGGTGCTGGCCAGCAAGTGGTGATGTTTCCGGAAGGGCGAATTCAGCGGCAGGATCGGCCGATTCAGTTGCATCAAGGGTTGGTGCGACTGGCGCAACTGGCCCACCGACGCGGGATTGAGGTGCCAGTGGTTCCTGTCGGTTTGGGATACAGCCATGCGCCACCGTCCCCCTTCACCCAGGCCGCGATCTGCTTTGGCGAGCCATTAACTGTTCCAGACGACTCTGGACGCGATGCGGTGCGTGGGTTCAATGAGGCCCTCGCGCAGCAGATGCATGCGGCTGAACAAGCGGCTCGTCAGGTCGTTGGAAGACCGTTGGATTGCTTTTAGAGTCCGTCAACTTCCGTTAGGTATTTCCATGGGGTGTCGTTCCCTGATTGCGGCCACGGCACTGCTTGCGACGTTGGGTTTCACCAATGCCCCTGCATTGGCACAGTCCTCTGCGTCTGATCGGGTTCTGGCCCAGGAGCAGACCGGTTTCAATACCTCGGCGGTGCGGGCGATGATTGCCCGTGGCGATGCCTATGTCTCATCTGGCGATCTCGGTGCTGCCCGCCAGCAGTACGACGATGCGCGCAAGGCGTCCAAGCAGTTGCTGTCGTTCTATCGCGACCTCAGCGGTGCCTTCCGGGGCCTCGATGCCCGCATTCCAAGGGAGATGGACACCAAGGGCCGTGATGCTCTGGGGCTGTTGGCGGAAGCCAATCTTCGACTGGCGGCTTTGTTTCGTCGTCAGAACCAGCCTGAGGTTGCCGTGCCAGTGCTCGTGGAAGTGGTCAAGCTGATGACTCCGTCCCAGCCTCAGGGCCAGAAGGCGTATCAGAGCCTGGTCGAGCTCGGTTTCGTTGATACCGAATTCAAGGGCGGTTCAGCCGACTGACTTCATCTGTCAACATCGCTCCAACGCAGTGGTGTTCCCATGGTCCAGTCGGCTGATGTTGAAGCCGCCATCAAAAAAGCGATCCCCGATGCCAGCGTCACGGTCGAGGATCTCACCGGTGGTGGGGATCATCTCCAGGTTTCGGTGGTGTCAACCGCTTTTGATGGTCTCAACCGCATTCGCCAGCATCAGTTGGTGTACGCGGCTCTGCAGCAGGAACTGGCGTCGGAAGCCATTCACGCCCTCGCGCTCAACACCTCCGTTCCCACCTCCAACTCCTGACCTTTCATCAGCACCATGGACGACAACACCCGTAGCCGGATCGAAGGTCTTGTGGCCTCCAGCCCTATCTTCGTGTTCATGAAGGGCTCGAAATTGATGCCCCAGTGCGGCTTCTCGAACAATGTTGTTCAGATCCTGCACTCCCTCGGCGTGAGTTTTGAAACCTTTGATGTTCTCTCCGATATGGAGATTCGCCAGGGCATCAAAGAGTTCTCCAATTGGCCCACCATCCCTCAGGTGTACGTCAAAGGGGAATTCATCGGTGGATCCGACATTCTCATTGAGATGTACAACGCCGGCGAACTCCGCGAAAAACTCGAAATCGCTCTCGCCAGCTGACGTCAGTTCAATAACCCTGGGGCAGACGTGAGTACAAAGTGCTCACGTCTCCATCCGGCCCGATGAAGCTGGATGGATCCAAAATCCAGCGATCAATCAGCTGTTCGAGTCGATGCTGCTGGCGTGGATCCAGGGAACCGGACTTGCGCAGCGCATGGAGATAACCATCCGCATACAGACGCAGCTCAGACGGGGTGTGGTAGCGCGTTGTCAGTTCCTGACATGCATCACACAACGACTGGAAATGTCTGATGGCATCAGGGTCTTCGAGGGACGTCATCGGTGAGACAGCTGCCTCCGCTACCAGCGCAACAAGATTTTCCGCTTAGCGTAGTCACGCCTGGATCAACCCAGTGACTTCGACGCCCCGAGACCTGACCGCTGATGCTCCGGAACCCGGGGCTCTTTCCCTCCCCGAGACTGGCTCTGGGACTGGCCGTGAACCTTCACGGGTCCTTGTGGTTGAGCCCCATCCGACCCTGCGCACGGTTCTGGTGCAACGCCTGAGGCAGGACGGTCACCTCACCGCCGCGGTCAGTCGTGCGGCGGAAGCCCTCGAGCTGTGCCAGGACCAGTCCCCCGATCTGCTGGTCAGCGCTGAAATTCTCGAACAGAGCTCAGCGTTACGTTTGTCGGAGCATCTGCGTTGTCCGGTGATCGTGCTGACGGCACGGACTGGTGCTGAGCCAGTGGTCGGACTCTTGGATGATGGGGCCGACGATGTGTTGCGCAAACCCTTCGGCCTTGAAGAATTGGCGGCTCGATGCCGCACGCTGCTGAAACGCGGTCATACGGGGTTGCAGGAACGGGTCACCGTCGGTCCGCTGGAAGTTCATCTGTTGTTGCGTCAGGTCACCTTGCGCGAAAAGCCCGTGGAGCTCAGCCCGAGGGAATTTGCCCTGCTCTGTGCCTTGCTGATGCCACCAGGTTTGGTGCGCAGCCGTCAGGAATTGCTGCGGATGGCATGGCCTCCGTTTAGTGGAGGTCCTCGCTCGGTTGACACCCAAGTGCTCACTCTTCGTCGGAAGCTGGAGCAAGCTGGCCTCGGTGAAGGTGGTGGGATCACCACGGTGCGTCAGCGGGGCTATCGCTTCAGCCTGGATAGCCTGCCGGCCAGTTGATGGTTGGAAGACAAGCTTGAGACGTGTCGTCGTTGGCGGTCGTCACTGCTAGGGCAGGTCGATGCTTTGAGCGCTGAACGATGGCTGATCATGCCGATCATCTGACCAATCGCCGAGGGCTCGCCATCGATGCGCCGAGTCATGAGATCAGTGATTTTCACCTGTTCAGCCAAGACGACAATCTCGTCTTCAGCATTGCCTTTAACCCCAAAAATGATCTTCGGGCCGGTGAGGAGTTGCCGTGGCCGGACTCCTTGACGTTAAAGGTCAACGTTGACCTCGACGCGACAATCCTTCGAGACAACACGCAGCTGAATCGCGTGGCGGGAGGCCGCTTCGCCAATCCTTCAGCGATTCAGGAAGACATCGTTTTTGACGTTCAGGTCAGAAACGGCACACCCAAGATCAAGGTGAGCGGTGATCGAGATTTTCGACCGAAAACGGTTAAACAGAACATCGTCAACAAATTCTCCGGTACACGCTCGGAAACGTTCATCTTCGGCCCCAACGCCCGCTCAAACCGCAATTTGATCGTCTTCGAAGTCAAGAAAGACGCCCTTCTGGGTGATGATGCCGATCAGACGCTGTCGGCCTGGGTGGATTCCGTTCTGGAGGACGGCGACACCTATGTGGACTCGGAGAACAAGACCCGAACGGTCAGCGGAGGCCCCTATTTCGACTCTGCTGGAAGGGTGCTCAAAGATCAAGATGAGGGGCTGCGACTCCAGAATGCATTGCATCCCTCGGAGCAAGTGCAGGCGGGATTCGGGTACCCCGACATGCTGATCTTCGACACGCGACGCACCAATCGGTTCCCCAACGGACGCCGGCTTGAGGACGACATCCTCAACTATCTCTCCAAGTTCAACAACACAACACCCCCCAAATCGCCACCCGACAATCGCGACGGGGTCGATAACGCCTTCAACGCTCAGACAACTTTCGAACCTCTTCAAGGTTTCCTCGTTGATGCGGACCCGAATGATTTCCGCTACTGGAATCAGTTCCCCTATGTCGGGGAGGCTTACAACATTCCCAACAACCTGGAGAACGAACAGGTGCACCGCTTCCGTGATGCTGTCACGGGAACGTATTACCTCACATCCAATGCTCTCGATATCGCCGCGATGCAGCAAGAGGTCAATAGCATCGATGAGGGCATTGTGTTTCCTGCTACTGCGGGCCGTGGTGTGGCTGTGCATCGTCTGCTGAATTCAGACACTGGAGATCACTTCTGGACCATCAGCAAGAAAGAGGTGAAGCGGCTGGAGCGACGAGGCCGCCACATCTATGAGGGAGAAACGTTTTTCGTTGAGGATCCAGCCAGCGCCAGCTTGAACTCCACAACGGTTCACCGGCTGTTTGACGCCGACAGCAATCGTTATGTATGGACGGCGGACAACGCGGAACTGACCAATTTCTTGAACGAGGGTTGGACCTACGACAGGGTGGCTTGGACGGTTTAGAGCCAACCTCTCCACCAGGCTTGGTCCGCAGCCGCCAGGAGCTGCTCCGGATGGCATGGCCACCGTTCAGTGGAGGTCCTCGATCCGTTGACACGCAAATCCTGACTTTGCGTCGAAAACTGGAGCAAGCAGGCCTGGGGGAAGGTGGAGGCATCACCACCGTGCGCCAACGTGGCTATCGCTTCAGCCTTGACAGCCTCCCGGCCAGCTGATCGAGAGCTTGGAGTCTGGGATTTCAGTGTTGCGATGACCGAAAGGACCCGGTCAGTTCGGTGTTGATTGATTTAGTGGACTGACGTTAAACCGCCATCGATAATGATTTCCTGGCCGTTGATATATGAAGCCTGATCAGATGCCAGAAAAGCAACGACACCAGCGATGTCCTGAGGTTCTCCGAAGCGAGCGGCGGGGATTCTCATTTTGTGATTATTGGATGCTTTCTCACCAATCATTTCCTCGTTGAACTGAGCGGTATTAATGAGCCCGGGGCTGATGGCATTGACGTTGATTTTACGATCAGACAATTCATGGGCCAAGGCTTTGACGAGATAGCCAGCGGCTGCTTTTGTGGACGAATACAAGGATGCACCCTCGAGGGCCCTATGGTGAGTCCAAGACGCATTAACAATGATTCTGCTCCGGTCTGGCATAAGCTCTAAGGCAGCTTGTAAGGAAAAAAATAAGCCCTTGTAGTTCACGTCAACAATGAAGTCGAAGTCGTCTTCGCTGATGTCCGTAAAGGGTTTGAATCGTCCAAGTCCTGCGTTGGCAAAAAGATATCAATATGGCCAAAAACTTTTTTAATTTCGGCAAATAGTTTCGTTCGATCGTTGCGATTTGAGATGTCAGAGGTGATTGTGTGGATGTTTGAATATCGAGAGGAGACTTTTTCCATCTTCTCTTGATTGCGCCCTGTGATGACAACCTGATCGCCCATGGCGAGAAACGTTTCAGCCGCAGCAAGTCCCATGCCTTCTGATCCGCCAGTGATCAAAACAATCCGTTGGGTCATTGTTGAAAAGACGTCCAAAAATGAAGGGGGTCGTGCTTGGAGCTGTCAGAACAGTGCTGTGAAGACGGAGGTCGATGACATTGTTGATCTGATTGGCTTCATCGCCAGTCAGTCTTTGCTTTCATGCCCGTTTGTTTCGCGAAAGACTTCGTTTGGAGCGCATGCTGTTTGGCGGTGTTCCCCAGTGGTTGTTATCCAATCAACCACGACAAATCCTCCATGGTAAAAACCGGTCACAGAGGCCGATGTGCCATGGGGGATGTGGGTCGAGCCATGAATCATGACCCGATCGCCGATGTTGTGTTCGTTGTTTTTCGTTGATGGATGAACGGGTTGGTGAAAGGCCAATGACATGAGTTTGTCCTCTAAGGCACGCTCTGTCTTTCCCGATTGGGTCAGAAGATCCAAGAGGAGATCTCGCTCAGGTTGGCTGAGTTCAATGCTGGCCATTGTTGTCGGGTGTTGTTAAAGATCAGTTGAAGACCGGCTCCAGCTGATTGGGGAAAAAGGTAATTCTCATTTTGATCTTTTCAAAGGCTTTGGTGGGTGATTCGTGGCTCCAGAGGCTGTAGAGACGCAGGTCTTGCCATTGATCTCTGGATCCCAATGGCGAGCAATGCCTTTGCAATGGCACTCTGATGTTCGATCAGATTCTCGGAAGAAGTCTGCTTTTCATGCAGTTCTCGGACAATTATCATCGCCGTCCACAATCATAATATTGTCATTTTTGACAGCGACTGGTCCGCTCTAGATGGCTTTCACGGGCTGAGATGAAAAGGGCAATGTAGTCATTACGGCGGCATCGGCATTGTGTATTGGTTACGTCATGATGGCTTTGTAGTGCGTATTGTTAAGGGTCTCCTCTGTTTGGCGCTTGACGTGGGGCCAGTGATTCAGGTTTGCATCTTTGGCAAAGATGGGGATATAGGCCAGATAGGCGCACACGGCGCAATCTGCAGCCGTCCAGCGTTCTCCCACTAAATAATTGCTTGTCTCGTAGAGCTTGTTGAGAACATCCATGATCCCCTCAAAGTCTCGCTCTCGAACGGTTTGGACAAAGATGGCGGGGCTCAGCGTTGCGTTGGCAAAGGCAATTCACTGGCTGATCAGAGCTCTGTCGTTTGGGCTTTTGCTTTCCTGCCCATAGTGCTCGGCAATGTAGAGAAGGATTGCACCACTTTCGAACAATGTAATCCCAGTGGAGTCGTCAACAAGGCCGGGAAGCTTCCCAAATGGATTGATCTTCAGGTAGTCGGGTTGTTTGTGTTGCCTGCCACGCATATCGAGATTGATTAAATTGTAATCAATCTGCTTTTCTGCCATGTACCACTTCGGCATGACAGCTCTACTTCGCCCTCCTCCGTGGAGATTGAGAGTCATTTTGATGATTTAATCATTCCTTTTTTCTAGCGCTAAGCGAGGCTTGCCCGAATGGGTTAATAAACTATTTCGATTGTTCTCGTTGGCTGTGGTCTGCCCTGTCATGCCTTGATGAACGACTCAAACGGTCGTCACCTGGAGGATCGCCCTAAGAGCTCTTGAATCCCCTCCCGGAGAAGGCGTTGCAGCTCTGGTTGAAACTCGTTGCCGATGCGCATGGCATCCGGAAGCATGCGCAGTTCTGTGTCCACGACGGCCCGGTAGGTCGGATCCGTGCAGTACTCCCTGATGGCCTCGAGCTGTTCACGGGTGTAATAACGCTGATAGAGCCTGACGAAACGCGGCTCCATGGTCTGCCAGGAATACACATCGTCGGCAATGCGTCGAAAGAGGTCGAAGATCTCCTGCTTCAACGGTTCGGGCAGTGCCTGCGGACCGGAAGCTGAGTTGAATCCGACCTTAAAACCTTCGTCTCGGGCGATCACGAATCGTTCTTCTGCCCTGGTGCAGCTCAACACTTCCCGAACTAAGGACTGGGATGAGGGCTGGGCGATCCCTGGAGCAGCGTTGGACAACAGCACCATGAGCAGCAACAGCTGTCGGTGGATGGAGGTCGGAAGCAGGGAAGCCATCGAGCGAACAACCGTTCAACTGATTGTTGTCGAAAAATGCCAGATCGCCGTAACGATTTCACCCACCAGCATCAATGTTGAAAGTGCAGCCAGCAACAGATAGGTCCAGGGCGGTGTCAAGCGGCCGATGCCCTTGGTGTCCAGAGAGGACCGCTCGCCCACGGTTGAGAGGAATTGATCGAAGCGCGCGATGCGCTGCGGCAACAGATGGTGGTTGAGATCGGCCGACTTCAGGTAGTACACCGTTCCGCCCTGGCTTGTGCTGACGGGGACTAACGCCCGCATGTCTTGCCAGCGCATGGACCATCCCCGACGCAGCAGCCAGCGAATCCAGGTCGGATAGCGCACGGTGATGCCATCAGCGTCGGTTTCGACCTGCTCACTCAGCAGACCGGTGATCAGAACCAGACCGACGAGTAGGCCCACAAGCATGGGAGCCTGCAACCCAGCGGGCGCCAGCACCGGTAAGGGCAGCACCAGGGCGAAGTACAGACTCAACAGCGTGAAACGGATCAGCGGCGAGAGGCCAAAGCGTTCCATGACGTTCAGCGGTCCTCAGGCGAGCCGGGTCGGGGTTCGATCACGACAGGAGGGGTGTAAGCACCAGCGAAAACCTCCTTCTCCCGACCTTTCCAGAACTCACCGAGGCGCATCAGGTCGGCATGGGCTTCCTGAATTTTGGCGATGTACGCCTCAGGGCTCATGGAGTCCTTCTGCTCTTTCAGCTTCTGCAGGCGCAGCATCTGAAGGTTCCAGGGTTTCGTGAGCTCCCCCCGCTGTTCCAGATAACGGGCCAGATCGCTGGAGGACGGCTGAGATTCGAAGGGCATCACGACCTCGTGGTCCGGCCAGGCTAGGAACTGAATCAGTCCGGCAGCGCCCAGGGATTGAGGCCAAGGTCGGCACCGACCCGATGGGCACAGGCGAAACCGCTGAAGGCCACCGCATTCAATCCCTGGCCGGGGAAGCAGGAATCCCCGACGCAATAAAGGTTCTGAACCCCCGTGCGGTTGAACGGCATCGGCAGCAAGCCGGGCAATTGCATCGCAGGAATCGGCCCATAACTGCCCTGGAAGCGTCCAAGGAAGCGGCGGTGGCTCCGCGGTGTGCCGATCTCCCGGTGGGTGATGGCATCGTTCAGGCCGGGGAGAATCGCCTCCAGTCGCTGGATCAGCCGCGCCGCATCGGCCTCTTTTTTCTGTTTGTACTCGGATGGACTCAGGCCCTGCCATGCCTCCATCGAGGAGGGGGTGAAGGTGTGCACGATGTGATGGCCGTCCGGTGCGAGATCGCGATCCAGCAGTGACGGCATCGAAACGAAGATCACGCCCTGTTCGTCTTCCATGCGCTCCCACTCCTCCAACAGCAGGTGATGGCAGTGGGTGCCTGCGGGGATCAGGTCCGCGCGCACGCCCAGGTGCAGGGAAAGGAAGGAGGGGGAGGGAACATAACGCCGGCGCCACACCTCTTCTTTGGCCGGTGTGTTGGTGGCGTTCACCAGTGCCTGCGTTCCACGCGTGTCGCCCTGGCCGGCGAAGGTGTCCCAACGGGTGGCGTTGGAAATCACTCGCTTCGCATGGATCGTGCTGCCATCCGCCAGTGTCACCCCAACGGCTGAACCGTTCTCGATCAGCACCTCCGTGACCCTCGCCTTGTAGCGGATCTCGCCTCCATGGCGCTCGAGGCCTTGCACCAGCTTCTCGGCGATCACGCCAACGCCGCCCTTGGGATAGTTGATCCCACCGGCATGGCGGTCGGAGAAGACCATGCCGGCATTGATCATCGGGGTGCGATCCGCCGGCATCACCGACCAGCAGAAGCATTCGATATCAATGAACTTGAGCAGCTGTTCATCTTTGATGTGCTGTCGTGCCACCGCTCCCACGTTGAACGGCAGCCAGCGGGCCAGGCCGAGACAGGCCAGTGGTGCTTTGAAAAACACCTTGGTGAGGTAGGCGGGGTCCTCGAGCGAGAGCAGGGGCATCGCATCGAGGCAGTTGAACACCTGCCAGCAGGTGTCGTAGAAGCGACGGATCCCAGTGGCCTCATGGGGAAAGCGGGCCGTGAGGTCGGTGATGAACGTCTCGTAATCGCGGTCGACGGCAACGTTGAGCCCACCAGGCATGTGGTATTCGAGTTGGGCCTGATCGGGGATCGTTTCGCAGTGTTCACCGACATCGGCCAGGGCGCGGGTGAGCAGGTTGGTGTAGCCCTTCTCCCCGAAGCCGAAGATCATGGAGGCGCCCACATCAAAGGTGTAGCCCTCCCGTTGGAACGCCCCGCCACTCCCTCCTGGGATCAGATAGCGCTCCAGCACGAGCACCTTGGCGCCCTTGGCCGCCAGCTGGCTGGCGGTGACCAAACCACCGATTCCGGAGCCGATCACCACGGCATCCCACTGCTGCTGATCGGTCATGCCATCCCTTGCCTGCGAGCTGACGCTAAGGGGCCGCCTGGAGGGATGGATCCGGCCGATGAATCGGGGGCATCACCGTGAGGATGATTTCGGATCGCACCGGTTGCTGCAGATCCTGACTGCAGCGGGCATCGATGTGATGCCGCAACCCATCGATCACCGCGCTGTCCATGGCCTCGAGGGGGTTGATGTACACCACCACAAAGGCCGTGCGTCCGAGCTGCTGAACGGTGAAATCCATCATTTGCAGCTGCAGACCCGAGAGTTCCTGCATCAACACCTCCCGGGTGCGCTGAAGAATTCTTGGATCCGCGGCACGTCCTGCGGCTTGCCCCATGGCTTCCTTCATGGCTGACAGGGGCTCTTGCAGCAGCACCAGACTGACGGCGACCACCAGGAGGGCATCGGCGATCGGTGCCAGTGGCGCCAGTGGCGTGCCGGCGAGCCATGGCGTCAGCAGGAGTGCGATGCCGGTGGCCATGGTGATCAAGGCATCGATCCGGGCATTGCGTGCCTCGGTGACCAGCAGCAGGGAGATGCGTCCTGTGCGCCGCCAATCGTGAAAATGTCGCCAGGACAGCAGGCTGCACAGCAGCGTGATCACCACGGTGTAACCCGCCACCGATTGCAGCTGCAAGGCGGGGATGGTGTCTCCGCGGGCCCAGTCGATCACCGTCGCGGATGCGCTGCCCAGGCCGAAGCCGATCACGCCCAGCAGCACCAGTGAGCGAAACAGCACGTACATGGCTTCCTGGCCTTCATAGCCATAGGGCCAGGCACGGTCGGGCGGTCGGACCACATTCCGACTGATGCGGCTGGCGATGAGCGATGAACCCACCAGCACGCCGGAATACAACCCATCCAGCAGCAGGGCGGAGGAGCCGCTGGCGACGTGGGCGGCAAACCCGGCCAAGGCCATCACCGCATTGGCACCGACACCGAAGCGCAAGGAGCGCTGTTCGATGCGTCGAGCCTTGGCGGTGGTGGTTGGCGTCATGCGGCGATCGGCTCAGCGAGCAGGGCCTGGATGCGCTCTAGATCTCCCAGGGCACGGTCCCGGTAGGCCCCGTACCGCGCGCGTTTGTCGCGGATGCGTTCGGGAAGATCGGGCAAGAGGCCGAAGTTGGGAGGCATCGGCTGGAACTTCTTGGTGGGTGCCTCGCTCACAAAATGGGTGAGCGCTCCAGCCATCGTCGTGGCAGGAAGGTTGATCGGCTTCAAGCCTCGGGCAAGCCGTGCAGCATTGGTTCCCGCCAGCCAGCCGCCAGCAACAGCGGCGGCATAGCCCTCGGTTCCGGTGATCTGCCCTGCAGCCAACAGCGTCGCTCGCGAGCGGAACTGCAGGGTGGGTTCGAGCAGCTTGGGTGATTCCAGAAAAGTGTTGCGGTGCATCACCCCGAAGCGAACGAATTCGGCGTGCTCAAGGCCGGGAATCATCTGCAGAACACGTTTCTGTTCGCCCCATTTCAGATTGGTCTGGAAGCCAACCAGATTCCAGAGGCGACCGTCCTTGTCCTCCTGGCGCAACTGCACAACGGCGTAGGCCCGTTTGGCGCGCCTGACATCCCGGTCGTTGACATCGCCCCAGCGCGGGTCCCAGAGACCGATCGGTTTGAGCGGTCCGTAGCGCATGGTGTCTTCCCCCCGGCGTGCGAGCTCTTCAATCGGCAGACAGCCCTCGAAGAAGGTGGCATCGCTTTGGTCAAAGTCCTTGAGCTCAGCCTGCTCGGCGCTGAGGAGAGCATCCCGGAAGCGGAGATACTGCTCCCGGTCCATCGGGCAGTTGATGTAGTCGGCATCACCCTTGTCGTAGCGACTCGCCCGGAAGGCGACGTTGAGGTCGATGCTGTCGCCATGGACGATCGGGCTTGCCGCATCGAAGAAGTGGCAATCGGCGGTGCCGGTGAACTGGCGCAGATCTTCGGCCAGGGGTTCACTGGTGAGCGGGCCGGTGGCCAGAACGGTGATGTCCCCCTCCGCGGGCAGCTGCTGCTGTTCGCGGCGCTCAATGGTCACCAGAGGGTGTCGGTCCAGAGCTTCGGTGAGCGCCGCGCTGTAACGGCCCCGGTCGACGGCCAGTGCCCCGCCAGCGGGGACGGCATGGTCGTCGGCCGTTTTGATCACGACTGAACCAAGACGGCGTAATTCTTCTTGCAATAGTCCCGCTGCGCGATCGCTGCTCAGCGCACCAAAACTATTGCTGCACACCAGTTCGGCGAACTCGCTGCTGTGGTGGGCAGGAGAACGCCGAATCGGACGCATTTCAACGATCGTGACCGGCAGCCCAGCTGAGGCGATCTGCCAGGCGGCTTCCGTGCCCGCTAAGCCGGCGCCGAGAACGGTGATGGAACGGGTCTCAGACGACAACGGACTGCGGAAGCAATCCGTTCAGCCTACGAATGGCGTTGAAAACTCAGGCGCGGCTGCGCTTGATCATCAGCTGCAACTGACCAACGGCGGCGCGGCCGATGTTGAAACCAGCCCAACCCAGTGCCAGAAGAATCGGGGAGGCCACGAGGACAAGCCGAAGGTCCATGGAACTGGAAAAACTGTCGGAGATCTTACGAACTTCTGACGGAGTTTTGCTGCCCTTGGGAGCTGGATGGATTGAATTTGCAGCAATTGATCAAGTGGCGTCTCGGCTGCGCTTCGCATGCGCTGCAGCCAGATCGGCATAACGCCTGGCGTGGGCCAGCTGTTCATGGAGCGTCTCGTCAGTGAGCTCGCGCTTGATGGTGGCGGGCACTCCCATCACCAGCGTTGCGGGGGGGACGTCTTTGGTGACCACCGATCCAGCAGCGACGACGGCTCCGCGCCCGACCGTCACACCATTGAGAACAATGGCTCCAATGCCGATCAGACAGCCATCCTCCAGCTGGGCGCCATGGATGACGGCACGGTGGCCGATGGTGACCTCCG
>JBMZMY010000008.1:0-30632 GCA_049619435.1 Synechococcus sp.
TGCAAGTCATTCTCAATAAGTGTGCGTGGCTCAACGCGGAAGCCTTTGCAGTGCTGGGGATGACCAGAGCTGCGATCCGCTTGTTGCAACAAACAGCGCAACAGCTCGGCGTCACCTTGGATGCGGACCATCGACAGCGATCAACTCAACAGACCCCAGGCTGTGCAATGTCTCTGGCTTGACGCGATGAAATTCGACAACGTCAGGTCACCAAAGAACATCTCCGCTGTATCCCCCTGGAGGCGATCGCTCAAAGGACCCCTTTGATCCGCTCCCCCCACAGACGGAGCAAGGCCGCGCCAGAATGTAACGAAGTTGTTACATTCTTCTCATGACTGTGGGTGAGGTCTTCCTGGAATCCCTGAGCACTGGTGTGATCACGGAGCGTGAGGTGAATTGGTTGACCACCAACCAAACCAGCTTCAATCGAGCAGAAGAGGCCACGGCACTGCGGCTCGGCCGTTTGATTGATGCAGGGGACATCAACCTTGGCTGCCGCATGCCCCTGACCAAACAACCCTCAACATTGGACGATTGGCTGGAGCCGCTGGGTCGTCGTCGGGGTCGCAGAGCCGGCCTGTGAAACAGGTCCATGGATGTGTATCGACATGAACGACACGCATGAGCTCCCCTTCGATAAAACGAAGGGGTAGCAATCGCTACGCAACGTTCACCTCGTCCACGGCGAGGCGCAGTTCGACTCAGGCCATGGAACGGGGACCTGAGCTTGCTTCGAGGAACCATCCATGACCTTGACCTATCGCGGCCAGCAGTACACCCAGACCACCCCTACGGTCTCGACGAACAAAAACATTGTTCTTGTGTATCGCGGATTGAAAGTCAAGAAGTGAACCACCATTGACTGATCCAATGCCCCGCTTCGGCGGGGTTTTTTTATGGCACACGGCCAGCGCGCATCCCGCGGGCCAGATCCTGCAAACCAGCAGCCAACTCGTCCTCTCCCTCCAGCAACAACTGGGATCGCAAGTGCAGAACACCAGCCAGATCCATCGACGTGGAGTGGTTGATCAGGCTGCGCGCTGAACAACGGGCCAGAACGAGGGCAAGGCTCATGGTCATGCCACAACCCTGGCCTGACCCAGCCCCTGAACCAGCGTCTTTTCGCTTTTTCGGCTGATTTCGCCTCGACCGGACCAGGCCTGCAACGGCGCTCAGGAAGGAAGCGAACAGAGATTCTCCGCCCTGTTCACTCCTGCTGACGCGTCAAAGTGCAGGATTGCTCGACGGTAACCCTGCTGGTCCATGGTGATAAATGCTCACCCAATCCAATACCCCCAAATGGGGGGATCTCAACCGAGGTGGTCAATCACGGCACTGAGGTTCATCCCAGCCTTGAGGTAGCCAGCGATCACAAGAGCAACCACCATCGCCATCAACGCCAATAACGACAACGACAACTTCAAAGCATCAGACATCCGTGACCGTTGTAAAACTGGAGTCGGCCAAGGCTAATCAAGACGTTTTTGCCGCGAGAGACGCAACGAAATCGAGAGCAACCAGATCACCAACACCAGCGTGGCCAGCATCGACGGGAGATTTGAGGCACATTTTCAATCTGCAACCGGCAGTGCTTGAGCACCACGGTTGGATGACAGATCATCAACCGGCGAACTACACCGCGAGCGGTCGCACCCAGCCAAGCTTGCGCTCGAGATCCTGGATCATCTGCCCAGCGAGGTCCTTCCCCGTGGCTGTTTCGATGCCCTCAAGACCTGGACTGGAGTTCACCTCCAACAGCAGCGGTCCACGCTCGGCGCGAATGATGTCCACGCCCGCCACATCCAGGCCGAGAGCCCGAGTTGCCGCAAGGGCCAAACGGCGCTCCTCCGGACGAATGCGCACCGCTTGCGCTGACCCACCTTGGTGGATATTGGAGCGGAAATCACCCACAGCGGCCGTGCGTTCAATGGCCGCCACCACTTTTCCGCCGATCACAAAGCAACGCAGGTCCTTGCCGCCAGCTTCCTTGATGAATTCCTGAACCAAAAGATTGGCATTCAGGCTTTTCATCGCATTGATCACACTTTCCGCTGCTTTCTGGGTTTCAGCGAGAACAACGCCTCGACCCTGAGCCCCCTCCAACAACTTGAGAATCAGCGGTGCCCCACCGACCATCTTGATCAGATCCTTGGTGTCCAACGGTGAGCTGGCAAACCCAGTCACGGGCATGCTCAAGCCGTGGCGAACAAACAGCTGAGACGCCAGCAATTTGTCCCGGGACCGCTTGATCGGCTCCGCGGCATTCAGCACACGAATCCCCATCGCCTCGAACTGACGGGTGATCGCGCAGCCATAGAAGGTGATGCTGGGCCGAATCCTCGGGATCACAGCGTCGATGCGCTCGAGCACATTGCCGCCTCGGTAATGCATCTCAGGATTCTGAGGATCCAGCCGCATGTAGCACTGCTTGACGTTGAGGAACTCCATGCGATGACCCCGCTCCTCACCCGCCTCCATCAGGCGTCGGTTGCTGTACAGCTCCGGATCGGTGGCCAATAGAGCGATGCGCAAGCCGGTCCGCTCGGTGCGCAGGTGGGCGTACATCCCCTCGAGTTCCTGAACGGAAACGTCGCCAAGTTGATGGCTTCCCTCCGGATCCACCAGCACGCGACCCACCATGGCCTCGCGCCCCAGCAGCATCCGGTAGCCCATGGCATCCCGATTGGTGAGCGTGAGCTCAATCGGCCAGGTCTGATCGCCGAGCACCAGGTCCTCACGAATCACATAACGGGTTTCCGTGATCCCACTGGTGTTGCGCACCCCACGCCGTTCCACCACCTCAGCCTCATGGCGCACCACAACCGACCGGTCGTTCTGCAGTGGATGCACTTCAAAACTGATCCAGTCAGCACCATCACGCTGGATCGGAACAATATTGAACGCATGGAGCGATGACGTCGCGGCTCCGGAATCAACCCGGGCCTTGATCGCTGGAAGGCCGAGTCCGGGCAAGGAGCACCACTCCTCACTGCCCACGATGAGTTTGCTGGTCAAGGCCGCTGTGGGTCCTGATCGAAAGAGCCGTTCACGCTAGGTCCATCAAGGAACCAGGGACTGCGCCAACACCGTGGTAAGGGCCGTATCCACGCTGAGGATGCGCTGTCCCAAATGGACTCGGGTCGCCAGCACCGATTCAGCGAAGGCAAGTTCGAACGGCACAAAACCGCCCTCCGGGCCGATCATCACCACCGCCGGCTGATCCGACACGGCCGAGAGTGGCATCGTCCCGGTTGGATCCGTCAGCCAACAGGGACGAGACGCACACAACTCGGATAAGTGATCTTCCACAAAGGGACGGAACCGTTGGTGGAGATGCACCTGAGGGCAAATCGTGTCCATCGAGCGTTCCATCCCCGCGTACAACGCCGCTTCAATCTTGTCGGGACGCAGCAGTGGTGATTGCCAATAACTTTTCTCAACTCGGGCGGTGTTAATCAGATGCAGATGCTCAACACCGAATTCAGCAACAGCCCGTAAGATCCGCCGCAACATTTTCGGCCGCGGTAAGGCCAGCACCAGATCAAAGCGATGTCGAGGCGGTGGAGGAGTCTGCAACTCCACCTGCAGCTGAATGACATCGCCGTCGATCCGCTCAATCACCCCAACTCCCTTCAGGCCCCCGACGCGCCCAAGCTTCAGGACATCGCCAACGCTTGAGCGCAGCACCTGTCGGATGTGATCAGCGCGGTGATCCCGAAGGCAGATCCGCGATGAATCCAGCCAATCCTCAGCGGTAAGCAGGATGAGATTCATCCGATCCGACGCCTCTGCAGATCACCGCTGGCCTGATGGAATCGGCGAGAGGAGCGTTTGATTGAGTACCAGATTGCGCACCCCGTGGGCGGCTGTCTCATCAAAGGGGTTGTCGCGAAGCCAACGATCAACGGACGTGATATCCACCTTGAGCACCCGCGGACGAACGTTCCAGGTGACCTGGAACGGTGAGGCTGTTTCGTTGTAGCTGGGCCCCGTGGTGGAACCGGCATAGCTCACCGGTTGCCCCAGATCCATTGGCAAGCCAGTGGCCTGATACAGACCATTGACGCGATTGATTTGCGTTAAGGCCTGGAAATCAGCAGCTGCAGGATCATTCACAAGAACCACAACGATGGTTTCCACACGGAGCTGTGGATTCGTGATGGCCGGATCAACGCAGGAGCCCAGACCTGGGCCGGGCTTGACCTTGGCGGAACTGTGCACGTAATGCACCTCCAGGGTGTCGCCTGGCACGAGCTCTCCGTAGTTGCCCTTGCCGACGCTGAACGACAGCGGCCGCAGCTCAGCAGCACTCAGAACTCCGTCATAGCGAAAACCGGTGCCCGCACCTTGGCCATTGCCAGGTCCGGCATAGGTGGTGAAGTCACCTCCTTTGTGTTCGGCATTGGCATGGAAATGGATATTGCAGAGATTCAGAGTTGAACGACTCGGAGCCGCAGCAAATGTGCGCCGATTCAACCCATTGATCTGGTTGAGATCTCTGGGGGACTGAGGACCAAACCCTTGCTTGGAGGTGGAGCGGGCCAACGCTTCGCGTTGCTGGCGAATCAGCTCCTCCGTCACAGTGGAATGGTCATGACCAGGGGCAGCTGACACTGAAGAGGCCGACAACAGGGCCGTCGATATTCCCAGCAGCAGAGATAACCACGTCGAAGACACAGTCGGATTCATTCACTGTCAAATCTTTAGCCAACGCGTTAACACTCGGCCACAAATCAATCTGTCGAACAAACAAATCGATAATCAACCACTACCTCACCAGGTTGTAACCGCCGCCACCCGGGGTCTTCACCACAATGGCGTCACCAACGTTGAGATCAAGTTGCACGGCACCGGGTAACTCTCGATAGGACCCATCGGCGCACAGCAAACCATTGACACCGCAGGCCCCTGGTTCGGCTCCATGCAGCCCGAAGGGGGCCACAGATCGGGATCCGCTGATCAGCGACAGCGTCATCGGTTCGAGAAATCGAATGGTGCGCTCCAGGCCATCGCCTCCGCACCAGTCACCGGAACCTCCGCTGCCAGAGCGGATGGCAAAGCGCTCAAGCCGAACCGGATAGCGCGCTTCCAACACCTCCGGATCCGTCAGGCGGGAATTGGTCATGTGACTCTGCAGGCCGACGGATCCATCGAAGCCATCGCCGGCACCGCCACCGCCAGCAATGGTTTCGTAGTACTGACGCTGTCCATCGCCGAAGCTGAGGTTGTTCATTGTTCCCTGGCTGGCCGCCTGAACGCCGAAGGCTCCGAACAGAAGGTTGCAGAGGGCCTGGGACACCTCGACATTGCCGGCAACAACAGCAGCGGGGTACTGCGGGTTAAGCACTGTGCCGGTGGGAACAACCAGGTCGACCGGGGTAAAGCAGCCATCGTTCAGCGGAATGTCGTCGTCCAGCAGGCAGCGGATCACATAGAGAACGCAGGCCCGCGTCACCGCCAGCGGTGCATTGAAATTGGAGCTCTGCTGGGCTGAACTGGCGCTGAAATCCAGCTCAAGTCGCTGCTGGGCACGATGGACCCGCACCTTCACAGCCAAGCGTGCGCCGTCATCCAGGCTGACCTGATGCTCGGCATCCTCCACGCGCTGCAGCAAGCGACGGACACAACCGGCAGCCTGTTGCTGAAGAGCCGCCATCTGGTCGCTCACGGCAACGAGCCCCTCCCGCTCCACCAGGCGTTGCACCCCATCAACCCCCGCCTGATTGGCAGCCACCTGGGCCTGGAGATCAGCCAGCAGTTCCTCTGGATTGCGCGGAGGCGTCCGCTGTGACGCCCAGGCGGCTTGTAAGGACGTCCGTTGGATCTGCCCATGACGCACAAACAGAAGATTGCGCAGCAGCAGACCTTCGTCGGCAATGGATCGGCTGAACGATGGCATCGAGCCAGGGCTGATTCCGCCCACATCGGCGTGATGCCCCCGACTGGCGACAAAAAAGCTCGGTTGTCGATCACCACAGAACACCGGCGTGATCGCGGTGATGTCCGGCAGATGGGTGCCGCCGTGGAAGGGGTCATTGCTCAGCAGGGTGTCGCCAGGCTGCAAGGGGTCGATCGCACCCGATTGCACCTGCAACAGCAGGTCGCGAACGCTGTCTCCCATCGAACCCAGATGCACCGGGATGTGCGGGGCATTGGCCACCAAGGCCCCTTGGCGATCGAACAGGGCGCAGGAGAAATCCAACCGTTCGCGGATGTTCACCGAACGGCTGCTTTGCCGCAGCCGTTCCCCCATTTGCTGAGCAATCGCCATGACGCGATGGCGGAACAACTCCCCGCGCACGGCAGCAGGATCGAGGGCAAGCGAGGTGTCGGTCGCGACAGCCTCTCGCTTCAGCAGGAGTGACGCTTCAGCGTTGAGCACTGCGGTCCAGCCCGGTTCGAGCACGATGCATCCGGTGGCCTCCGCGATCAACGCCGGACCCACAACGCTCTCTCCACAGCACAACGACTCGCGATCGATCAACGGCACCGAAGACCAGCCCCGTCCACGCCAGTGCACGGTCACCTGACGGGCTGATGCAGCAGGCCTGCCAACTCGGCTTGGCGCGGTGGTCGCCGCAGGCTGAAACTGCTGAGCTGCGATGAGCTCAACGTTGAGCATCTCCAGCACCAAGGCCTCATCGGCGGCAATGCAGTAGCCGTAGCGCTGCCGATGGCTGGCTTGAAAGGCAGCGATCAGCTCTGCCAGCCCGATCCGCTCATGCCAAGGCAGGGTCAGGGTCTGATCGGCACCCGCGTAACGCAGGTCCAGCGTCACCGCCAATTCAGCGCTGTCGCCTCCATCGCCCTGCTGCTCAAGGAGGAGACGGGCCTGCCGATTCAAAGCACACACCATGGCAGGCAGCTGCTCCAACAGGTCGGCGGTCAACGCCGTGCCGCAGTGCCGTTGCAACCGCCGGCGCTGACGGGCCTGACCCATGCCGTAGGCCGATAACACCCCCGCCATCGGATGCAGCAGGACGGACTCGAGACCCAATTCGTCCGCCAGGCGACAGGCGTGCTGGCCGCTGGCGCCTCCATAGGCGACCAACACCCCGCCACGGATGTCCTGACCGCGGTGAAGCGACACCCGACGAATCGCATCGGCCATGCGCTCAATCGCCAATTGGAGTGCTCCCTCCGCCAACTCCTCGCATGGCTGACCCAGGTCCTCAGCCAGAGCAGCAAAGGTCTGTTGAACCACCTCCAGATCCGGTGCTTGATCGCCCTTGGCTCCAAACACCGCCGGAAAGCGATCCAATTGAAGTCGGCCCAGCAGCAGGTTGGCATCGGTGATCGTGAGCGGTCCTCCGGCCCGATAGCAGGCCGGGCCAGGCCGAGCCCCCGCCGATCGCGGACCCACCTGCAGACGATCACCATCCCCCTGCAGAACGGAGCCTCCCCCGGCGGCGACGGTGGCGATGGCCAAACGGGGAGCCAGCAACTGCAACCCGGCGATCTCCGTCGTGTCCTGCAGTTGATGCAGTGCTGAGGACGCCGCTGTTTCCACACAGAACACGTCGGTGGAGGTCCCCCCCATATCGAAGCCAACCACCGGCCCATCACCAAACCCAGCCGCACGGGCCGCGGCAATGGCCCCGACCATGCCCGCCGCCGGACCGGAAAGAATCGTGTCCTTCGCGAGCAGAGCCTGGGGATCCTGCAGGGCTCCACTGGAGGTCATCACCCGAAGCGGGGTGGCCACGCCCAGGGCCCTTTGCACCTGATCGAGATACCCGCGCAGCACGGGAGCCACCGCCCCTTCGGCCAGGGCGGTCTGGCCGCGCGGCACCAGACGGGGCATGGCACTCACCTGATGGGAGCAGGTCACCTGCTCAAAGCCCAGCGAACGCAACAGCGCAGCCCAGGCCCGTTCGTGCTCCGGATTGCGGTGGGCATGCATCAACGCCACCACCGCATGGCAGAGACCGGAGTCGCGCAGCCCCCTCAGCTCCTGCCGCAGCGCGTCCGGGCAATGAAAAGGTTCCACCTCCTCACCACCCGCGGAGACCCGACCTGGCACCTCGACAACAACCTCGGCCAGCGACGCAGGGGTCGCCTGGTTCAACGCAAACAGATCCGTGCGGTGCTGATCGCCGATGCGCAGCAGGTCAGCCAAACCGGTGTTGGTGAGCAATAACAGCGGCGTGCCGGCGCTCTCCAACAGAGCATTGGTGGCCACGGTGGTGCCCAAGCGGACACCATCCACTCGTCCGTCCGGCCACACCGCATCGGGGGCCAGACCCAGGCAATCGCGCATGGCCGCAACAGCCGGATCCGGCCCTGCGCTGTCCGAGAGCACCTTGCGGACATGCAGGTGACCTTCGGGATCACAGCCGATCAGATCGGTGAAGGTGCCGCCGCGATCCACCCAGAAGTGCCACCCCATCCGCAGCTGGTCCAATCGCCACCCACCCTGCCTTGCCGGGCTGTGCATTGGCGCGATGCTGGAGGCATCCATTTATCCCGCCATCGTCGCGATTTGGAGAGCATCTCCACCGCCTGGGCCATTTTTCAGGGACTCCTGCTCGAGGCCATTCCCTTTCTGCTGCTTGGGGTGAGCATCGCCGGGCTGGCCCGTTGGCTGGTTCCCCAGACCGCCTGGATCCGCCGCTTGCCCAGCAACCCGGTGCTGGCCCCGATCACTGGAGCATTGATGGGCTTTGCCCTGCCTGCCTGTGAATGCGGCAACGTTCCGGTGGCGCGGCGCCTTCTGGCCAGCGGTGCTCCGCTGGGTACCGCCTTCGGGTTTCTGTTTGCAGCCCCTGTGCTGAATCCGATCGTGCTCGCCAGCACCTGGGCAGCCTTCCCCGATCAACCCTGGTTGCTGGTGGCCCGGCCCCTCGGCGCCTTTGTGCTGGCGGTGTTGCTCAGCCTGATCCTGGTGCAACTGCCGGAAGCGCAGCTGCTGGAAGGAGTTCTGTTCAACGAACGGCGGATCAATCAACCGCTCAGTCGAGTCAACCTGTTGGAACGCAGCGGCGGACTGATCGGCGACCCTCGGCCATCCGACGAGAGCCCACCAACGACCAGACCCTCCGGGCTGGAGATCCTCGATCAAAGCAGTCGGGAATTTCTCGGCCTTCTGGCCCTGCTGGTGCTCGGTTGCGCCATCGCAGCCCTGGTGCAGACTTGGCTCCCCCGCAGCTGGTTGCTCGCCATCGGCACAGCCCCGACGGCATCGATTCTGGCGTTGATGCTTCTGGCCATCGTGGTCTCGGTCTGCTCCAGCGTGGACGCCTTTCTGGCCTTGGGATTCGCTGCGGTGGTGACGCCAGGGGCCCTGCTCGCCTTCCTGTTGCTGGGTCCTGTGGTGGACCTGAAGTTGGCCGGCTTATTCACGGTGCTGATGCGCCCACGGGCGATCGCGATCACAGCCCTGGCTGCCAGCCTCGGGGTTCTGCTGATCGGTCAGGGGGTGAACCTGTGGTTGCTGTGAGGCTGGAGCGATGACGCGCGGTCTGCTGCTGATCCTCTGGGGCTGGGTCGTGCTCTGGAGCGTGATCTCCGGACGGGTCGATCTGCTGATGCGCAGCGTCTTTCACGGCCTGGTGGCCAGCTCCGGGGTGGCCTTGATCATCGCGGGCCTATGGATCGCCTTGCGGGCAGGGATCCGGCCCGAGCGCAGTCGCCGCGAGCGGCTGTCGCGGTCCTGGTTGATCAGCGCCCTAGTCGCCCTGGTCGTGCTGTTGGTTCCCCCCAACCCCTCCTTCAGCGACCTGGCCGCCACCCGGCCCCAGGGTCTGCCGGAACCGCCGGACCTGGCGTTTGTGCTTCCCCCAGAACAACGCACGCTCACCGAATGGGTCCGGCTGTTGCGCAGCCAGGGAGATCCAGACCTGGCTGCTGGCAATCCGGTAAACATCACGGGGTTCGTGTGGGCTCAACCGAACGGCCCCGCGCTGATCGCTCGGCTCACGGTGCGTTGCTGCTTGGCCGACGCAACACCGGCAGGGTTGCCGGTGGCCTGGCCCGATGGCATGACGCCGCAGACCAATCAATGGCTGACCATCACGGGCACCATGGCCGTTGAACAGCGGGAGGGCCAACCCGTGGCCGTCGTGGTTCCGGATCAGATCAGTCCCGTTGAGCGGCCGGATCGGCCCTTTGAGCCATGACCCGGCGCCTCGTTGTACTGCTGGCCTTCGCCTCCGTGGCGGTGGTGGTGCAACAGCAGGTTCTGCTTCGTCGTCCCCCACGTCTGAACAGCATCACGTCACAGCAGATCCAATCCGGCAGCGCAGCCCTCGATCTGCAGTTCAGCCGGCCGATGAATGCCCGGCATCTGGCAGCGGAGACGCAGCTCACCCCAGCCTTGCCCCATCGCTGGCTCGGAAGCAGCAATCCACTGCGCCTGATCATTGAACGCTCAGCCACGATCAACACGCCCATCGCTCTGGATCTGGCTGGAGACGACCAACGCCAAACGGCGCTGAAGCCACAGCGGTGGTGGTGGGATCCCAGACCATGGCTGCTGGTGATCCGTCAACTGGAGACCGGTCAGCAGGTTCAGCTGCTGGATCGCCAAGGACGTTGGCACGCCCTCAGTCCGATCTGGCCCCAGATCAGTCAGCTGGTGCCCCTCGGCAATGGACAGGGCATCGCCCTGGTCAGCTCGGACCATGAGGGGCAAGACGAGATCTGGCTGCAACCGCTGCAGACCAGCAACCGGAGTCAAGAGCGCGACGCGCTCCAACCGCCGCACCCGTTGGCGCTGGAACCCCTAACCACGCAACCGGTGCTGTTCGGGCACCTGAGCAGCAATCTGCAAGGCGATCTGTTGGTGCAGAGCGGTGGGTTGCGGCCGGACAGCAAACGGGTGACCTTGATCCGCGCCACTGGATCCCGACACGAGCTCAAGGTCTCGGCATCCGGCCCCATCGCGCTGCTGCCACCGGGGGGTGGCCTTGTGGTGCCGGGGTACGACAGCATCAGCCTGCGCCCTGTGGTGGACAACGGGCGTGCCCCGCAAACCTTGCCGGGAAGCCGCGAACTGGGCGCCTTTTGCGCCGCCTCCGGACGGGCGATCCTGATTCGCCACTGGCCTGACTACCGCCGCTCAATCGAACTGGTGATTCCTGGCCTGGCCCCCAGACAGTTGTGGCTTGGTGACGAGGCCATCCTGGCGGTGTCCTGTGACGGCAGCGGCGATCGGATCTGGGCCGTACTCGGACGCTGGCAGGACAACCAAGGTGCGCACGAAATCCTGCTGATGAATGGGGAGGGGACCGTGCTCAAACGCAACAAGCTGGCCCCAAGGACCGTGCGCGGGGGATCACAGCTGCAATTCGATCCGGTCAGCAATCGATTGCTGCTCACCGTGATCGAACCCGGCCAGTCGTCAGGCCAACCGGGGTTCCTTGATGCCGACTCGCTGGAGTGGGACAGGGTCCTGCCCGTTGCCGTCGACGACGCCCAGTGGCTCAGAAGCTGAAGCTCACCCCTGTTCCAACGTGATGCTGCCAGCCCTCACCCCAACCAGGGGCGTCCTCGGGGGTGTACACCGGTTGCCAATGGGCAAACAACAGAGCATCGCCAACCGGAACAGACACTTCGACCTCGCCCGCAAAGTCGGTGCGTTGATTCAACCCTGAATAATGTCCAGGCGTGTAAAAACGAGGGCCAGCCTCGAGTTTGATGTTGACTTCGTCAGCACCAACTTTGAAGCCCAATCCAACCCGTGGATCGGTGTAATTGCCCATCCACACCCCATCCGATTCCCATCCCTGACGGTGATCGACGGAGACATACACACCATCCACAAGATCAGTCAGACCATCGCCAAGACCAAAGTTCACATCACCATCACCGAGGCCCCAGGTGAGTTTGGCGCTGAGTTCATTTTTTAAACCCTCAAGATCATCACCCTGATCCTTGGTGACCCAATACGGCATCCAGGACAACGCCAGATTCAGCCGATCGTTGGGGGCATAACGCACCTGCAGGTAGCCCTTGAGGTCGACCCGTTTGAAGTCGGAATCGTGCCCATGGGCGTGGTCAGCGTGTTCGTCGTGATCGTCATGAACATCGTGGTCGTCGTGATCGGCGTGATCAGCGTGGTCGTCATGATCGTCGTGGACATCGTCGATCTCATGGCCGTGAGTGTCATCAGACTCCTCTGCATGGTCATCGACGTGAACCTTGCCGTAGAAGTGCTCCGCTTCGCCCCAGACCAAGGCAGGACCAATGGCTGCCTCGATGGACACATTGGCTCCATGGCCTAATCCCCAGGAGAAAACGCCGCCAAACAACCCATCAATCGCGACGTGTTTGGGGGCCCCATCGAGATTGGTTTCAAACCCGCCATGACCCTCCAAGCTGATCACAGGAGTGAAGTCGAAATCACCGGCAGCGAGGGCTTCGTTGTTCCCTCCACCATGGGAACCATGGGCCAGAGCCGCCGGTGCGGAGACCAGCGGAGCGAGCAAACAAACGAGGGACAGCAGTTGAGAGCGGATCATGAAAGTCGGCACGGAACAAGACAACTGACGAAACGAACGAAGAGACAACACCGACTCAGCGCAACGCCGACCACCGGCGGCTCAGAGCATCAGCCGAGGAACGGTCGCAGCGCCCACCCTGGCCCTGAACAATCGTGCAAACGTTGCTGATGGCTGTGGACACAGCCGATTGACCGGAGGCCAACCCCTCGCCATAGAGAGGGGTGGACGCAATCGGCAATCCAGTGGATCGACTGATGCGTTGCAGCGTTTTATTGGCAGGGATGGAGGGGGTGAAGATCGTTTTGGCACCCGATGCTTGAACCGCTTTGGTGATGCGGGTCAGGCTTGATGGCCGCAGGACCCCCCCGGAGCTGTAGCTGTCGAGCATCGACAGTTCCTTCAACCCGTAGCGCCGCGCCAGGTGGCTGTAGCTCTGGTGATCCGTGACCAGCACCCGTTGCGCTGGGGGAATTGACGCGAATTGCGTCCCAGCCCAGCGTCCCAGGCCTGCCCAGACGGCCTTCGCCTTCGCCGCCCGCGCCGCAACGGCCGGTCGCTGATCCGCTGGAACAACAGCCGCCAACTTGGTCGACAACACGGACACCATGGCCGCACTGTTGGCAGGGTTGTGCCAGATGTGGGGATCGTTGCCGCGATACCCCGGCAGGGCCAGTTCACCGACGGCAACGACGTTACCGGTCGAGCTGATTTTCTTAGCCACCGGCGTGAGCCCGAAGCCCACGTGGACCACCAGCGCAGCCTGAGACAGCGCCTGCCGATCACTGGGCTTCAACCGATAGCGGTGCGGATCGCCACCGGGGGGAATCAAACAGGTGACATTGAGCGAACGACCCGCCAGGGTGCGGGTGAGATCGCAGAGGGTGCCGTCAACAGCCACAACCCTCGCTGGAGCCGCTTGTGCCGGAGCAACCAGGCCTGGGAGAGCCCAGACCAGGGCCACCCATCCCAGAGGGCGTCGAACGATCAAGCCCACAACTGAATTAGTGAGAATGATTATCATTCTTCCATCACAGGGGAATCCCGCAACCCCCCGGCAACATCAAGATGGAGAAACGGGGACATCGCTTTGACAACGACCTCTTCACCAGCCCGGACACGACTCAGTGCCCGCCATCTCTGTTTTGGGTTCGGCGACCACACAGTGATCGACCAGGTCAGCTTTGACCTGGAGCCAGGCAGCCTCACTGCCCTGGTCGGTCCGAACGGTGCAGGCAAATCAACCCTGTTGCATCTCCTCCAAGGCCGACTGCAAGCCAGGGCTGGATCCGTTGAAGCCCAGGGCAGCATCGCTCTGATGCCACAGCGGGCTGCCATCGACTGGTCCTTTCCGATCACGGTGAGCGACATGGTCGACCTCGGCCGCCAGCGCGGGGCCAAAGCCTCCGCAGCGCTCTGCCTTGATCAGGTTGGATTGGAGGGTGTGGGACCCCGGCGGCTGAATCAACTCTCCGGAGGACAACAGCAACGGGCTCTTCTGGCTCGGACCCTGATCCAGAACGCCGACATCCTCCTACTGGATGAACCATGCAGCGCCATTGACCCACCGGCCAGAGAGCAACTGCTGGGTCTGATGCGCCGACTGGCGGAAGCAGGGCACACACTGCTGGTCAGCAGCCATGACTGGGGCCAGGCCCTCGACGCCTATGACCGCGTGATCGTGCTCGACGGCACCATGCTCGCCATCGGCACCCCTGAAGACGTGCGGCACCGGCTGAGCGATATGACCTGCATGGGGAACCACTGCTGTGGATAACTGGTGGTTGATTCCAGCCCTGGTGGCCACGCTGGTCGGCGTGCTCTGTCCAGCCACAGGGGCACTCCTGATCACGCAGCGCCGCCTGCTCCAGGCCAATCTGATTACCCATGCCGTGCTGCCCGGCATCGTGCTGGCCCTGGCCTTTGATTGGAACGTCACCGCCGGTGGCCTGGTCAGCGCCGTCTTGGGTGCCTTGCTTGCCGATCAGCTCAATCGTCGCTTTCCCGGTCGGGAAGACGGTGTGATGAACACGGTGCTCGCGGGTTTCATTGCCCTGGGCGTCCTGCTGATTCCCTTGCTTCGGCTGCGCGTTGATCTGGAATCGCTGCTGTTTGGCGACTTATTGGCGGCCCATGACGCTGACCTGATGGGCACCGCGCTGGCGGGACTGGCTCTCGTGCTGGTGCTCCTGACCCGGTACCGCGACTTTGTGTATCTCGGCGTGGATCCCGACGGCGCCGCCGCTGCGGGTCGGCCCGTGGCTCAACTTCGCTTTGCCATGACCGTGATCACCGCACTTGTGGTGATCAGCAGCCTCACCGCTGTCGGCGTTGTCCTGGTGATCGCTCTGCTGTGTGCACCGGTTCTGCTCCATGTGGAGCAAAGTTCCAGCCTCAAGCAGCTGATGCTGCGGGGAGCCGGCACCGGCTTCGTCCTGAGTAGCGGTGGCCTGGGCATGGCGATCGCCCTTGACCTCCCACCCGGTCCTTTGATCGGGGTGCTCTGTGTGCTGGCTCTGCTGATCCGACCGTTCAGGGGTTGAAGTTACTGAGAACGCCGTGGCGGGGTGCGAACAGAAAAGCCAACACAAATTGAGCGGTTTGCACCAGAACGATGCAGCCTGCTGTTGAGCTATCGGTCCAGTAACTGACAAACACGCCCAGCACACTGGACACAACGCTGCTGGAGATGGCCAGGGCCGTCATCCGATCGAAGCGGTCGGTCAGCAGATATGCCGTAGCCCCCGGTGTAACCAGCATCGCCACCACAAGAATGATGCCCACGGTCTGAAGTCCGGCGACGGCAGCCAGTGACAACAAGCCCAACAACATGTAATGCAGAAGACCAGTGTTAATCCCGATCGATCGCGCGTGGGTCGGATCGAAGCAGAACAGCATCAGGTCACGCCGAAACACCAGCAAGAGGGTCAGCACCAACAACGAAATCACCAGAGTCTGATGAATATCGCCAGCGGTGATGCCCAACACATTTCCAAACAGAATGTGGGTGAGATCGATGTTGCTTCGCGTCTTCGAAACAAGCACGAGCCCGAGGGCAAAAAAGCCGGTGAACACCAGGCCAATCACCGTGTCTTCCTTCACGCGTGATTTCTGCTTGACGAAACCGATCGCCGCCACCGAGCCCACCCCGAACACAAACGCTCCGAGCGAGAAGGGAAGACCCAACGCATAAGCCACCACGACGCCTGGAAGCACCGCGTGGGAGACCGCATCTCCCATCAGGGCCCATCCCTTCAGGGTCATGTAGCAGGAGAGCAACCCGCACACACCACCGACCAAGGCACTCACCAACAGCGCCCTGACCATGAAGTCGTGGGCGAGGGGCTCAAGAAGCAATTCCATCCGGCCACTCTCTCAGGACCACAGCAGCCAAAGCGTTGCTGGCCCATCAGACTGACGTTATTCACGGTTGCTGGTGTGCCGCGCGCCTCGATCCTCACCGCGCGTCCAGCGCTGCGACGTCTGCCCACACGGCCGGGGCGCCTGGTGCAGCAGCTGTTGAAACGGCTGATCCCCCTGGCACTCCGTGCGCAACAGATCCAGGTCCGACAGGGCAATGCCGCCGAACGCCTCGCCAAGGCCTTCAGCGCGCAACAGCTCGGGGAGACAACCCTGCTGCTCGCTTTCCGTCACCCCAGCACCCGGGATCCGCTGGTGCTTGCCGACCTGTTCTGGAACCACGTTCCACGGGCAGCCCAGCGCCTGGGCTACCCGCTGCCGCGCCCGATTGAACTCCGCTATCTGTACGACCGCGGCATTCCGATCTGGGCGGGACCACTGATCGGTTTGATCCTTCAACGCTGCGGAGGCATTGCCATCCACCGTGGCCGGCTCGATCGCCCGGCCCTCAAAGAAGCGCGCCAGGTGCTGGTGCAGGGTCGTCATGCCCTGGTGGTGGCACCGGAAGGAGCCACCAACAACCTGTCCGGGGAAATGGCCCCCTTGGAACCAGGGGTCGCCCAACTGGCGTTCTGGGGCGTTGAGGATCTGGCCAAAGCCGAAAACTCACCCTCATTGGCCTTGGTGCCGATCGGCATTCGCTACAGCTGGAGACAGCAGAACTGGATGGCGCTGGATCAGCGCCTCAGTCGCCTCGAACAGCACCTTGCCCTGAGCCCCTTAGGCGACAGCGACGACCCGATGGACCCCCAGCCACGCCAGCGGCTGTTGCGGATCGGCACGGTGCTGCTGGACGCCCTCGAACAACTCGAACGGATCCCCACCCAAGCCGATCAATCGTTTCCAGACCGGCTGGCCGCCTTCCGACAACATGGTCTGCAGCGTGCGGAACTGCATTTCGGCCTGCGGCCCGCCGGCACCGTGCAGGAACGCTGTCGACGCATCGAACAGGCGGCCTGGGACCGCATCTATCGCGACAACCTGGGGTCTCTCACTCCCTTGCAGCGCAGCCTGGCGGACTGGGAAGCCCGTGAGGCCGACCTCCAGCTCACACGCATGCGGCTGGTGGAACATGTCAGCAGCGTGAGTGGTCAATACCTCAACGACAATCTGGAATTCGACCGCTGCGGTGAATTGCTGTTGGTGGTGGAGGACGCCATCAGCTGGCTGGAAGACCGACCCATCCACAACACACCATCCCTCGGCCCGCAGCGGGTCGAGCTCAGCGTCGGAGACCCACTGCCGGTCAAACAGCATCTTCCGCACTACCAACGCAACCGAAGAGAAGCCGTCACAGCGATGACGGATCAGCTTCAACACGCTCTCCAGGCCCTGATGGAACCAGAATGACCTCAGCGGGCTGCTCCAGATGCTGTTCACCTATCTGTTCTGCCTGCTGGCGGGTGGTGTGTTGATCGCGTTGTCACTGGCGGGTGACAGCAGCAGCGATGGCTTCGAAGGCGATGGCGAAGGCGGCAACCTCAGCCTGTTGTTCAGCACATCGTTCTGGTCCTTCGGGATGAGCGGATTCGGGCTCTGCGGTGTGCTGCTCACCCTGTTCAGCGGCAACGCTGCCGGCGTTGGCTCCATTGCCTTGGCAGCACTCACCGGCATCGGCATGGGACTGGCAGCAGCCAAAACCCTGCAGCTAATCGGTCGGCGCACGGCAGACAGCTCCATTCGCAGTGAAGATCTGGCCGGACAGCAAGGCGTTGTCACCCTGCGGGTGGAACCGGATCAGCGCGGCTTTGTGGAGATCAATGTGCGCGGCAGCCTGATCCGTCGCCCAGCCATCAGCAGCGGTCGATCACTGGCCAAAGGGACCGCGGTGGTGATCCTTCGCGCCGACGACCACACCGTGGAAGTGGAGCAAGTCTGAACATCTCCGACCTTCAGGCGCAGCGTCGCTAAACAGCAACAAAGCCTGAGGAGGCAATGTCGCAACCACTGCTGCAAATGCAGCCACCGATCTCATCGGGATTCTCCGGCCAGCGCAACAACACCAGTTCAACGATCTTCGGGGTGACCTCCGTTGTCTTCATCTCACTGGTGATGTTGACCTTGATCAGCCGCTGGATGATCAAAATCTGCCGGCCCCATGAAATGCTCGTGGTCACGGGGTCGCAGTCCAACCAGGGCAGCCAGGGCAAGAAGGGCTACCGCGTCGTGGCCAATGGCGGCTGGACGTTTGTCAAACCGATCCTGGAAACATCGCGGCGGATGGATGTCACGCTGCTGCCGGTCTTGGTGGAGGTGAACAATGCCTATTCCAATGGCGGAACGCCACTGAACATTCAGGCCATCGCCAATGTGAAGGTCAGTACAGATCCAGACATCCGCAACAACGCCATCGAGCGCTTTCTCGGACGCGACCCCAAAGAAATTGTCCAGGTGGCCAAAGAGAACCTGGAGGGCAATCTGCGCAGTGTGCTGGCCCAGCTCACGCCTGAACAGGTCAATGAGGATCGCCTGCGCTTCGCCGAACGGATTGCCGACGATGTGGGAGAGGATCTGCGGCGGCTCGGCATGCAGCTGGACACGCTCAAGATCCAGAGTGTGTCCGACGACGTGGACTACCTGAATTCGATCAGCCGCCGGCGGGTGGCCCAGATCGTGCGGGATGCCGAAATTGCGGAGGCGGAAGCCATCGGCCAGGCCGAACGCAAGGAAGCGGAAATGGAGGAAGTCGCCGAGGTGGTCCGCACGGAGGCAGAAACCGTTGTGCTGGAGAAAGACAACGAGGTGCGCACCAAAGTGGCGCTAATGGAAAAGAAGGCACGCTCTGAGGAGGAACGCACCGGTGCCGCTGAGCTTGAAGCCAAGGCCAAGGCCGAACAACAGCTTCAGAAGGTGCGCGCAGAGCTCGAACGGCTGAGACTGCGGGCCGAACAGGTGTTGCCAGCCCAGGCCAGCCAGAAAGCCAAAGAACTGAAGGCTCGGGGCCAGGCGGCAGCCACTGCGGAGGACGTCAAAGCCAGTGCCTTGGTGAATGACCTGCTGACGAAGGTCTGGGAAGACGCCGGCAGTACGGCGGAGCTGGTGTTCCTGTTGCAGCAGATCGAAATGGTGTTGGCTCAGGCCACACGCTTGCCGGCTCAGATCCAGTTGCAACACGTCACCGCCCTCGATGGCAATGACGCCAAGAGCCTGGCGGGTCTGGTGGCCCTCAACCACGTCGTCGTCCGTCAATTCTTCGAGCAGGTGAAAGAGATCCTCGGCATTGATCTGCTCGGCACCCTGTCCGCTCAAGGAGACAAGTAATGGCCTTTGCATTCCTGATCAGCGTCGGTGGAGGCCTCTGGGCCTTCGTCACTCTTCTACGGAAGCTTTATTACATCTGCCAGCCCAGCGAGGTGTTGATCTTTGCTGGATTACGCCATCGCACGGCGGCAGGTTCAACGGTGGGCTATCGCACGGTGCGGGGCGGCAGTTCCATCCGCATTCCTGTGCTGGAGGAAGTGATGCGGCTGGATCTCAGCAACATGATCATCGACCTGCGCGTGGAAAACGCCTACTCCAAAGGGGGCATTCCCCTGAATGTGTCGGGCGTCGCCAACATCAAGATCTCTGGAGATGAACCCGGCATTCACAATGCGATCGAACGCCTGATTGGCAAAAGCCAGGATCAGATTCGCCACATCGCCAAAGAGACGCTCGAAGGGAATCTGCGCGGGGTGATGGCCAGCCTCACGCCCGAACAACTCAATGAGGACAAAATCACCTTCGCGCGAACCCTGCTCGAAGAAGCCGAAGACGACCTGCAGAAACTCGGACTGGTGCTCGATACCCTCCAGATCCAGAACATCTCTGATGACGTCCGCTATCTGGATTCGATCGGCCGCAAACAGCTGGTGGAACTGAAACGCGATTCACGCATCGCTGAAGCGGAAGCCACATCCCAATCGGCCGTGAAACAAGCGGAAAACTCCCGGATCACGGAGTTGCGTCGTCTCGACAAAGAGCTGGCGATTGCCACGGCCAATGCCGAAAAACGCATCAAAGATGCGCTCACCCGGCGCAGTGCCGTTGTTGCTGAAGTGGAAGCCAAGATTGGCGCTGAATTGGCCCGGGCTCAGGCCGAACTTCCCGTGCAGGAAGAGCGGATCAAGCAGGTGATGGAACAACTGGAGGCCGATGTCATCGCCCCCGCAGAATCCCTCTGCCAAACAATGATGGCCGAAGCAAAAGGTGAAGCGGCCACCATCGTTGAACAGGGTCGCTCCCAGGCCGAAGGTCTGAGTGATCTTGTCGAGTCGCTCAAACGATCCGGCGATGACGCCAAACGGCTGTTCCTTCTGCAGAAACTGGAACCTCTGCTCACCATGCTCAGTGACACGGTTCAGCCGGTCACCGTGGAAGAGGTCACACTGATTGGCGAACGGGACGGGCAAAGCAATCTCTCCCTGGCCACCTTGCTGCGCCAGTTGCAGGACAGCACGGGCATCCGCCTGCTTCAACAGCCGGAACAATCATCCACTGCTGACGGATCGGCGGAGGGCGATTGAATGCATCCCTTGTTTCGTTTAAATTCAACCAACGTTGATCCAGGTCAGTCCTGGATGCAGGTCGATTCGGAGCCATGCAACGGGGGCCCGAACTCTGCTGGAACGTCATGAACGTCCTTTCCTTGATTCAGTCCCGCCAACGCCGGGTTGATCGTTTGGCATCAGCCCGCCAGCTTTTGGCCCGAGGCTCCGAGGCCTCGGATTACACCTCCGCCCATCTCTCCCCGACATTGATCAAGCGCCAGGCACTGGATCCCTTCAGCCTCGCCAGTGTTCGCGAGAACTGGGGCTGCTGACGATCATTGCCATCACGCCGAATCGTGATCCGTACTCGGTCCGGTGAGTAAATCAGGAGACAAACCTCCGAAGGTCAACGCCAGATTTTCTGGGGTAAACACTTCGGAGGTTTCTCCGTAGGCCAGCACAGTTTTATTGATCAGCACCACAAGATCGCAAAAGTCACGCACGTGACTGAGGTCATGGGTCGAAATCAGAATCGTGCGCCCTTCTTCTCGAAACTGCATGAACAACTGCGCCATCACCTTCTCAGTGCGCACATCAACTCCGTTGAAGGGTTCATCGAGCAGCAGCACGCTGGCCCGTTGTGCGATGGCCCGTGCCAGAAAAGCCCGTTTGCGTTGGCCTCCCGAGAGCGTTCCCAACGGACGTGAGCGCTTCTCCAACAGATCGACGCGCTCCAGCGCATCGCGAACCGCCACACGATCGGAGTTCCGCGGCACCCGCAACAGATTCATCGAGCCATAGCGGCCCATCATCACCACATCCCAGACGGAAACAGGGAACTGACTGTCAATGCTCTCGCTCTGGGGCACATAAGCCACCATCTGGTGACGTTGGGCGACACCAATGCGTTGCCCATTGATGCGAATCCGACCGCGGGAGGGGCGCACAAAACCGGTCAGCGCCTTGAACAGTGTGGATTTGCCGGCACCATTCATGCCGACCAGACCACAGATGCAACCCTCAGGCAGTTTCAGACTGGCGTCGTACAGCGCAACCGTGCCGTTGTAGTCAACGCAAAGCTGCTCCGCCTCGATCCGCATCAGCTTTGACTCCCGTCGGAGGCGAGACCCTTGCGGATCAGTTTCACATTGTGCCGCTGCAGATCGAGCAGCGTGGGAGCCGGTCCGTCGGATTTCGACAAAGAGTCGACATAAAAGATGCCACCAAAGCGGGCCCCGGCTGCAGCGGCCACCTGTCGCTGCGCCTTATCACTCACGGTGCTCTCGCAGAACACAGCAGGAATCTGGCGATCGCGCACCGTCTCAATCAACCGGGCCATCCGCTTGGGGGTGATCTCCGATTCGGCGTTCACCGGCCAGAGATACGCCTCCTCAAGGCCGTAGTCGTTGGCCAGGTAACTGAAGGCGCCCTCACAGCTCACCAGCACCCGTTGTTCAGGGGGAATCGACGCCAAATCCTCACGCAGCTCCTGATCGAGGAGCTGAAGCTGGTGCCGGTAGCGGCTGGCATTGGCAGAAAACTGCTCAGCACCCTCTGGATCAAGAGCGCTGAAGGCCTGCTCCAGTCGGTCCACGTAGGCCATCGCCCGCTGGGGTGACATCCATGCGTGGGGATTGGGTTTACCGGCGTAGGCATCTTCTGCGATCAGAAGAGGATCCATGCCATCCGAAAGGGTGAGGGTTGGGATCTCACCAGCGGCAGCGGTGAACCGGCGAGCCCACAGCTCAAGGCCCAGGCCATTTTCAACAATCAGAGCCGCACCGGAGGCCTTCTGAATATCACTCGGAGTCGGCTGGTAGCCATGAATTTCCGAGCCCTCCTTGACGATCGAGCGCACCTCCAGACGGTCCCCTGCCACGGTTCTGGCCATATCTGCCAACACCGTGAAGGTGGTGAGAACCACGGGGCGACCTGAGGTCTCTTTCACAGGAGTCACCGAACGGCACCCGGCAACAATGCCGAGGTTGGCAACTAGCGCCAAAGTGACGAGCCTGGGGAACGAAGCTCGGAGACAAGTCTTGAGTCGGTCCAATCCCACTGGTGATTTCTTGCAGTTCATCATCGGCGGTTGCCTTTTTGGTGCAGGGGGTTTTCTGCTCACCAATCAAGTGATGGTGCACTCGGCCATGGGACTGCACCACCGCGGCGGCTGGTTGGGTGGCTGGCAAGGCATTCCCTTGGGCACCCCTGGGATGGGCTTGCTGATGCTTCCACTGGGCATCGGAGTCTGCCTGCTGTTCGCCGAAACGAGAGCGCGGCTAGCCAATCTGCTGATCTGGGCATCCCTCGCCGCCCTGCTCGTGGGGGTCCTGAACAGCGTACGGATCAGCTTCCGCCCCACAACCCTGTGGCAGCTAGGGGGTTACATCGTGATGATCGCAGCCGGCGGTGGCCTGATGTTCCGAGGGCTGCGTCAAAGCGGCGATGACCATCGAAACTCAGCATCCGCGATCGATGATGCCGCAGCCCTTCGCCAGGAGATCGAAGATCTGCGCCAGGAGATCAAACGCCGCGACAGCAACTGAGCGCGACAGAAGCTTTAATCAGCTCCGGCTTCATCGAAACGGTTTGCGCAAGCAGGAACGGGCGGCACGAATCATGCAGCGCCTGAATGAGCACTATCCGCAGACGCCGATACCCCTGGACCACAGCGATCCCTTCACGCTGGTGATCGCGGTTCTGCTCAGCGCCCAATGCACCGACAAAAAGGTCAATGAGGTAACACCTGCTCTGTTCGCAGCAGGACCGACCCCGGAAGCCATGGCAGCACTCTCGGAGGACACAATCCTGGGCTTCATCCGCCAGCTGGGTCTGGCCAAAACGAAGGCCAAACATGTGAAACGGCTGGCGGAACTGTTGATTGAACGCCATCAAGGCGCCGTCCCCCGCAGCTTCAAAGAACTAGAGGCCTTGCCTGGAGTGGGCCACAAAACCGCCAGTGTGGTGATGTCCCAGGCCTTTGACGTTCCGGCGTTCCCCGTCGACACCCACATCCACCGGCTGGCCCAACGTTGGGGATTGAGCAGCGGCCTCAGCGTGGCGAGAACGGAATGCGACCTCAAAAGGCTGTTCCCGAAATCCGCCTGGAACAAGCTGCACCTCCAGATCATTTTTTATGGCCGTGAGTACTGCACAGCCCGCGGATGTGATGGGCGGACCTGCCCGATGTGCCGCGAGCTGTACCCAAACCGACGCAAGCCGGTCATCACCCAGAAGGCCTGAAGGACGTCAGTTCAAATCAGCTTCAGCATTGCCTTTGATCGTGCAATCACTGGTGGGATAGCTGACACAAAGCAGTGCAAATCCCTGGGACATCTGATCGTCGTCCAGGAAGCTTTGATCGGTCTGATCAACCGAACCGGCGGTGAGTTTGCCGGCACAGGTTGAACAAGCCCCCGCCCGGCAGGAGTAGGGAAGATCGACCCCAGCCTCTTCAGCAGCATCCAGGATGTAAACGTCATCAGCACAGCTGAAGCTGGCGCCGCTATCCATGGTGATCGTGAAGGATGCCATCGCTCGAAGAACAGTCGAACCCGTCGTAGCCACATCCCTGCAAGCCGACAGGGTTATGCCAGGAAATCCGAGCGAACACACGCGCCGTTGAATCCCGCATCGATGATCCGTTGGATCGCACTGAAACCCGCGCGTTGGTGACGAATCACCAGATCAGCACGGGACCGCAACGGTGCGATGAATGCTCTCTCGCCCGGCAGCATTTCGAACACCATTTGCTGCAGCACGGAGCAAGGCGAGCGACGCCTGCGCAGCACATCCCGTCGCAAGCGGCGGATCATGCGCAGGACCAGGTTGGCCTCGAGGTAAACCAAAACGTCGATCTGGTCGTCATCCATGAGGGCCTGGGGGCCATAGGCCCCTTCCAACACGATGAGGTCATAGGCCTGCGACAGCGGCTTGCGACTCACCTGGCGCCGACGCATGTCGTAGTGACGCAGATCACCCAGTCGACGCTCGCGCAGCGCCTCCAACTCCGCGCGAAGCGCAGGCGTGTCGATCGCCTCGGTGGTGTCGTACCCGAAGCGCGGATGGGGGAGCCAATCCTGCCGGTAGTAGTCATCACAGGAGAGATGCAACGCCAATCGGCCTTGCTCAGCAAGGCGCTGGACCAAGGCGCTCGCCACGGTTGTCTTACCGGCAGCGGAGGGACCGGCAATGCAGATCACAGGAACAGAACGGTCCATGGCGCCATGCTCGCAACAGCGAAGCCGTGAAGTTTGATCAACCAGCGGCCATTCAGTAGCCGTTGCTACAGAAATTGATTACACTCGAAGCACGTTGAGCTCCCCAAGGAGCTGCAGTCAGACCCACGTCAGGCAACGGGGGCGCGGGCGCTGAGAGAAGTTGTTCCATGAACACCCTTCAACGAATCAAAGAGCGGACCACCCGGTCCAAAGCTCTGGAAGTGGCACGTCTGCAGATGGCCAAGGCCTTCCGCAACGCCGACTACACCGATGCGGCACACACCCCAACCGGCCAGCGGCGCAAGCCTCAACTGCGCTACCGGGGTATTGCCTACACGCCGGTCAGTAATGACCAGGTGGCCACCAAGGGCCGAGAACTCCGCTACCGCGGAGCCGTCTACGGCGTGTATTGAACGTTCCACCAACCCAACCAGGAGGGGAGCGAAAGCTCCCCTTTTTGCTGGCCAGGATTAATTGAGCAGCGTCAGGACGCCATAGCGACCATCCAAGCGGGCCTGCCGGCCGAGGGGTAGGGCCATGTTGGGGCGACCATGGCCGACGGGAAGATCCAGAACCAGCGGACAACCCAGATCCCCGAGGCGATTTTCCAGGATTTCAGCCATGGAGAAGTCACCCCGCTCCACCTCACCGCGCCAGCTGAACCGACCGCAGGCAACACCGGCGAGATCGTTGAACAGTCCAGCGGAACGCCATTGCGTGAGCATGCGGTCGACGCGGTAAGGCGCCTCCCCAACGTCTTCCAGCACCAGAATGCATCCGCGTAAATCAGGCAGGAACGTCGTCCCGATCAGGTGCGTGGCCACAGTGAGGTTGGTGACCACCAGAGGACCCACGCCGGCACCGGAACGGCAGCCACGCCCTCTCAAGGGAGCAACGGGACGACCGCTAAGCAAATCAACGGTCCGGGTCCATTGACCATCGTCCGTCGGCACGGTGGAGCCATGCAGGGCACCCGGCAGACCAGCCTGCCATTGGGCCAACAGCAGGGAGCTGGTATCGGAAAAGCCCAGCGTCCACAAAGGACGACGGGGAAACCGCCATCCCAGTTCGAGCACGCGCGCGCCGCCCCAACCGGCTCCGACATAAATCAATCCATCCAGACTCGCGTCCGCCCACGCGGCCTCAAGATCCGACAGCCGATCAGCATCGGTCCCGGAGAAGTAGCGCCATTGGCCTCGAACAGACTCAGGAACCTCCAGCTGCCACCCTTCAGCAGCACAACGGCGGACCAAGGGCTCGAGCGTCGACTCTGGATCCAGCCAGGTTCCCGGGTTCACGGCCCGGAGCCTTGAGCCCGGACGCAAAGGCGGAGGACTCTGATGAAGGGTGGCTGAAGCCCCGAACGATGGAAGCAGCGTGGCCATGGCCGCCGTTGCTCCCGTCACCAGCAGCGAACGGCGGTCGAACATCAGCTCAACAGAGCCTGGAGCAAATGACGACCGTCGGTACCACCGGTGGCTGGATCGCAGGCCCGTTCCGGGTGGGGCATCAGCCCAAGCACGTTGCCGGCGGCATTGGTGAGGCCTGCAATGTCTTCAACGGATCCATTCGGATTGTTGGCGTATCGCAGGGCGATGGCATCGTCGTCCTGGAGACGCTTCAAGGTGTCTGCACTGCACTGATAGCGGCCTTCGCCATGGGCAATGGGCAAAGTCAGCTGCCCCTGGGCTCCGTATCGGGACATCCACGGCGTTCGGGCGCTGGACACCGTCAAGGGAGCGTCTTCACAAATGAAGTGAAGATCGCGATTGCGCGTTAAGGCACCGGGGAGCAGCCCTAACTCAGTCAACACCTGAAAACCATTGCAGATCCCGAGCACACGGCCACCCTTGGCGGCGAAATCAACGAGGGACTGCAGCACTGGGGCGAAGCGGGCAATGGCACCGCAACGCAGGTAATCGCCGTAACTGAACCCACCAGGCAGCACGACGGCATCGAGCCCACTCAGATCGGTCTCTTCATGCCAGAGCCGGCGGGTGGGAAGACCAAGACACCCCTCCGTGGCCCATTGCATATCCCGGTCGCAATTGGAGCCAGGGAAAACGACGACACCGATGCTCATCAGTTCTGAATCTCCAACGACCAGTCTTCAATCACTGGGTTGGCCAACAGGCGGTCGCTGAGGCGTTCCAGGCGACGCCGAGCCTCGTCCTCGTCGGGTGCGTCCAATTCGATCTCAACGGCTTTGCCGATGCGCAAAGACGCGATGCCGTCCACGTCCAGGCGAGCGGCCGCCGCCCGGGCAGCTTCTCCGGCTGGATCCAGAACGGAGGGACGCAAACGCACCAGAACTCGAGCTTGATAACGCGGCACGATCTGCAGCGGAGCTAAAGGAATCCTGCCAGAGACACCACCCTGGCTTCGCAACGATTCAAGTTGAAGACAGCGCGACGGTGGCAAGGTGATCCAACCGGCCAGGCTGGTTCTGCTGCATGCCGTACTGGCCAGCGTGCTATCCGCCGGTGCGGCCTCCCTGACCTTGGCCGCCTCCAAGCCAACGCCCGTGCGCTGCCGAGTGGGTGATCAGCGATGGCACTCCTGTGCCTTGACACTCCACCGACGGGGGGAGCATTGGGAGTTCAGCTGGGGCTCAGAGCGCATCGAACTTCGACACGACGGCAGTGGCCTGATGCACATCCGCCATTCCATTGGGTCGGCATGGCAGCCGGTGCAACCCACTTGGGTCGACAAGACGATCCTCTGCTGGGGGTCGCTCTGCGCGCAAGGAGACGTGCCACTCGACTGATGGAGTCAGGTAGACCAGACAGGTCATCACGTCGTGAGTTGATGTCAGTCTTCGCCCTTCGATGCCGCCAGTGCGGCGAGCTTGTCGATATCCCAGGCCGCTTCGGCTTCAAACTCAAGAACTCTGGAATCGACAGCACGATCTGCCAGCGATGCCGTCAACAAAAATTCCTCAGAGAACGGGATTGGGGGCAATCGCTGACCACATCGTTGAGACGTGGAGAGCGTCGCTGGATTCCAGCCCTGGCCATCACCATCGCCATTGCCATCATCGGGGTCGGCATCACGCTGCAACGCCGATCGCTGGAGCCAACACCCACTCAGGACACAACGTCAGCGGCTGATTTATCGAAATAGAGAGTCTGGCTGGGGAAAGCAAATTCAATACCACGATCGGCAAACGCCTGCATAATCTGCAGGTTGATGTTTTGCTGTGCATCCAAGGCAACGGCGTAATCCCGGGTATCGATGTAATAAACAATCTCAAAATTCAGGCTAAAATCGGCGAACTCAACAAAATGACAGCGATCAAAGCGCACATGACTTTCTGACGCAATAATCTCTTTGACAACATCTGGAATCTCACGCATCAAGTTAACCCCGGTCGAATAAGTCACGCCAATGCGATAAATCATCCGACGCTGAGCCATGTCAGCAAAGTTAGCAATATCAGAGCTGGTCAGTTTTGAGTTATTCATTACGATCACTTCGCCGCGCAAATTTCGAAGATGGGTGGAACGCACACCGATCTTTTCTACCGTTGCCCACACTGATCCCACGTTGATGAACTGACCAACACGGAAAGGCTTATCCAAAAGAATCATCACGTAGGCAAAGAGCTCGCTCAATGGCTCCTTGAGGGCAAATGCAAGACCAAAACCAGCACCACCGATGGCCGTGAACACGGCGGTCATCGGCACGCCGAAACGCTGCAGACAGATCAGACCACCAAGCAGCCAAACCAGCGAACGCAGCAAGGGCATGGCGGAAGCCAACAACATCTGCATGTCGTCATCGGCCGCCCGTCGAGCCAAACCCTTGAGGAAACGCCCAGCAATGGCGTTGATCAGACGAACTGTCAAAAAGACGAAGACAACCGAGATCAACACCTCGACACCCTTGGAAGCGCGAGCTGGCAGCTCGACATCCTGGGCGGCGATCGCCACCAGAAGCGTTAACCCAGCGGGGAGGGTGAATTCCGACAACGATTTGAAGACAAAGTCATCAAAATCAGAACTTGTTTTACGGGTTAAGCGGGGTAAGACCCGCGTAAAAGCGAAATACAACGCTCCGGTAACAGCAATAATTAATCCGGCTTCCACCCAGAATGAAGCGTCCATGAACCATTCAAACCTCGAGCAATTCTCGCATCAATCGACTAACGGTGTTGTCGCGCTGTCATCCATCCGAAACACAAGGGTGAAATTATTCGCCGGCATCGGTTGAACAACCTGCAGCGACCAGCCGGCAGACCGAGCACAGGCGGCAACCCACTCCAAATCGCGCACCCCCCAGGCTGGATCGCGTTGCCGAAGTGAGGCGTCAAACGCAGCATTACTGGCACTGGTATGGCGGCCCTCGCGCATCAAGGGCCCGTAGAGCACCAGTACAGCGTTGGGGGAGGCGCAGTCCGCGGCGCCAGCAAACAACTGTTCAGTGCAGCGTTTTGGAGAGATGTGGACGAGATTGATGCAGACAAAGGCCTGATAACGCCGTTCCCCCTGCGAGGGCACAAACCAGGGACGCTGCAGCACATCGAGGGCCAAAGCCTCAGGCATCCTCTCTGCCAGGGAGCAGTAACGGCGCCAGGCATCGATGCTGCGCCGGTGCAAGGGATCCGGATCGGACGTTTGCCAGACCAACGAGTCGAAGCGCTGCTGAAACGCCACCGCGTGCTCACCACTGCCGCTGGCCAGCTCCAACACAGAGCCGGACTTGGGCAGCACCTCCTGCAGAACCGCAGCAATCGCCGCTTGATTGCGCTGGGTTGCTGGAAAGAACAACCGCCCATCGTCACCAGAAGCCATCCGTACCCCCGTGATCCCACCCAGTCAAAGAAATGGTGGCCATTCACACATCACAGCGAGGAGTCGTGCAGCTGAATAGAACCATCTTGAACACCGGTGATGGACGAACCTGGAAGCCTGGATTGCCGCATGGTGATCGACGCCAAACGTTCGGTTGAACAAGCTCTGGGCATCCTTGCTGGCATGCCCCACACGGATCACATCCAACGCCAATTGCGAGCGGTCTACAGCCAACTGGAAGGAATGCATGACCTGAAAAGGGCTGGGGGCTCCAATGTGTCCTTTCGTTCGGCAGATTGGTACACAAAAACTGCTGATCTGATTGAGTCTTAAACGTTTTTGAAACCCTCATCAATCGGCCAACAAGCACCGAAACATCCGATCAGGCTTTTGCCGTTCAGAGCACGTGGTGCGTGCTAGGACCACAGCACACCGAATCCAATCATGCTGGATCTAAAGACGCGATCCATCACCCTCGGCATTTTATTTGCAGTCACCGTCCTCCTCATCACGTTCAAGGCCCCAACGCCGATCATCGTTTTGATTTCAGCAGCGATGATGCAGTTCTGGCTGATGAGCCAACCACCCCAAAAACGGGATCGAAAGAAAGCAAGGCTGTTGTGACAAAAGCACAATCAGCAGCAAGCCAATACGACTCAAGGATCAGAGCCCACTAGAGTGATTGGGCTTCAGGAACATGTCGTGTTTGAAAACGATCGACGTCCTGGCTGGCTGAACTGGGTGTTCCTGGCCATGTTCATCTGGTCGTCATGGCAACTTGCCGGGTTCTGGATCAATCAACTGCACGGCTGACGACCGTTGCGCCAACAGGTCAGGTCACCCCGGTCAGACGCAGCGTGCCCCAAAGATCGAACACGCAGAAGATCAGACCGATCACGATCAGATCCCAGGCACGATGACGCAACGCCCAGGGGGCGAGAAAAAGCTCCGCGACGCCATGCAACGCCGTTCCAATGGCGATGTGTTCAAGAACCAGCAGACCATGAGCCAGCAGAAACAGCGCGCTGGCTACCCAACGCATCAGAACCTGCCAAGAACTCTGCAACAGTCTTCTAGGCCGTAGGGACGTAGACCTTAAACGTTCTTCAAACGAGACTCAAGCGACAGAATGCTCAGCAGTGTTCAAAGACGCCAATGCCGTGGGTATCCAAGGACGGTACAGCAGCGACACGGCGTAAGTACTCGTCGTCAGCGTCTTTGAGCGACTGGACATCCTCCTGGAAACAACAGCAATACAGGAGATGTTCCACCCGTTCCACGGAGACATTC
>JBMZMY010000008.1:30642-58440 GCA_049619435.1 Synechococcus sp.
TCTGATCCGCCACCTCTTGCCAGGTCCGTCGGGTGAGCTCAGCGTCGGCAAGTTGAAATTGGGCCTTCACGAGCGCTTGAACCAGTGAAAACAGTCGTTCCCGTTCACGACCGGTCGACGACTGGTAATTCAGACGGGTCCACAGAGTATTGAGAAGGGTCATTGGAACCAGAGGTGTTCAGCCCAACAGTGAGATCCTGGAGAGTCAATGCAGATTCGCCAAGTTCATGCAGATACAAAACAATTATTCTTAACTGAACAATGGCAATCAACACAACGCCTTGATCGCCAGCCTAAGAAGGATGAGCATCCTGGAATCAATGCATCACGTGCACAAGATGAGACACACCACACGCATCATCCTCGCAACAGTGACCCTGACTGCGGGCCAGTTGATCCCCAGCCTGACGATGGATAGCGCATCAGCAGCATCGGTATCAGGTGAGGGACCAAGCAAAGCCTTTGCCCAAGCCCAGGTCCAACGGCAACTGCCGAAACAGATCACTGATCCTGAAATTCAGTGCAAAGAAAGGGAGATTGGCCTCAGCACACGATGGCGTTGTGTTGCCCGATGGAACGACGAATGAGCCTGACCAATTAGGGGGTACAAGGCCCACTCGAGCTGATCACAACGTCATCTCCAAGTTGCACCGTATCAAGAATCATCGATAGGCTCATGTTGTTGACATTGACACAGCCGCCAGTACTTTTTCGCCCTATCTTATCCGTATCATTGGTCCCATGGATGGCAAAGCTATACCAACGGAATGTGCCTGCGTAATGATTAAATTCAAACGGTTGATCTGTGTCTGGCACGGGCGCCAAGCTGATATATCCGCCTCCGTACTCCCCGTTTTCTCCATCTCCATCAAAATCGATTGAATTCATATTGGCGGAGCTTGTCAGGACTCTGTCCGGACTGAGCCACCAAATCAGGATCCATCTCAAAGCGATCAGCCGTCAGAACAGCATTCACCCGAAAACGACCCAGGGGAGTCCAGCCTTCTTCAAAACGGCTGCCCTCACAGGCGATCCCATACTTGCCATAACCAACCTCAAAGCGGTTCAAGGTTCCATTCACGGCAATGGTTCCGAAACTCTTGGATGGCTGTTCTGCGTTCAGCTCGATGCGAATCGGTTGAGCCACTCGCTCGGCTTGATCCACCCCATCCTGTCGCGTCCCGTCGATGAGACTGCATGCTGTCAACAAGCAACAGGCCGTCACTACTCCAAGCCGTCCGGCAACCGTCATCCAACCATTGATCGCTCTGGAGCCATCATGCCGAGCATGAAGCCTGGAGCCAACAAACATTCAATCATTGAGATAGGGATAACGATTGGGAACAAAAAACTGTTCGTTAATTGGCGGCCGTTTGTAACTTCCCTGACCAGGCCGCTTCGGCATCTCGATCGGAGGCGGAGTCATATCCTCCCAAGGTACTTTGCTGACAATATGGTGCAAGCAATTGAGACGAGCACGTCGCTTATCATCTGCTTCAACCGTAAACCAAGGAGCATCGGGAATATGCGTTTTAGAAAACATAACGTCCTTCGCTTTTGAATACTCAACCCAGCGGTTTCTCGACTCAATATCCATTGGGCTTAATTTCCAACGGCGCTCTTCAGAATCGATCCGATCCTGAAAACGCTTTTCCTGCTCATCATCATTAATCGAAAACCAATACTTCAAAAGCAAAATTCCATCCTGTGCAATCATTCGCTCAAACTGTGGGCAAGCCACATAGAATTGCTCGACTTGATCAGGGGTTGCAAAACCCATCACACGCTCAACACCGGCACGGTTGTACCAACTTCGATCAAACACAACAATTTCGCCGGCGCTGGGAAAATGCTCGACATAACGCTGGAAATACCATTGCGTCTTCTGTTGATCTGAGGGAGTCCCCAAAGCGACCACGCGACACCCCCGTGGATTTAACGGTTCCGTTAGTCGCTTGATCACACCCCCTTTCCCTGCCGCATCGCGCCCTTCAAACACGATGATCATGCGGTAGCCGGTGGCTTTCACCCAGTACTGCATTTTCACCAGCTGGGATTGAAGCTGGGCCAGCTCTTTGTCGTAGAGCTTTCTCGGCAGCTTGGGGCGTTGTTTCGTCCCGGCCTGAAGATCCTTCAGGGGCGGGGATTGATGGTGTCCCATGGGTGCCAGCAACCAACCATGGGTTCCTTATGGCCGCAAAACTCGTCCGACCAGGAAGCACTCAGGATGTCTGCATATTTGCAGCGATCAGAATCACAACAGCAAAGCGCCCTGGACTCTGCGGATCAGCCGGAGACGGCTGGTCAACACTGAGCTGTCCCCCGTGGCGTTGCACCACGTGATTCACGATGGCCAGACCAAGCCCGCAATGGCCGGACTGACCTCGCGCAGGATCGAGGCGATGAAAGGGCTGCAGCGCTTTGGTCCACTCCTCCGGGCAGAGACCTGCCCCCTGATCCCACACCTCCAGCCTGACATCGGGGCCCTGCGGACGTAGCCGCACCACAACAGGCGGTTCGCCATAACTGAAGGCATTGTCAATGAGGTTGGTCACCGCACGGCCTAAGGCCACAGGCCGTACCGCAGCGCCAACCGGGACGACATCCAGCTGGAGCTGGTCCGGCGGATACGCCGCCACCACTTCCGCCAGCCACTGATCCAACGGACAGTGCACCAACGCTTCACTGCTCCCACCTCCCGCGTACAACAAAAACTGATCGGTGATGCGTTCCAGGGCATCGAGGTCACCGTTCCAGGCCTGGCGATCTGTGGCGGACAGGGTCTGCAGAGACAGGCGAAAACGCAAACGCGTCAACGGCGCCCTGAGGTCATGGGCAATGCCGGCCAGCATGGTGTTGCGTTCGCGCTGGTTGTCGGCCAGGCGTTGAACCATGGCGTTGAAACGGCGCGACACCCGCTGCACCACCGGCGCCCCCTCTTCCGGCACCACACCGGGATCACCGCGCTGACCATCACCGACCGCGGAGAGTGCCCGTTGCAACCGTCGCAGCGGGCGCTCGACCTCAATGGCAAGGATCAAGCCGGCAGTGGTTAACGCAGCAGCGACACCGGCCATCCCCAGCAGCATCGGTTGAGGCGGCCAGCCATGGGTCCGAGGCAGCGGCGCCCGTAACCAGACCGGTTCAAGCGGTGAAATCAATTCGATCCACACCGCCGGATCCCGTTGATCCGCAGGCAGCAACACCGGACATTCCTTGAGCCGACGGCAGAGGGCATCGGCCAGCACGCGCTGGTGCTCCAACTGCGCAGCAGACGGGCTGCCATTCACCCGAGGACGCTCGACCACAGCAAGATCCAACCCCGTCAGCTCCTGAATCAATGCTGGGGGGTACCGCTCCAACGTCAGTTCCGTCAGACGAACCTGCAGCACCAGTTCGCGTCCCAGCCGCAGCACCTGGAGGCGATCGACCTGTCGCCCGAACAAGGTCTGCAAGACCACCAGCAGCACCGCCGAGCTTCCCAGCAGCACAGCGGTCCAGCCCAGAACCCGCAGAACGCCGGCCCTACTCCTTCGTGCGGGGCTGTCCATCGGGAACAAAGACATAGCCATACCCCCAAACGGTCTGGATGAAGCGTGGTCGGGTCGGGTCGGGCTCCACCAACTTGCGCAACCTGGACACCTGGACATCCATGCTGCGGCTATCGGTGTCGCTTCCAGGTCCCCGCGCCAGTTCGATCAATCGCTCACGGGACAGAGGCCGCTGGGGATGTTGCAAGAAAGCGGCCAACAAACTGAATTCACCACTGGTGATCACCACCGGATCACCGGAGCGGAACAAGGTTCTTGAGGCCAGGTTGAGTGTGTTCTCACCAAAATGCACCTCACCGCCATCCACCACCGGCGTCCCGGCTGGAACCGTGGATCGCCGCCGCAACACCGCCTCGATGCGGGCCGACAACTCCCGTGGCAGGAATGGTTTGCCCAGGTAATCATCGGCACCCTGCTCCAAGCCAATGATGCGATCAACCCCATCGGCGCGAGCGGTCAACATCACCACCGGTAGATCATCCCCGGCATCCCGCAGGCGCCGCAGGGCCGTGAGTCCATCATCGCCAGGCATCATCAGATCCAGCACCAGCAAATCCGGGCGCTGAAATTCAAGCCGCGCTTCCAACTGTTTGACATCGCAGAGGCAGCGCACGTCGTAGCCCTGATCGATCAGGTAAGTCCCGACCATCTTGCGCAGGTCAGGATCGTCATCCACCACCCAAACCATGGATGGACGTGGGGAGACGGCACTCACAGGTCAACGGCGTTCTGACGACCCGGCCATCCTCGCCAGAGCAGCTGAGCCGAACAAGCCAGCGAAGCGCGGAAGTCACAACCGAATGTGACTCCCCTGCAGCCGTAGGCTCCAGCCTCCGCCGACGGATCCGATGCCCAACCCCACCGCCGCGATCATGGCTCAGGCATCCACCGCACAGCTGAAGGAGTATCTACTGGGCTTCACCGCCGATGCTGCGGTGATGGCGATCGACGAACTCATCCGTCGCGGAGAAGACGGGACGGCGATCATCGAAAGCCTCGAACGCGATCTTCAACCCAGCCTTGATCGGGGCATGGCGATGAGCTCCTGCCGCGAATTGATCGCCATCCTCAAAGACCATCTGGCTAAGCAGTCACATTTGCCCACAGATTGATCAAGCCGACGTGGTTCAACAGGCGGTTGAGCGTCAATAGGCTTGAGCCATGCGCGGCAGCATTGGCCTGATCATCGCTCTCGTCGTAGCCGCAGGGGGGAGCACCCCTGCACTGGCTCAACACGGCCGTCAGACCTTTCGCTTGTACAACCACCGGATGGACTCGCTGCTGCAGACCCTCGATCGCAACAACGATGGGCATCTGGATCAGCAGGAACTGCAGCACCACCCGGCACTGATGCGGCGGCTCAAACGTCAGGGAGGAGGAGCCGTCCTGCGCCTCGATGAGATGAGGTCCAGCGGCACAGGCCCCACCGGCGAGCGTTTGAGTCGTCGGTTTCGACAGGCCGATCGCAACGGCGACCGCCACCTATCGGTGTCTGAAGCGCGGGAGCTGCCGGGCATCAGCCGCCGCTTCAAGCAACTGGACCGAAACAACGACCGCAGAATTTCCATCGACGAACTGTGGCGCTATCAACGCGCCCTGGCGCCCTCCCGCTGACGCCTGGGGCGAAGCAGGCGACGACCCAAGCGCCAGGCACGCCAACTGCCACCCAGCAACAGGACCGCGATCAGCACCACAAGAACCGCGATCAACCCAACCGTTCCAAGCCCGATCAGAGCCTCAAACAGGTGCTGCACGCCCCGGATCAGGGCCGCAATGGCAGCACTGACCAGCATCAGTAAATCGATCTCATCCAGGAGGATCTGCAGCACCACCAACAAGCCCGCCGCCGACCCAAGCATCAGCACGATGCTGATCAGTTGCTTCAGCACAGGCAGCAGCGAGAGCGGCCGAGGACGTTGCTGCGGGTGGCGTGTGCGACCCCGCCGCCGCTTGCCAGAACTGGCCGGCCTCATGGCACCAGCTCGTGCCCAGCCCCACGCATCCAGCGCTCGAATTCAATCAACACCAATTCATTCGGACAATCGATCAAGGTCAACTGACCCACCGTGCAATCGCCATATCCACTGTGATGAAGGGTCAGGTGATAACCGGATCCACTCAGTCCACAGACTTCGGGATCACTACGAACCACCACATCAAGGGAGGCACCAATCCTGGCGACCCGTCGCCTCAGATCAGACCAACTGGACGGCATCTCAGGAGACGGAGTCATGACGGGAACACTTGGAACGACGGAGGCGGGGCTCAATCAGGGCTGAGAAAGATCAGCCGACACGTCTGATTGTTGTTCAACAGGGGCCGGCTCCTGCAGCGGCGGCAAGGGCAGAACCAAGGCAACCACTGCTCCGAGGGCCAGGGCCACCCCCCCGAGAACAGGAGAAGCCAGACGCCGGTGCAACGGAATGCGTTCCACCAGCTCACGCCGATGCAGGGGACGGTCTTCCGGAAGACTCCAACGCAGCTGCACACGCTGATCAAGACGGAGACGATCCAGGCAGCGCACGAGATCGGCCAGATCCGCATCGTCGAGGTGCAATTGAAGCGGCTCGACACCCTCACGACTGCTGCGCAGTTGCAGTTGATGGCCAGCGGCGTCGGGGCCGATGGAGACAAAGCCTTCGTCGCCGCCAAAGCGCTTCGGCGCCTTGGAGAGGCAGTGGCGTGCATAGGGCATCACCACGGCCATCATCGCCTCAAGGTGCTCACGGGTGCCCTCGAGTTCTGGAGCGGCAACGAGTTGGAGTCGCCAGCCGGAGAGGATGCCGATGCTGTCGTTGGCTTGCCCTGCCGATAAATCCGGCAAGCCTTCAACCGTCAGCCTGGCGGCCGATTGTTCGTAGCGGTACGTCGTTGTCTGCATGCGTTCAAACGCCTCAGGGCGTGGGGTCGAGCAATGTGGCGCGGAGACGATCGATCCCCCCCGGTCCGGCGACCAGAGCCAGGGTCTGGATCAGGTCACGATGCAAGGCTGGCCGTGTCTCGGGATCCTGCAAGCGCATCACGGCGCCCCGGCGAGGATTCATGCGTTCATCGACCAGATCACTGAGACGTTCGTGCACCAACGCCCAGCGCTGGGCCGTCAACTGCTCAGGCTCACGGGTGGAGAGCAATTGATGCAGCATCGGATAGAGCCGCTCCGCCATGGCACAAACCAAACAGATCAGCGACTCAGCGTCGATGGGATCGAGCTGATCGCGACAGGTCGATTTGCGCAGCGGGTTATGGCAACGGCGTTTCCACAACTCAACCCGATTGGGGAAGCGTTGCTGAAGGCCCATCTGATGGCTGGTCCACAACATCGCCTCTCCACCGTTGAGATCAAGGGCCTCGATGGTGAGCAAGAGCAGATCGAGCCGTTCAACACCTCGACGGCCAAGCCGGACACCGCTTTGTGTTGGAGCTTCTGTCATGGCTGGGATGATGGCAGGGATCAGGCCCATGCGTCACCACCTTTTGGATCTTCAGCCCTTCATTCGAGCGATTCCGGATTTTCCCAAGCCTGGAATCCTGTTTCGGGACATCAATCCATTGCTGCGCTCCCCGGAGGCCATGGCTGAGGTGCTGAATCGGTTGGGCAAGGTCTGCGACGACCTCAAGCCGGATTTGATTGCGGGAATCGAATCGCGTGGATTCATCATCGGCATGCCTCTGGCCCTGCAACAGGGGCTGGGCTTCATCCCGGTGCGCAAACCAGGAAAACTGCCTGGGGCCGTGATCGGCTTGGATTACGCGCTGGAGTACGGCAGCGATCGGCTCGAGATCCAGGCCGATGCCTGTGCCGAGGGACAACGGGTGTTGGTGGTGGATGACTTGCTGGCCACCGGTGGCACCGCCGCTGCCACCGGTCGATTGGTGGCACAGGCCGGCGGGACCGTGGTGGGATACGCCGTTGTGATCGAACTGCTTGGCCTCAACGGTCGCCGTCAACTTCCAGGCGATGCCCAGCTCACCTCCGTGCTGAGCTACCCCTGACGGTCGAGCCAGTCGAGCACCTGTTGCAACTGCTCGAGATTGAGCAATCCAAAGCTCCAGAGAACAATCGGAAGAGGGGATTGCTCCAGTTCAGCCTGACGCAGCCCAAGGTTGAGCGCTTCACGGCTGAGCCCGATCTGACGCTGGAGGAACTGCTGCAGGGCCCGTGATGGCGGGGGCTGCGGATGCGAACAGACCACCATCCACGCAACGCGAACACTCTTCAGTCTGGCGAGGTGCTCCAGAGCTGCAAAGGTCCATCGGTCATCGCACGCAGACTCAGGCGGCGCAACAGCCCAAAACGAGCCAACGCGTCAACAGCCAGCCAACGCAGGGGCAGGATCACAGCCAGGCGATTGGAAAACACCCGCACCAGGGCATCGGTGGCGGTTCCCACCAGCAGCACATCGAGGAGGCGCTGTCGGCCGTAGCGCCCAGCGACGTGCCGGGGATCTGAGCAAGCCCGAACCGCTTCCACCAAGGCCTCCACATCCCTCCAGCAGAGATTCAGACCCTGCCCACCCACGGGATGGCAGCGATGCGCGGCTTCGCCCAGCAACACCCTGGCTCCACGGCTGAATCGACGCGCCAGCATCCACTCCTGGGGAAAGGCAGCGGGATGATCCAGCAACAGATCCGGCTCCACCCCACGGGGCAGAACCGCCGCCAATTGATCCAGGAAGGTCGCCACAGGACGTTGCGCACGCTGCACACAACGCTCAAGCGGTGCACTCCACACCACCTGATAGGTCTCACCACCCAAGGGCAGAACGGCTAAGGGGCCTTCCGGCCGGAACAACTCAAAGGCGGTTCCTGCCCTGACGCCCCTGAGAACCACCTTGGCCGTCAAACATCCCTGGCGATAGGGCCAACGCCACACACCGATCCCCCAGGAGGTACGCGTCTGCGAGCGGGGGCCATCAGCCGCCACCTTTAGCTGTGGGGAGGGCAAGGCGGAACTGGGCGTCTGATCCCCCAGCAACAAACAAACCGAGGGGTGGTCGCTTAAGCGCTGGATCAGCAACGCCATCAGAGGCCGATGATCCAGGATCCAGCCGATCGCACCATGCCGGCGATTGGACTCGGACAAATCCTCCAAACGGAAGACCGCCCGCCGCTGTGTGGCCTGATCGCGAAGATCGAGGCGCTCAAAGGGGATCAAATCGGACGACAGATCCTCCCAAAGTCCAAGACGACGCAAGAGCCGCCGACTGGAGTGCGTAATGGCGTACGCCCGGCTGCGGCTTTGCAAGGCAGTGGCCGGTTGAAGATCCCGCAACACAACAAAACAGCCCTGCTCTGCAAGAGCGAGGGCTGCGAGGGAGCCGGTGGGGCCAGCTCCAGTGATTTGGATGGATGGTCTGGTCGACGCCATCGGTGGAGTCTGTCGAACTCCTGGGCTGGTTTGTGAAATCAGCCCAGACCCAGGAGGCCGTGGGTGAAGGCTTCGCCACCCATGGCAATTTCAGTGGCGAGCAGAGCGATGAAGCCCAGCATGGCCATACGACCGTTGAGCTTTTCGGCGCGCTCGTGGAAACCCCAGCCCTGCTCAGCTTCGACCACCTGCATACGGGGCTCAGACGCGAAGGCGTTCAGACGGCCGCCGTCTTCGGTGGTGACGGTGGCGCCACGGATCACAGAAGGAGTGGAAGAGGATTGGGTCATGTCCGGGCTGGGTTGCATTGCTAAGAAGTGTAAACCAGGTTTAAGAAATGTTCACCTTCTGGGCAGGCGAAGCTGGCAAAGCTCCTCAAAGGCCGGCCGCAGCAAAAAGGGATACTCACCCACCCACATCCTCAATCCAGGCAACCAAGCGTCACTGAGGGCGCCAATCCGGGAAAAGTCCTTGCGTTCGCTCAACACCAGGCAACGAACCACTGATCCGCGACGAATCGATTGGTGCTTCTTGTCCATCGGGAACGAAACCCGTCCCAGATAGCCGTCCTCATCCTCAAGCTCCAGAAGCATCCAGGTGCGACGGTTCTCCACCAGCTCGAGCTTGCCGCTGCTGTCGGCTTGCTCATGGCTGTTCTCAACCCGTTCGCGGGTCTGCACATCGACTACTTCACCCTCAAACAGAGCAGCCGCGGGATAGCGCCGCAGGGTGGCGTTGCGTTGACCGGCTTCAAGGATTGGCCCCCAAAGCACGTACAACAGAAAAACAACCCCGATCACGAGCCAGACCGGACCCCAGCGACTGGCCATCTGGCTTTGGCTGATCAACAGGGCAATGACGCCACCGATGGCGGAGATCATCAGCCGTTGCAGCACCCGCTGCGGGTTACCCAGGGCGAAGCGGAATTGGTTGCCGGTCGCGACAGCCGGAATCAGGGTCTGCAGCTCGCCAGTGCGGAGGGGAATCAGCATGGGATCAGAGCGATTCAGATCAGACGCTCGAGGCCGTACACCAAGGCGTCAAGGGAGCGGACCTTGCGCACGGTGAGCAACACACCAGGCATGTAAGCCGAACGGTCAATCGTGTCGTGGCGCAGCGTGTAGGTCTCGCCGGGAGCACCGAACATCACCTCTTGATGGGCCACAAGCCCGGGAAGGCGCAGGGAATGAAGGCGCAGTCCACTGTCGCGACGTCCGCCGCGGGATCCCTCCAGAGACTCATGTTCATCCACCTCAGCGGGATTGAACTGCTTACCGAGATCCTCCATGAGCTCAGCGGTTTTGATGCACGTTCCACTGGGGGCATCTGCCTTGCGGTTGTGATGCAGCTCCGTCAATTCCGCATGGTCGTAAAAGCGAGCCGCGGCAGCAGCAGCCTGCTGAAGCAACACCATGCCCACGGAGAAATTGGGAATCACAGCTCCGCCGACGGAGGCCTTCGCGGAGAACTCCTGCAGGTCACTGAGCTGCTGCGGTGACAACCCCGTTGTGCCGATGACCGGATGCACGCCGTAGGCAATCGCGGCACGGGTGTGGTCGTACACCACCGACGGGTGCGTGAAATCCACCAACACAGCGCCTTGGCCGGCTCCTGCGTCGCGCACCGACTGACTGACAGCACACAGACAGCCCTCGAAGTCCGCCGTGACCGCGACCTCCAGCTCACCCAGACCAAGCTCCAGGCCCACATCAGCCCCTTCCTTGCCTGGGGTGTTGTCAATCGCCCCCACCAAGGAGCAATCCGCAGAGCCCAAAACAGCCCGAATCACCTCTGCGCCCATCCGGCCCAGGGCTCCAGCCACGACCACGGGAATCTGCGAGGACATTGCACAGCAGGGAAGATCCCTAGAGCCTATGGGGCGACTCGTGTAACGGCCGATCTGAAATTCTCGCGCCCAAGTCGCAGTCACCGTAAGGTTCTTCACATTGCTCAAAACGCGCAGATGTTCACGCAGGTCCGCTCCGCCGATCGCCGAGTTGTTCCTGTTGAGGGTCAAAACCACACCTCTGTGATGAAGGCGGTGTACGTGGTTCTCGAGCCTCAGTACCAAAACGCCCTGACCCAAGCCGCGACCGCGTTGAACGCATCCGGGTCACACCTCGGGATCGAACTCAGCGGCTATCTGATTGAAGAACTGCGTGACGACAGCAATTACGCCGATTTCTGCGCGGATGTCGCCCAGGCCGATGTCTTTGTGGCGTCGCTGATCTTCATCGAAGATCTGGCTCAGAAAGTGGTGGATGCCGTCGCACCCCATCGCGATCGGCTTAAGGCTGCTGTGGTGTTCCCCTCGATGCCCGAGGTGATGCGCCTGAACAAGCTCGGCAGCTTCTCCATGGCGCAGCTTGGTCAGAGCAAGAGCGCCATCGCCGGCTTCATGAAAAAGCGCAAGGAAGCAGGCGGCGCCGGCTTCCAGGACGCGATGCTCAAGCTGCTCAACACGCTGCCGACCGTCCTCAAGTATCTGCCGGTCGAAAAGGCTCAGGATGCCCGCAGCTTCATGCTGAGCTTCCAGTACTGGCTCGGCGGGACTCCGGACAATCTCCGGAATTTCCTGCTGATGCTCGCGGACAAGTACGTGTTCCCAGCGGCCGAAGGGGAGGAGCGCCCCGCGATGGAGGTGGCCGAACCAGAGGTCTTCCCGGATCTGGGGATCTGGCATCCCCTAGCCCCGACCATGTTCGAGGATCTCAAGGAATACCTCAACTGGACGGCCAGCCGCAGTGATCTATCCGATGAAGCCCGCAAGGGTCCCGTCATCGGGTTGGTTCTCCAGCGCAGCCACATCGTCACCGGTGATGACGCCCATTACGTCGCCACCATCCAGGAGCTCGAATTCCGCGGAGCCCGCGTCATTCCGATCTTCTGCGGAGGCCTCGATTTCTCCAAGCCTGTCAACGCCTTCTTCTACGACCCGCTCAACCCCGAACAGCCCCTGGTTGATGGCATCGTCTCGCTCACAGGCTTTGCCCTGGTCGGCGGTCCCGCCCGGCAAGACCACCCCAAGGCCATCGAGTCGCTGAAGAAGCTGAACCGCCCCTACATGGTGGCGCTGCCCTTGGTCTTCCAGACCACCCAGGAATGGGAAGACAGCGACCTCGGTCTGCACCCTGTTCAAGTGGCGCTTCAGATCGCCATTCCTGAGCTGGACGGAGCCATCGAACCAATCGTTCTCTCGGGACGGGACGATGCCACCGGCAAAGCCCACACCCTCCAAGACCGTGTGGATGCGATCGCCGAACGGGCAATCCGGTGGTCCTCTTTGAGAATCAAACCCAAGGCCGAGAAGAAGCTGGCGATCACCGTCTTCAGCTTCCCGCCCGACAAAGGCAACGTCGGTACGGCGGCCTACCTGGACGTGTTCGGCTCCATTCACCGCGTCATGCAGGAGATGAAGGCCAAGGGATACGACGTGCAGAACATGCCAGCCACCCCCAAGGCGCTGCTGGATGCTGTGATCACCGATCCCGAAGCGCTGCAGGGAGCACCTGAGCTCTCCATCGCCCACCGGATGAGCGTTGATGAATACGAAAGCCTGACGCCCTACTCCAAGCGTCTAGAGGAAAACTGGGGCAAGCCTCCCGGCAACCTCAACAGCGATGGCCAGAACCTCTTGGTGTTCGGCCGCCACTTCGGCAACGTTTTCGTCGGCGTCCAGCCCACCTTTGGCTACGAAGGCGATCCGATGCGCCTGCTGTATTCCCGCAGCGCCAGCCCGCATCACGGGTTCGCGGCTTACTACACCTACCTCCAGAAGATCTGGAAGGCCGATGCCGTCCTTCACTTCGGCACCCACGGCTCACTGGAGTTCATGCCCGGCAAACAGATGGGCATGAGTGAAACCTGCTACCCAGATTCCCTCATCGGCGCGCTGCCCAACCTCTACTACTACGCAGCCAACAACCCATCGGAAGCCACCATCGCCAAGCGGCGTGGCTACGCCTCCACAATCAGTTACCTGACCCCACCGGCTGAAAATGCCGGTCTCTACAAGGGCCTCAAAGAGCTCGGCGAACTGGTGGGCTCCTACCAGCAGCTGCGTGAGGGGGGCCGCGGGATCCAGATCGTCAACACCATTGTCGAGACAGCCCGTCAGTGCAATCTGGACAAAGACGTCGTCTTGCCTGAAGACGATGCGGCTTCTCTGGATCTTGAAGGCCGGGATGCATTGGTCGGCGCGGTCTACCGCCAGCTGATGGAGATCGAAAGTCGTCTGCTTCCCTGCGGCCTTCACACCATTGGCAAGCCACCCACAGCGGAAGAGGCGATCGCCACCCTCGTCAATATCGCGGCCCTGGAACGCGATGAAGATGGTCTTCGCTCCCTGCCGGCCCTGCTGGCTGAGTCGATTGGACGCACCATCGACGACATCTACAAAGGCAACGACGAGGGTGTCCTCGCCGATGTGGAGCTCAATCGCACCATTACGGAGGCATGTCGCGCTGCGGTCGGATCGATGGTCCGCTCCCTGACCGGCATGGACGGGCGCGTCAGCATGCGCAATGCCTTCGGTTGGTTCTACGACCTGCTGGCACGCTTCGGCCTCAAGTTGCCGTCACCCTGGCTGCGTGCCTGCTGCAGTGCGGGCTTCACCCAGGTGGACTCCACCGAACTCGACAAGCTGTTCGGCTACCTGCGCTTCTGCTTGGAGCAGGTCTGCGCCGACATGGAAATGGAGAGCCTGTTGAAGGCCCTCGATGGCGAATACGTTCTGCCGGGCCCCGGTGGCGACCCGATTCGAAACCCCGGCGTGCTGCCGAGCGGTAAGAACATTCACGCCCTCGATCCCCAGGCCATCCCCACCCGCGCTGCCGTGGCAGCCGCCAAGGGTGTGGTGGACAAGCTGATCGAGCGTCAGCGCGAGGAGCAGGGTGCCTGGCCGGAAACCATCGCTTGTGTGCTCTGGGGCACCGACAACATCAAGACCTACGGCGAATCCCTGGCCCAGATCCTCTGGTTCGTCGGCGTCAAGCCGATGCCCGACTCCGTGGGCCGTGTGAACAAATTGGAGCTGATTCCTCTCGAGGAACTCGGCCGCCCCAGGATCGATGTGGTGGTGAACTGCTCGGGTGTGTTCCGCGATCTGTTCATCAATCAGATGGCTCTGATTGATCAGGCCGTGAAGATGGCCGCAGAAGCCGAAGAACCGCTCGAGCAGAACTTTGTGCGCAAGCACGCTCTCGAGCAGGCAGAAAAAGAAGGCACCAGCCTGCGGGATGCAGCCTGCCGTGTGTTCTCCAACGCCAGCGGCAGCTACAGCTCCAACGTCAACCTTGCGGTGGAGAACAGCACCTGGGAGGAAGAGGGTGAACTGCAGGAGATGTACCTCTCCCGCAAGACCTTCGCCTTCAACGCCGACAACCCCGGCGAGATGAACCAGAAGCGTGAGGTCTTCGAAAATGTGATGAAGACCGCAGATGTCACCTTCCAGAATCTCGATTCCGCGGAGATCTCCCTGACCGATGTGAGTCATTACTTCGACTCCGATCCCACCAAGTTGATCGCTGGTCTGCGGGATGACGGCAAAGCTCCCACGAGCTACATCGCTGACACGACGACAGCCAACGCACAGGTTCGCTCCTTGAGTGAAACCATCCGCCTGGACTCCCGCACCAAGCTGCTCAACCCCAAGTGGTACGAGGGCATGCTCGATTCCGGTTACGAGGGCGTGCGTGAGGTCGCCAAACGCCTCAACTTCACCCTGGGTTGGAGCGCCACCAGCGGAGCCGTTGACAACTTCGTTTACGAAGAAGCCAACGAGACGTTCATTAACGACCCTGAAATGCGCAAGCGTCTGATGGAACTGAACCCCAACAGCTTCCGCCAGATCGTGGGCACGCTCCTGGAAGTGCACGGGCGCGGTTACTGGGAAACCTCCGACGAAAACATCGAGCAACTCCAGGAGATGTATCAGGAGATCGAAGATCGCATCGAAGGCGTCGTCACCGACTGACGATCGACCCGAATTGGAACAACCTGATTCGTGCCCATTGGCGTCATGCCTGGGCTCGGGTCAGGTTTTTTTATAGCGTCGACAACCCAGCCTTTGTTCGCCAGCCTTCACAGAGACAGCAGTCGTTGGAGATCAGGTCTCCAGCTGAATTCACAGTCGTTGAAAACACCTGCTCCGGATTCAGCAGATCAAGATGTTTGTTCCATGAGGTATAGACAAGCTGGTGAGCCTTCCTGAGGAAATGGCTTGGTTCATCAAAGGTAAGGGGAGCCCCCGCCGCTTTTCTGAACTGGAACTGGCGAAGGTTTCGATCAAAATCGGTGTAAACCGTGTTGACCAGGATCGTTTTGAATCTCCGAAAGAAAGGGTTCCTCAAAAAACTGGACACCATCAAATCGCAAACGTCAGGGTCAGCCTTGCTTCTGAGTGGTGTCGGGATGGACGTCATCGCCTTGATGGTGCGTCGGTCGTCTTTGGAGGCCGCCGTGAAACCGAGTTTGTGGATCACATGCTTCAAGTCCACCTGAAGCATTAATGAATGAGGGGGTGAACTCTCTTTGGCTAAAGCGTGAATGTGACGGCCCTGAAAGTTAGCTCCGATCTTGATCGCGATCGCATAGTCATCATTTTCCTCATGGGATCCCACACCACCGGTGTCCCGAAATTCACGGTGATAACGCTCCCCAAACAACCGGAGATCAAGATCATGGCAAGACCGAATGATGGTTGATTTTCCCGCCCCACGAAACCCCGCAACAACGAAACACGTCTGAAGACCAGGGGTGACATCTCCACGATCGCGTTGATTTTGATTCTCAGAGAAAGAGGTATTGTTCACCTTTATTCAACTTAATCGTGAGTTCAAATTAACACGAACAACCCATCCTCCCGCCAGTCGCGGGCTGGTTCTGGACGGTTGACGCTCACCACAGCGTCGCCGCCATGCGCAGGGTCTGAGCGATGGGTCCGACGTCATGGACACGCACGATGGCTGCCCTGGCCTGAGCACACCGGCAGGTCACGGCTGCCGTGCCCCAAAGGCGAGCCTTAGCCCTGGGTTCATCCAAAACAACACCAATGAAGCGTTTGCGCGATGGACCGATCAGCACCGGAAAATCTTCTTGGGTGAGCTCCTCCAATCCCCGCAGCAACTGCAGGTTCTGATCGTGGGTCTTGGCAAAACCAAGACCTGGGTCCCAAATGATCTGGTTCTGCTTCACACCAGATCGCATCGCAGCCTCGGTGCGTTCCTCCAGACCGCTTTTCACCTCAGCCACCACGTCGGCGTAGGCGGTGAGTTGATCCATTGTTTTGCTGTTGCCACGGCTGTGCATCAACACCACAGGACAGCCCGCCTCTGCCACCACCCGCAACAGATCAGGATCCCGACGTCCACCACTGACGTCGTTGATCCAGGTGGCACCGGCCTCGAGTGCCGCCGCCGCCACAGGGGCCAGAAAGGTATCCACCGAAAGCAGGGCGTTCGGACAGTGCTGCCGAATGGCCGTGAGCGTTGGCAACAAGCGGCGGCACTCTTCCTCGGCTCCCACCTCGTCGGCCCCCGGACGGGTGCTCTGAGCCCCAAGATCCAGGACATCCGCACCGTTCTTAAGCTGTCGCCGGGCCTCAGCCAAGGCGTTGTCGCGAGCCAGGAAACGTCCGCCATCACTGAAGGAATCGGGGGTGACATTGATCACCCCCATCACTGCCGTGCGCTGTCTCCAGTGCTGAGGCCAGAGCAAGGGATCAAGCAGCGTTGTAGTTAGCGATGCGACCGAAGCTGTCTGGATCCAACGAGGCGCCGCCAACAAGGACGCCATCGATATCACTCATCCCCATCAGCTCATCGATATTGCCGGGCTTGACCGACCCGCCGTACTGAATCACGAGATCCGGAGCACCCACCCAGCTGCGAATCAGACCACAGATGCGGTTGGCTTCTTCAGACGCACAGGTCTTGCCGGTACCGATGGCCCAGATGGGTTCATAGGCCACCACCAGAGCATCGGGGTCAAGATTCTCCAGACCCTGCTCGATCTGACGGCGAATCACGCGCTCCGCTTCACCGCGTTCTCGCTGCTCATCGGTCTCGCCAACGCAAACGATCGGGATCAGGCCGTTCTCCTGAGCTGAGCGGGCTCGCAGGTTGATCTGTTCGTCACTCTCACTGAAATATTTGCGGGGCTCACTGTGGCCAACAATCGTATAAACAACGCCGTGCTCCTTGAGCATCGCGGGGGAGATTTCCGCGGTGAACGCACCGGACTGCTCCCAATGCACGTTCTGACTGGACAGTGACAGGCTGCTGCCCTTGGCCAGTTCGGCCATGGTGGACAGCGCCGTAAAGGGCGGAGCCAAGACGACCTCCCGGTCATCGGGGGTTTGCTCCAACTGAGGCAGGAAGGCAGCCATGAACTCCCTGGCCTGGGCACAGGTCATGTGCATCTTCCAGTTGCCAGCGATCACCGGTCTGTGCACGCCTTCAGCCTCAGCAAATGTGGAGCCAACTTACGGCGCTGGAGCGACGTTCTCGTCGACCACACCCGAGTCAGGTCCAAGAACGACGTGATCACCAGGAAGAAGCTGCCGTCCGCGGCGGGTTTCAACGGCACCGTTCACCGTGACGGCACCGGCCTGGATGTGCTGTTTGGCTTCTCCACCGGTCCCGACCCAGCCCATCCACTTCAGGTACTGATCAAGTTTCATCGGCAGCGGTGATCCATGGATGACATTGATACTGTGCCGGGATGCTTTCTTCCTCTCCGGCAGGCTTCCGCAGACTGCTCCCGTTGCTGCGACCGCACCTCCGCCGGCTGACCTGGGGGGCGCTGTGCATGGTGGCCTACGTGGCCTGTTGGCCCCTGCTGATGCAGCTGGCTGGACGGTTGATCCCGGCCATCGGGGCAGGGGATTTGAACCGGGTGATCGAGGTGATCGCCCTGGCCATCAGTGTGTTTCTGATTCAGAAACTGGCTCAATTCGGCCAGGATTCGCTGCTGGCGGGCCCGGCCCTGCGCGTGAGTCAGGATCTGCGGCGCAATGTGTTCCGCCAGCTCCAGCGCGTTGAACTGGGGTCCCTGGAAAAACTGTCATCCGGTGATCTCACCTATCGCCTCACCGAAGACGCGGACCGGGTCAGTGAGGTGATTTACAAAACAATTCAGGACACCGTCCCAAGCGCCCTCCAGTTGGTGGCGGTGTTCGGCTACATGGCCTGGCTCGACTGGAAGTTGTCGGTGGCGATCCTTCTGATCGCCCCGCTCGTGGCCGTCCTGATCAGTCTGTTTGGGGCCAAGGTGATGGCCGCCACGGAACGCAGCCAGAACAAAGTCAGTGAGCTGGCTGGCTTGCTAGCAGAAGCCATCGAAGGGTTGCCCTTGGTGCGCGCTTTTGCCGCGGAGCCATGGCTCCAGGAGCGCTTTGAAACCAAGATTGATCAACACCGCCTGGCCCGTTATCGGACCTATCGCCTGGTGGCTCTGCAGCACCCGGTGATCGGCTTCATCGAAGTGATTGGCATTTTGACGGTGCTGGCCCTCGGCGCTGCTCGCATCCAATCCGGGGATCTCAATGGCCAGGGCTTCAGCAGTTATGTGGCCGGACTGCTGATGTTGATTGACCCGATCAGCCATCTCACCACCAACTTCAACGAGTTTCAGCAGGGGCAAGCCTCGCTGAAACGGCTTCGCGACATCGAACGGGAACCCAAGGAAGCCGCCGATCCCGCCGATCCACTCAGCCTCGGGCGCCTCCGCGGCGATCTCGACTTCAGAGGTGTGCAATTCGGCTACACCTCAGATGAGCCAGTGCTGAACGATCTCAACCTGTCGATCAAGGCGGGCCAGGTGATCGCACTCGTGGGGCCCTCAGGAGCCGGCAAATCCACCCTGTTTTCCCTGCTGCTTCGGTTCAACCGCCCCCAGCAGGGTTCGATTGCCCTTGACGGCCATGACCTGAGTCAGATCAGGGCACGGGATGTGCGTCGCCAGGTTGCCCTGGTGCCCCAACGCACCACGGTGTTCTCCGGAACCATCGCGGAAGCCATCCGCTTCGGTCGTCAGGCGAGTGACGAGGATGTGATCGATGCAGCACGGCTGGCCAACGCCGACGGCTTCATCCGCCGCTTGCCCGAGGGCTACAACACGATGTTGGAAGAACGGGGCAGCAATGTCTCCGGTGGGCAGCTGCAACGCATCGCCATTGCCCGTGCCGTGCTGGGAAATCCGGCGCTGTTGCTGTTGGATGAAGCCACCAGTGCTCTCGATGCAGAGGCGGAGGCAGCGGTGCAACTCGGGCTCAGGCGGGCCATGGAAGGCCGCACCGTGCTGGTGATCGCCCATCGTCTGGCCACGGTTCAGGAAGCCGACCGGATTGTCGTCCTGGAACAAGGCCGGATCGTCGACAGTGGATCCCACGACGATTTGATGCAGCGTGGCGGGCGCTACCGGGAGCTCTGCGAGCGGCAGTTCATCCGCGACCTGCAAACGTCCTGAGCGTCGAACCCTGACCAACGACTCAAGAATCAGAGCCGTCCTCACTCAACACCCCTACAGTCGGCGAGCCGATCTGCCTTCAACGACTCCGGCACGACTGATGACTGACTCTGCGAACACCCCGAATCCCGTGCTGACCTTCGAAGGGAAGCGTTACGACCTGAACACCCTTCCCGACGAACTCAAGGAGTTGGTTCGTGGCATGCAGGTGGCCGATGCCCAGCTGCGCATGCATGAGGACACCCTCAAGGTGCTCGCCGTTGGCCGCCAGAGCTTGGCCATGCAGCTCAACGAGAAGCTGAAGAACGTCACCCCGATGGCTGACGGCCAGGGCTGAACGCCCTGACCACTCCGCCTCTCTCAACGCTCAAAGCTGTAGTCGCGAGAGAGGCGGAACACCGTTCCGCTCAAGAGCACCAACGCAATCAGGTTGGGTAGAGCCATCAATCCATTGAGCGTGTCAGCGACACCCCAGATGGCTCCACTGGTTCCAGCCACAGAAGCGAACACCACCATGGCCACCCAAAGCAGCCGGAAGGGAAGCACAGCGCGCTCACCGAACAGATAGATCGTGCAGCGCTCGCCGTAGAAACTCCAGCCGAGGATGGTGGTGAAGGCAAAAATGATCAGACCAGCGGTCACCACAAAGCCACTGCCCGGAAGACCCGTGTCGAAGGCAGCGATCGACAGCGTGGATCCGCTCAGACGCTCACCGGCATTATCCAGAAACAGATGGGCCTGCGTGGTGATGATCACCAGGGCCGTCATCGTGCAGATCACGAGCGTGTCGATGAAGGTGCCCAACATCGCCACGGTTCCCTGGCGAACAGGGTCGTCGGTTTTGGCGGCAGCATGGGCAATCGGAGCACTGCCCAAACCCGCTTCATTGGAGAAGATGCCCCGCTTGAAGCCCATCAGCACCACCTGACCGAAAGCCCCCCCGGCGGCAGCTTCGCCGCTGAAGGCATTGCCAAAGATCGTGGCGAAGGCTTCTGGAACGGCACCCACATTGGCCACCAGCAGCAGCAGACAAGCACCGACGTAGAGCAACGACATCAGCGGCACGAGGGTGGATGCCGCCTGGGCAATCCGGCGGATGCCACCAATGATCACGGCGAAGACCAGACCACCCAAGACGATTCCGGTGAACAGACGATCCACCCCGGCCGCTTCCAGTGCCGAAGACACCTCAAAGGCCTGAACACCATTGCCAATGCCGAATCCGGCGAGCATGCCGAACAAAGCGAAGAGACCGGCCATCCAGCTCCAGCTGGCACCCAGGCCATTGCGGATGTAATACATCGGTCCACCCACATGCTGACCGCTGGCGTCGGTTTCACGGAAGTGAACGGCAAGGACCGCTTCGGCGTACTTGGTCGCAATCCCGAACACGGCGATCACCCACATCCAGAACACGGCACCCGGACCGCCCACGGCGATCGCACCGGCAACGCCGGCGATGTTGCCCGTCCCGACCGTGGCCGAGAGTGAGGTCATCAAGGCCTGAAACGGCGTGATCTCTCCTTCGCTCTCGGCGTCACTGGGCCGCAACATCATCGCCACGCCATAGCCCAGCCGCCGCAGCGGCATGAAACGAAGGCCGACCATCAGCACAATCCCCGTCAAGGCGATCAGCAGAACAGTCGGCCAACCCCAGACCAGCCCGTTGATCGGGCTGTTAATCGCCTGGATTGCTGTATCGAACGAATCCATCGCCAGCGTGTGAATCCGTGGATGGTGTCACAGCTGACGATGGGCGGCAACGCAATCAGAGGGCTTCGAGATTCTCGAAGCGGAAGGTCTGCGAACCGGCGGGCTGATCGCCATGGGCCTCGGTCTCAATCACGCGCTCCTGAAGCACCCAAGGGCCCTGCTCGGTGACGGGGACGAAGGTGTCCTTGAAGCTGCTGCGACCGCCGCGTGCCTCGCCGGTGGCGGGATCGGCGTACTGACTGGTGTACGTGTGGCTGAGATAACCGCTGCCGGTCTCGGTGATCGCGGTTGTGAAAATCGTCACCACAGTGCCGTGGATATGGCGATGAACCATCGTCACCACGTCATCTTTGATGCGATAGCGATCACCCTCGCCTTTGCCGCCGACGATCACTTCGGTACCGACCGCATCGGTGTCACCGGCGGTGAAGGTGTTTTCGGAGTGGGTCTGCTCGAAGGTGCGACGCACCCGGTGAATGGCCACCTCCCACAACTGGGAATTCACGGCCTTCAGCACGCTCTCGTCGTCAATGCCCTCGACGGTTGCCTTCAGATCCTTGCCGATGCTGAAGCGACCTTCAACCCGCTGATCACCCTGGATCCACACGCAGTTGCCGCGATAGCCGCCAAAACCGGGCTCCCAGGTGTAGCGGTTCTCGTAGGCACGCTGAAACGCCTCACGGAGGTCGGTTCCAGGCTTCACAGGGGCTGACGTGGTCAAAGCGAATCAGTCGTGGAGATCAACCCTACCGATGGGAACGGATCAAGCCGGAATGAACGTCCTGAAGCGCATGGATCGCCAACGACGTCTGTTCCTGAAGCGCCGCGATCGCCTCAACGGCCGCCCGTGCTCCAGCCAGGGTGGTCACGGTGGGAACGGCGTAATCCAGGGCAGCGCGGCGCAAATATTTATCGTCATGGGCTGCCTGACGGCCGATCGGAGTGTTGATCACCAGCTGCACCTGGTTGGAGCGGATCAGATCTTCGATGTTCGGCCGTCCTTCATGGACCTTCAGCACGGAGCGCACCGTCAAGCCACCGCGCTCGAGAGCTTCGGCCGTTCCAGAGGTCGCGATCAGATCGAAACCGAGTGCGATCAGACGGGCCGCCACCGGAACCAGAGCCGCCTTATCGCGGTCGTGGGTGGAGAGGAACACCGTGCCTGTGATGGGCAGAGCTTCACCAGCACCAAGCTCAGCCTTGGCATAGGCCATACCGAAGCTCGTGGCCGACCCCATCACCTCACCGGTTGACCGCATTTCTGGGCCGAGAACCGTATCGGAGCCTGGGAAGCGACGGAACGGCAGCACGGCCTCCTTGATCGCCTGCAACGGCGGAACCGGTTCCGCCTGCAGCCCGATCTGTTGCAGGGTTTCACCGGCCATCACGCGGGTGGCCAGACGCGCCAAGGGTTGACCGGTGGCCTTGGCCACGAAGGGAACGGTGCGCGAGGCCCTGGGGTTGGCTTCGATGATGTACACGATCTCCTCACCGTCCACAGCCCGTTGAACCGCGAACTGAAGGTTGATCAGACCACGCACCTTCAACGCAAGCGCGAGGTCCTTGCTCCATCCGCGGATCGTGGCCAAGGCCGTCTCACCCAACGACACGGCCGGCAGGCAGCAAGCCGAATCGCCGGAGTGGATCCCCGCCGGTTCGATGTGTTCCATCAAGCCACCAATGACCACCTCACCGGTGTGATCACAGAGGGCATCCACATCCACTTCAACGGCGTTCTCCAGGTACTGATCGATCAGGACTGGATGGTCCGGTTCCACCTGCACCGCCTCACGCATGTAGCGGTTGAGCTCCTGCTCGTCAAAGACCACTTCCATCGCCCGTCCCCCCAGGACATAGGACGGACGAACCACCACCGGATAGCCGACCTCGCGCGCCACCTTGCGGGCTTCTTGCTCGCTTCTGGCCAGACCGTTTCTGGGCTGACGAATATTCAGTTCACGCAGGATCGCTTCGAACTGCTCACGATCCTCGGCGCGATCGATCGATTCCGGTGACGTGCCCCAGATGGCGGTTCCCGAGGCCCGGCCCTCGTCACTGCTGAGCCAGCGCAGCAAGGGAATGGCGAGTTTCAACGGCGTCTGACCACCGAACTGCACCACCACCCCGTGGGGTTGCTCCACCTCGATGACGTTGAGCACGTCCTCAAGGGTCAACGGTTCGAAGTACAGGCTGTCGCTGGTGTCGTAATCGGTGGAGACCGTCTCGGGATTGCTGTTGACCATCACCGTGGTGATGCCTTGCTCCTGGGCTGCGAAGGAGGCATGGCAACAGCAGTAGTCGAATTCGATGCCCTGGCCGATGCGATTCGGTCCACCGCCCAGGATCATCATCTTGCGCTTGTCCTTCGACGGAGCACCAACTTCATTCGCCGCAGGCAGCGTGGTCAGCGAGCCGTCGGCCGCCAGGGTCTGCAACGGCCGCTCGTAGGTCGAATAGTGGTAAGGCGTCGTTGACGCAAATTCAGCCGCACAGGTGTCGACGGTCTTAAACACGGCACGCACACCCTTGGCATGGCGGTGTTGCCGCACCGTCAGCTCGTCCGATCCGGTGGCCCAGGCGATCTGACGATCCGAGAACCCGAGTTGCTTGAGCTCCAGCAGCTGCTCAGCCTGCAGATCGTCCAGCTGCTTGCCATCAAGCAGGGTCTGCTCAGCGGTGATGATTCCGCGCAGCTTGGCCAGGAACCAGGGATCGATGCTGCTGATCCGATGAATTTCGACATCGCTGCGGCCACGCAGCATTGCGGTGCGCACCGTGAGGATCCGCTCCGGCGACGGGGTGCGCAGCAGGCGATCCATCTCCGAATCGGACAGCTCCGGTTCCGGCCGGTCACCGCCCCATCCGGATAGCCCGGTTTCCAGCGAACGCATCGCCTTCTGGAACGACTCTTCAAAGCAACGACCAATGGCCATGGCCTCACCCACCGACTTCATCGATGTAGTGAGCACCGCCGGGCTGCCGCGAAACTTTTCAAAGGCGAAGCGCGGAATCTTCGTGACCACGTAATCAATCGTGGGCTCGAAACAGGCAGGGGTCTGCCCAGTGATGTCATTGAGGATTTCGTCGAGGGTGTAGCCAACTGCCAGGCGCGCAGCGATCTTGGCGATCGGGAATCCCGTGGCTTTGCTGGCCAGAGCCGACGAGCGACTCACCCGTGGATTCATCTCAATGACGACCACGTCGCCATTGGCTGGATTGATCGCGAACTGGATGTTGCTGCCGCCGGTGGCCACACCGATCTCGCGGATGATGGCGATCGACTGATCGCGCAGACGCTGATATTCGCGATCGGTGAGCGTCTGAGCCGGGGCCACCGTGATCGAGTCACCGGTGTGGACCCCCATCGGATCCAAGTTCTCGATGCTGCAGACAATCACCACGTTGTCTGCGAGGTCTCGCATGACCTCCAGTTCGAATTCTTTCCAACCGAGCAAGGACTGTTCGATCAGAATCTGGGTGACTGGACTGGCCTCCAGGCCGCTCTTGCAGATGGCGGCGTACTCCTCAGGGTTGTATGCGATGCCGCCGCCGCTTCCCCCCAGAGTGAAGGCTGGCCGGATGATCCGAGGGAAGCTGCCGATGGCGGCACCCACGGCCTCGGCCTCCTCCATGGATGAAGCGATTCCCGACGGGCAGACCTTCACGCCAATGCGCTCCATGGCCTGCTTGAACAGCAGCCGGTCCTCCGCCTTCTGAATGGCCTGTAAATCAGCTCCGATCAGTTCGACGCCGTAGCGGTCGAGGGTGCCGTTCTCAGCCAGGGTGACCGCCAGGTTCAACGCGGTCTGGCCGCCCATGGTCGGCAATAACGCATCGGGACGTTCGGTCTCGATGACCCGGGTGACCACCTCTGGTGTGAGCGGTTCGATATACGTCCGATCAGCCATCTCCGGGTCGGTCATGATCGACGCCGGGTTGGAATTCACCAACACCACCTCAAAGCCCTCAGCACGAAGCGCTTTGCAGGCCTGGGTTCCTGAGTAATCAAATTCACAGGCCTGACCGATCACGATCGGCCCGGAACCCAATAGCAAAATGCGGCGCAGATCAGTCCGCCTAGGCATGGGCTGAGGTAAGTAGCCAAACAGCCTCAGCTTCCCACGCGGCTGATTCGGCACCGAACCGCAGGGGGATGCGAGGAGCTCGCTACCTTTAGTTCACGTGTCCTCGGATGTGATGAGTGAGCTCCAGCGCCTGAAGGGGCTGCTGCCACCGGAAATGCAGAGCTGGGTGTTTGTGGAATCCGCTGCGGCAGTGGAGCCACCGCTGATCACCCTGGAGGAGATCGGCCGCGATGAGGTGGAGATTCAGATTGACCTCGATCGCTGGGATGGTCTGGCCATCGACCACCGAAACCTGCTGTTCTGGCATGAGGTCGGTCGCATTCAGAACGACACCATCCCCCGTGATGGCTGGGAGATGGCTGCTCTGGCCATCGGCCTTGGCGGTGCGATTGGCGAGCTGTGGGTTCAGGACGGCTTGCTGTTGATGATGGCCCTTGGGCTGTCCGGTTTTGCCGGTTATCGCCTGTACCTCAAGAACAATTCGGAAAAGCGTCTGCAGGACGCGATTTCCGCCGATGAGCGAGCGATCGACCTCGCCTGCCGATTCGGCTACAGCGTTCCCAACGCCTACCGCAGCTTGGGGGGAGCCCTCAAGGAACTCGTGGAACAGACCCGCAAGAAGCGTCGTCGCAGCTTCTACGAGGATCGGCTGGAGGCGCTGCGCAAGAGTGCCAGCAAAGCCCGGGCTGAGATGGCTCAGCAGGAGGGCTCCCGCAGCTCCGTCACCAGTGAAAACGTCTATGGATAGTGAACAGCTGGCCGCCTTGGCCGCCGATGCCTGTGATGACCGCAAAGCCACCGACATCCGCATGATTCGCGTCGATGAGGTGTCGAGCCTGGCCGATTGGTTGGTGATCGCTGGTGGGCAATCGGATGTTCAGGTCCGAGCCATTGCCCGCTCCGTGCAGGATCGCCTGGAGGACGAAGTCCAACGCTTGCCCTTGCGCAAGGAAGGCCTGAACGAAGGACGCTGGGCCCTGCTCGATTACGGCGAAGTGATTGTGCACGTGTTGATGCCTGAAGAGCGCGGCTACTACGACCTCGAAGCCTTCTGGAGCCACGGAGAAAGCCGGAGCTACCTAGCTTCGGCTCAGTGAATGGGCGTTGCTGAGTGATGGCTGAGGCTGTGGCCTGCCCAGTTCCCCCCGAGCAGCGTCCTCTGGAGGAATTTCAACAGCTGACCAACTCCTGGTTTTTCTCCTGGCCCACCAGCAGTGGCACGGGCCTGACTCGCGCCTTGACCGTGAGTTGGTTGTTGGTCCTGCCGATCTGCGTCCTCGTTGCCAGCGGAGACTGGACCCTGCGCCACGAACCGATCCGATTGGCACTGGCCGGATCCGTCGCGGGGTTGGTACTTCCCTTACTGCTGCTCGTGCGTCAGTGGCTGGGATGGACCTACGTGCTGAAGCGTCTGCTCAGTGAATCGGTGGAATACGAAGAGTCCGGTTGGTACGACGGACAAACCTGGGAAAAACCCGTGTCCTGGAGGGAGAAGGATCTGTTGATCGCCCGCCATGAAGTCCAGCCGATCCTGGGCCGCCTGAGTTGGGCCATGGCCATGTCCGCCGGCCTGATGTTGTGCGGGGCCAGCCTCTGTCAGGCTCTCTGATCAACCCGATCACCTCTGGGGATGTCTCTCTCCTCCGGTTTCACCAGTGCTGGACGATCCAATGGATCGCCCCTGACGGTGACCCTGCATCGGGGCTCGATCGCTGAATCCCACCACCGGGTTCATGCCGTCGTTTGTGATGGCCGCGGTCGCGTGTTGATGGCCGCCGGCGACGCCGGCTACGCGACCTTTATTCGCTCGGCACTCAAACCGTTTCAAGCCCTGCCGTTCGTCAGCAGCGGTGCCGCTGACCAGATGGACGTGGGTGATCGCGGCCTGGCGATCAGCTCGGCATCGCACTGCGGCAGCACGATGCATGCCAGAGAAGCGTTCAAACTGCTGTGGAAGGCCGAGCTGGACAGCACCCAGTTGCAGTGCCCAGCACCATCGTGGGGAGACAGCCCTCTGCAGCACAATTGCTCAGGGAAACATGCCGCCTTCCTGGCGACCTGCCGAAAGATGGGCTGGCCGTTGGAGAGCTACCTGCAGACCGATCACCCTCTGCAGCAGGAAATCCAACGCCGCGTCGCCGAACTGCTGGGGTTACCGGCCCAAGAACTGCTCGCCGCCCGTGATGACTGCGGAGCACCCACCCTGCGCCTTCAGCTGGCCCAAATGGCACTGCTGTTTGCGCACCTCGGCGCATCACGGCACGCGGAACTGGAACAGATCTCGCGCGCGATGTTGACGCACCCCGACCTGGTGGCCGGTGAGGGGCGCTTCGATACTGAATTGATGAAGCGCAGCCATGGGCAGGTGCTGAGCAAAGGAGGGGCCGAAGGGGTGCAGTGCCTGAGTCGAATTGGTGAAGGCCTTGGGGTCGCCATCAAGGTGGAGGACGGCGCTCGACGGGCCAAGCAGGCGGTGGCCCTGCACCTGCTACGGGAACTGGAATGGCTCACCCCAACAAGCCTGGATGAACTCGACCAACAGGTGCTGGTCATCCATGACGGCGTCAGCCTGAAGGTCAGTGGCAGCCTGCGTCAGACCGGCTGACCAGTCGAG
>JBMZMY010000009.1:0-47889 GCA_049619435.1 Synechococcus sp.
CCTCCGCGCCCGTCCGCCACCGGCAACGCCAGAGGCCCGGCAAGTTGCCTGGCCAGGGGCCGCAGATCCACTTCATCGGCGAGGGGCCAATACAGCCCCAGGAAACCGGCCCGACCGGTCGACTGCAGCAGATGGGCCTGCACGGCCTGACACACCGCCTCTCGCTGGCTGTTGTGCTGGCGGCGGAGCTGGCGCCATCGACCGCGAAGCTCCCGCTTCTCGGTCATCGCTGAAACCAGCCGGTCAGAGCCACCGCGAGCGCATCGGCGGCGTCATCCGGGCGAGGGGGCTCCGAGAGATTCAATTCGCGCATCACAGCCTCCAGCACTTCGTCCTTGTCCGCATGGCCGAATCCGGCGAGGGCCAGCTTGATTTGCATCGGTGGAAACTCCACCGCAGGAATCTTGAACCGTGCCAGCGTCATCATCACCACGCCCCTGGCTTGCACCACGCTGATGGTGGTGCTGGAGCGGTAGAAGAAGAATTTCTCCACCGCCGCCAGGTCGGGGTTCCAGCAGCGGATCAACTGGCGTAAATCGCTGGCAATCTCCACCATGCGTTCCCCTTCTGAACGGTCGGGGTCGGTGCGGATGATGCCGCAGTCCAGCATTCGCTGCTGACCCCCTGAGGTGTCGATGACGCCGTAACCCACCCTCGCGAGACCAGGGTCAATGCCGAGGATGCGCAACGTGAATCAGGCGGCCAGCGCCAGTTCGAAGTCCGAACGGTCGCTGCTTTCGCTGCGTTCAAACACCTTGCAGAACACCTTCACGACACGGTCGCCGGAGTCCACCTGCTCCAGCGGATCCTTGCGCAAGCGGTGACGCAGGCAGCAAGAGGCAACGCGGGCGACATCCTCTTCGGTGACTTCGGTGCGGCCCTCGAAGGCCGCCAGGGCCCGAGCGGCGCGGTTGGTCACGATGTCGCCGCGCAGACCGTCGACATCCAGCTCACCGCAGACGGCCGAGATCTGCAGGCGCAGGTCGTCATCGATGGTGACCTGGCCCAGGCGTTGTTGTGCCTCGACCACACGCTGCTGCAGGGCCTGCTGGTTGCCTTCCACGGCGGTACTGAACCCATCAGGGTCGCCATCGAAGGAGGTGCGCTGGTCCACCACCTGCACCCTCAGTTCTGGATCACGCACGGTGCGCACTTCCACACTCATGCCGAAACGGTCGAGCAGCTGAGGGCGCAGTTCCCCTTCCTCAGGGTTGCCGGAACCGATCAGGACAAAACGGGCCGGATGACGCACCGAAACGCCTTCCCGCTCCACGGTGTTCCAACCCGAGGCAGCCGAGTCGAGCAAGACATCAACGAGGTGGTCATCGAGCAGGTTGACCTCGTCCACGTAGAGCAGTCCACGGTTGGCCTTCGCCAGCAGACCCGGCTCAAAGGCTCGGACGCCCTCGCTGAGAGCTTTTTCAATATCGATCGTGCCGCAGAGACGATCCTCTGTGGCGCCGAGGGGAAGGTCCACCATCGGCACCTGTCGGGGCTCGGTGGCGAGAGCTTCGCCATCGGCCAACCGCTGACGCACCTCAGTGCTCTGCAGATCCGGGTCTGAAGCCGAACTGTTGTAGGGGTCTCCGGCCACCACATCGATGTCCGGCAGCAGGTCGGCCAGGGCACGGATGGTGGTGGATTTCCCTGTGCCACGGTCTCCCATGATCATCACGCCGCCGATGCGGGGATCGATCACGTTCAGCAGGAGAGCCAGCTTCATCTCCTCCTGACCGATCACCGCAGTGAAGGGGAAAACCCTGCGCTTCCGGGGTGCAGTCACGGTCGAATCTCTGGTGTGGTCAGGATTGTTTCACAGGCTGCACGGTCAGCACCTGTGGGGGTGTGGCATCCGCTGGATAGACCAGTCGCAGTTGCACTGTGCGTTCCTCCCCTGGTTCAAGCGTCAGTTGACCGAGCGCCGGCCCCCGTTGGCCCTGGCGCAGAACCAGATGGACGGTGCGACGCCCTTGCGGACGTCCCTGGACGTCATCCAGACCACGAAGGGCGACAGGTCCACGGAACATCACCGGGCCCGTCGCGGTTTCCCTGAACCGCAGACCACCCTGGGGCGCATCGGTTTTGATCGGTGAGTCGAGGGAGAGTTCGAGGGTGGTGGAGGTGGACCCACCGTTTTTGATCGGCAGGGTGAGGTCGTACTCCACGCCGTAGTTGCCATGGGCCGCCCATGCGGTGCCGGGATAGGCCGCGCTGAGCTCCGCTGTTTGCACCTGCTGGGTTCCCAGGGTGCCGCGTTCGAGGCTGCTGATCGGCCAGGACACAGGTTCCTTCGGTGCCAGGAGAACCTTGCGCCCCGGGTCGGTCAGGGTGGCGCGCCAGCTGCTGCCGATCTGAACGCCACTCACCCGCGAATAAATCATTTTTCCCTTGCTCCCCCGTGGGGTGGGACTGTGCTCCTTGGTGCTCAGCACACCGCTCTTCAGGAGAGCCAACCACTGACGCTGTGTCGGAGGCGTTGTGCCCGATCCATGGGCGGCGAGCATGGCCAAGGACACGGGGCCAGTGCTGTGGAGACGCAACTGCAGATTGCGTCCGTTCAGCAGCGGATCCAGGCCTGCGACGGGCACTGGAAGCTGCACAACCGTGTGCGGATGTCCGGGCTGGAGCGTCCAGTGCCTTTGATCGAGTTCCTGGGCCGTGCGCCCGGCGAGCAGGTCACCGGCGACGCGACTGCCGGGGCCAGAGGCCACCACCTCCGTTGTTTCCGCCATCAGGGCGGGCAAGGGCAGGAAGGGGGCTTGCGTCTGGTTGTTCTCGGTGGCCTGGGAGAGTGAGGTACTGCCCTTGAGAAGGGTCAGTTCCACCGGCGCATCGCCGGCGGGAGCTGCCACCAAGGCCAGCCACAGGGTGGAGTTGAGGCTTCCTTCGTCATCGCCGGCGTAGACGTGATGACTGAAGAGGTCAAAGCGTCCGTTGAGTTCAACGGCAATCGCTCCGTTGTGATGGCCCTGGAAGGTCGACAGCAGGATGCCGTCGTCCTGGATCAGCTCCGGGTTGTTGTCGTTCACCATCGGAATGGTGTCCAGGGCTCCCGGCAGAGGGCGGACTTGCTGTGGCCGCAAGGTGGTGTCGTTGGCCCATGCGCTGGGACCGGCCAGCAGTGCACTGAGGCTGACAATCCCGGTGATCAGTGCCGTTCGCATGGTCATGGGGCTGGTGAGGTGGTTGCTGGGGTCTGGGGCCATGGCCGCGGCCATGGTGCGGATCAGCTCCGTCGAGCGGGGGTCGTTGAACGGCCCTTCGACCATGAAGCCAGCAACGGCCCGGGTGCCGTCGGGCAGTTCGATCAGGCCCGCATCGGCGTAGGCGATGCCGATATCTCCGGTCTTGTTCAAGACGCGGTAGCCCTTGCGCGCCAGGCTGTCGTCGGGTGCACCCTGAGCACCGCCGAGGCCTCGCATCAATCCAGTCGGCAGCAGGGTGTTGGTGACGGAGGTCGCCATCACCTCACGAAACAAGTCGCGGGTTCTTGGACTGAGAATTTCGCCGCTGTCCACCAGGGCGATGCTTCGGCTGAGATCCCTGGCGCTGGTTGTGTTGGTGCCATCCAGATCGGGCAGCCAGTTTTTCACTTCTGTGGCGAGCAGGCCAAGGTCCTGGAAGCGCTGGTTGATCGCCTCTTTCCCGCCCACGCGGTCGATCAACAAATTGGTGGCGGAGTTGTCGCTGACCCGGATCATTTCCGTGGCCACTTCGTAGGTGGGGAAGCGGCTGCCCAGTGGCCGGGAGGCCATCCAGCCGGCACCACCCCCGACCAGTTCCTCGGTCAGGGTGAGCGGCTCATTCCATTGCAGAGCCTGGCGATCGAGTAGCTCGAGGGCTGTGAGCAGAATCGGCGTTTTGATCGAGCTCGCCGCCGCCATCGGCTGCTCCCCATTGAAATCTGCAAATCGCCCGGTATCCAGCACGTGCATGAAGGCACTGGCCTTCAGCTCGGGCTGGGTGGCGGCCAGGGCGGCCCAGCGCTCAGACAGCGCTGTGATGGGCACGCGGGGGTTGAACCGGGCGAGGTTTATTGGCTTGGGAGCGGCACCGCTCGTGAGCTCCGGCGGCGGTTCAGCTGGGGCAGGGCTGTTTGCCAACAGTTCGGACAACCAGGGCTGGTTCTCCAGCCACCCCGGGAGGGCCAGTTGTTGCTGACGCACCTGTGGCGCCATCAGACGCAACAGCGAGCCGCTGAGCACACCGAGGCCGATCCCAATCAGGATCAATCTCACGATCAGTCGCAGGGGTTGCCCAAAGCCGGGTGACTTGCGGGCCGAACGGCTGGTCGTCAACGGAGGCTGCGGCGCTGGCTGCGCTGAGGTTAGGAGCGTTCTCGCTGCACAGCCCAACGCAGTTGCCGGACCATGCCCCGCAACAGGGCGACTTCCTGGCTGCGAATGCTCGCGCGTTGAAGCAGATCTTGCACTTTGCCCATGCGCGCTGCTGCGGTGTGCTCGAGCAGGAAGCCCACATCAAGGAGCAGGCTGCTGGCATCGGTGATCAGCCCGCTGAATTGAGCGGCGGGGGCAGGATCGTCAGCGGCCTGCACCGCTGGCCTCTCGATCAGCTGCAGGCGGGCGTAGTCGTGGAGCAGAACCGCGACGGCGTGGGAGAGATTCAGAGAGGGGTAACAGCTGCCGCTGTGCAGCGTCACGACCCTCTGACAAACCCTCAGTTCCTCATTGCTCAGTCCGCGATCTTCACGCCCGAAGACCAGGGCCACGGTTGGTCGTTCGACATCGGCGCCCGCATCCTGCACCGGTGTGGCCAGCCAGGTCAGGGCGTGTTCCGGGGTGCTGAGCGGAATCTCGCCGTGATCCAGTCGACCGCATGTGCCCACCACGCGACGGCAGTCACTGACCGCCTCCACCAGAGAGGAGTACCGCTTGGCCTGATGCAGGTGATCCGCCCCATGCACCGCCATGCGTTGGGCTTCGTCGCAGAGTGGGTCGGCCTGGGGATTGACCAGACGCAACTCGGCCACATCGAAGTTGCCGCAGAGCCTTGCGACGCTACCGATGTTCAGTGGCCCTGCCGGCTCCACCAGGACCACCACCAGAGCTGAGCAGATTGCACTCAATGCAGGCTGTGGAGATGGGCCAGCAGATCAGCCATGGATTGCGGTTCCATTTGAAAGCTCGGCATCGGTGGCGTTTCGCCACTCACGATCTGGTGAATCAGCGCTTGATCGTTGAGGCGACTGGAGACATCGGTGAGCTTTGGGCCCAACAACCCCTGGCCTGCCAGGCCATGGCAGCCAGCACAGTTGATGCGAAACAACTCACCTCCATGGTCGAGGCTGCCTTGAAGATTGAGGGTGGCCTGCACGTAGGGATCCACCTGGCCTTTGCTGACCATCCAGATCAACAAAATCACGAAGGTCACAGCGGCGACCACCACGAGCGCTGCGATCAAGGTGCGGCCGCCTTCGGCGGTGCCTGCAGCAGTTGATGTCGGCTCCATCACGGCGCAGGGTTTTACATGAAAGAATTGTGGTCAATCTTGCTTCTGAGCGCGACCGATGATCGAACCCCTTCTGTGCGGCATCGTTTTGGGTCTGATCCCCGTCACGCTTCTGGGACTGTTCGTGGCTGCGTGGAATCAGTACCGCCGTGGCAGCGCTCTGGGCGGCTGATCTTCAGAAATAACAGGCCGGTTCGGCCGTAGCTGCGGCGGTCATGGACCATCCATGACTGCTCATCAAATTCAGGTTGGCGTGTGCTGTCATGTTCACAAATCAGCAAGCCGTCAGCTGTGAGCAGCGATGTCTGGCTGAGCTTGTCGAGCACGGGTTGGTACAGCCCAGCTTCGTAGGGAGGATCGAAATAGATCAGATCAAACGCAGCTGAAGCATCAGAGGAGTCAAGCCAGGATTGGATGCTGCGCGACACCACGGCCACCTTGGCGATGGGGCGAGTGCTCGAGGCGGTGGCTTGGAGATTTTTTTCGGCGATCAGCGCTGTGCGGCGGTCCTTTTCTACGGCAATGACTTCTGCTGCGCCGCGTTGGATGGCTTCACAGCCCATGACTCCACTGCCACTGCAGAGGTCAAGCCATCGGCAGCCTTGAAGCCTGGGCATCAGGATGTTCATCACCGCTTCGCGCACCCGACCCGTGGTGGGACGGGTGCTTTGTCCTGATGGACTGAGTAGTTTTCGCCCTCCGGTCAATCGCAGTTGACCCCCCTGATTGCTCAAGGCAGCAGTGGTGCATCGCGATCAATCCAATCAAGCCAACGCTGCAGAAGCAAGGCGCCGGCATCGGACGATTTCTCCGGATGAAACTGACAGGCTCCGACGCGCCCGGACCAAACCATGGCAGTCACGGCCGATGACCCAAAGGGAGCGGTTGCTGCGACGGCTTGCTCATGGGAGGGCGTGGCCGCAAATGAGTGAACGAAATAAACCCAAAGTTGGGGATCCTCGTTTGTGAGCAATGGGTTCGCATGGCGGACGCTGAGCGGTGCCCAGCCCATGTGAGGAATCCGCTCGCCCGTTTGCTCCGGGAGACGCTCCACATGGCCAGGAATCAAGCCCAGACCTTGTCGCGATCCCTCTGAACTGCTGTCGAACAGCAGTTGCAATCCAAGACAAATCCCCAATAACGGACGATTCTCGGTGCCCCAGGCTTGCAGGTCCGGCACCAGTCCAGTGGCCTCCAGACGTTCCATCGCTGGATCAAACGCTCCGACACCCGGAAGGATCAGAGCATCGCAAGCAGCGAGATCACGGGACGAACGAACCGGCTTGAGGGTGCGGTTGAGCCGTTCGAATGCCTTGATTACGGAATGGAGATTGCCCATTCCGTAATCGATCAGGCCGAAAGTTGGAGCCAAAGCTGGAAAGGCTGATCTTGACGGTCAGCTCAGAGATACTTCGAAATGGTGCCGGACAGGGTGGCCTTGGGCACAGCACCGACGACGGTGTCGACTTTCTGGCCGCCTTTGAAAATCATCAGCGTTGGAATGCTGCGGATGCCGTATTGACTGGCCACGTTGGGATTCTCATCGGTGTTGAGCTTGAACACCTTGATCTGTCCTTCGAATTCCTTGGAGATCTCCTCAACAATGGGAGCAACCATGCGGCAAGGACCACACCAGGGTGCCCAAAAATCAACCAGAACCGGCACGTCACTCTGGAGAACGTCCTGTTCGAAGGAGGCGTCGGTGACTGCTGCAGCGCCGGACATATGCCTTTAAAGATGTGTTGGGAATTTAGCAATGAGAATCCCCTTCCTCAGCGAAAAAGCCTGGTCGGAAGGGAACTGTGATGCTTGAGCCGTGAAGAATGAAAGCCCGAGCGCGTCGGGCCGGGGGGTGTGAGGAGTGTGTGGGCATCAGCCCGCACACATCTCCAGCGTAACTCTGCCTACTTGCCCATCCCGAGTTGTTGCGCTTTTTGGTACACCTTGCCTTCAGTGAGCAGTGATGGGGCCACAACGACCTCGACATCCTGCATTTCGCGGATGGTGCGAGCACCCAGGGTGCCCATGGATGTCTTGAGGCATCCCAGCAGATTGTGGGTGCCGTCATCCAGGCGGGCCGGGCCACGCAGAATTCGTTCCAGGCTGCCGGTGCTGCCGACGTTGATCCGCGTGCCGCGGGGGAGCACTGGGCTTGGTGTCGCCATCCCCCAGTGGAAGCCACGGCCAGGAGCTTCTTCGGCCCGAGCAATGGGTGAGCCGATCATCACGGCATCAGCTCCGCAGGCGATGCACTTGCAGATGTCGCCACCGGTGACGATGCCCCCGTCCGCGACGATCGGGACGTAGCGACCGCTTTCTTTCTCGTAGTCCGCGCGAGCGGCTGCACAGTCGGCGACTGCTGTGGCCTGGGGAATGCCAACGCCCAGAACCCCGCGTGAGGTGCAGGCTGCCCCCGGTCCTATGCCCACCATCACACCGGCGGCACCAGCACGCATCAGTTCAAGGGCGACGTCGTAGGTGACGCAGTTGCCGATCACAACCGGAACGCCCATCTCGCTGCAGAGCGCCTTGAGGTCCAACGTCTCCTGACCTTCAGGACCGATGTGGTTGGTGGAGACCACGGTGGCCTGCACGAAGAAGAGATCGGCGCCGGCTTCGGCAATGGCCTTACCGAAGCGCATCGCAGCGACGGGGGTGCCGCTGACGGCAGCAATGCCGCCTTTGGCTTTGATGTCTTGGATGCGCTTGCGGATCAACGCTTCTTGAACGGGCTGGCTGTAGATCTCCTGCATCAGCGGGACGAACTCGTCCTTGCCGACGCTGGCAATGCGGTCAAGCACGCTGTTGGGATCCTCGTATCGGGTCTGAACACCCTCCAGGTTCAGGACGCCAAGAGCACCGAGCTCGGACAGGCGAACGGCCATGTCGACATCAACAACACCATCCATCGCGCTGGCGATGATCGGAATCTCACGGGTGATGCCCCCGAGGCTCCAGCTGGTGTTGGTGACCTCCGGATCAACCGTTCGTCCTCCGGGTACCAGAGCGATTTCGTCAATTCCGTAGGCCCGGCGAACGGTTTTGGAGCGTCCGAGCTGAATGTCCACCGCGCGACTTGATTAAGTCTGATCAAACTACCAATCGGACCAGACCCGGATTCGGTATACGGCGGACTCAGCCGCCGATGACCTTGCTCCAAAGCGTGCGCAGCCCGTCGAAGGCTTGCTTGCGATCACTGCTCTTGATCAGGTTTTGGAGCGCGAAGCGAGCCAGCCAGATCAGACCTGCCAGTTCGAGCAGGCCGGGCGCGAGGGGCAACTTCGCAATGGTGTTGAGGATTCCGCTGTAGATCTGCAGAACAACAATCACCAGGATCAGGATCCCGATCAGCTTGGCGGGAGTCTTGGTTTTGTCCCAGAGCTCGCTGAGCTGGTTGCTCGCCATCCAGTCGCGCAGTTTGTCCGTCAACAGGTCCCACTCGCCGCCTTCGCTGGGCTCAGCGGCTGGAATGGACATCGTGCTGGCGATGGCCGGGTCCTGGGCTGGTGCGACTGGTTTGGCGGGTGAAGGAGGTTCGGCGGCTATCACGGGCTCTTCCACAGCTTTGACCTCTGCATCGATTGCATCGATGGCCGGTGCGACCGGATCTGCCGCAGGCGTCAGCGGTGTGCTGGGGTCTGCAGGAGCACCGGAAAGCGGCTCGTCTGTCGGACCCATGGAGAAGTACCTAGAAGTTCCGGGAGCTTATCTGAGGTTTTCTGACTCGCGGCAGTGTCCGAGATAACCTGAGTTCAGGCTTTTTCGATCTTGTATGGCGGATCCAGTGGGGCCCGGTAACGGTGGTCCCGGAGAATCCGACGATCGGATTATTCAGACGGATCTACGCAACGAGATGTCGCGCTCCTATTTGGAGTACGCGATGAGCGTGATCGTGGGTCGGGCTTTGCCCGATGCCCGCGATGGTCTGAAACCTGTGCATCGCCGCATCCTGTACGCGATGTATGAGCTGGGATTGACCAGCGATCGGCCGTACCGAAAGTGCGCTCGTGTGGTCGGTGAAGTGCTGGGCAAATATCACCCCCACGGCGACACAGCGGTGTACGACGCCCTGGTGCGGATGGCCCAGGACTTTTCGATGTCGATGCCGCTGATCGATGGGCACGGCAACTTCGGATCGGTGGACAACGATCCGCCAGCAGCCATGCGATACACCGAATCGCGACTGCAGGCGCTCACCACCGACAGCCTGTTGGAAGACATTGAAGCGGAGACGGTTGATTTCTCTGACAACTTCGATGGGTCGCAGCAGGAGCCCACGGTGTTGCCGGCGCGGATTCCGCAGCTGTTGCTTAACGGCTCCGCTGGCATCGCCGTGGGGATGGCGACGAACATTCCCCCCCACAACCTCAGCGAGCTGATCGCTGGCCTGTTGGCTCTGATCGATAACCCTGAGCTCAGTGATCAGGAGCTGATGCGTCTCATTCCAGGCCCTGACTTCCCCACCGGCGGTCAGATCCTGGGGCGTGACGGCATTCGCGAGACCTACCTGGGTGGCAGGGGCTCGGTGACCATGCGCGGGGTGGCTGGTATTGAAACGATCGAGGCGCCGGGGCGCCCTGATCGTGATGCCGTGATCATCACCGAGTTGCCCTATCAGACCAACAAAGCGGCGCTGATCGAGCGCATCGCTGAGCTGGTCAACGACAAGAAGCTCGAGGGCATCTCCGACATCCGCGACGAGAGCGACCGCGATGGCATGCGGATCGTTGTGGAGCTGCGCCGCGACGCCTACCCGCAGGTGGTGCTGAACAACCTGTTCAAGCTCACCCCGCTGCAGAGCAACTTCAGTGCCTACATGCTGGCGCTGGTGAACGGTGAGCCGATCCTGCTCACCCTGCGCAAGATGCTCGAGGTGTTCCTCGACTTCCGGGTCGAGACGATCGAGCGCCGCACCCGCTACCTGCTGCGCAAGGCCGAAGAGCGCGACCACATCCTGCTGGGCTTGCTGCTGGCCCTCGATCAGCTCGATCCGATCATTGCCTTGATCCGGGCTGCACCCGATACGGCCACGGCACGGCAACAGCTGCAGGACCGCCATGGCCTGTCCGACATCCAGGCCGACGCCATCCTGCAGATGCAGCTGCGTCGTCTCACCGCTCTTGAGGCCGACAAGATCCGGCTCGAGCACGAGGATCTGGTCACCAAGATCGCCGACTACAAGGACATCCTTGGCCGGCGTGAGCGGGTGTTCGGCATCATCCAGGACGAGCTCGGTCAGCTGCGGGAGCGCTATCCGACACCACGCCGCACCGAAATCCTCGACCTCGGCGGTGGCCTGTCCGACATCGACCTGATCGCCAACGAGCGGTCGGTGGTGCTGCTCACTGAAACCGGCTACCTCAAGCGGATGCCGGTGAGTGAATTTGAAGCCACCAGCCGCGGCACCCGCGGCAAGGCCGGCACCCGCAGCCAGGGTGAAGATGCGGTGAAGCTGTTCATCAGCTGCAACGACCACGACACCCTGGTGCTGTTCAGCGACCGCGGTGTGTCGTATGCGCTGCCCGCCTATCGCGTGCCCCAGTGCAGCCGTGCGGCCAAGGGAACGCCGGTGGTGCAGCTGCTGCCGATCCCCCGGGAAGAAGCGATCACCACGTTGATTCCGGTGTCGGAATTCAGCGACGACACCGACCTGGTGATGCTCACCCGAGGTGGCTTCATCAAGCGCACCCGCCTTTCGGCCTTCAGCAACATCCGCTCCAATGGCCTGATCGCCATCAACCTGGAGGAAGGCGATGCCCTCACCTGGGTGCGCCTGGCGGTGCCTGGCGACAGTGTGTTGATCGGCTCCAAAGCCGGGATGACCATTCACTTCCGCCTCAGCGATGAGGAGTTGCGGCCCCTGGGCCGCACCGCACGCGGCGTGCGGTCGATGAACCTGCGCGATGGCGATGCCCTGGTGAGCATGGATGTGCTGCCGGTGGAACTCGCCGATCAGGTGGCCGCCAGTGCCGAGGATGAAGAGGTTGCCGCCAGTGAGGGCCCCTGGGTGCTCGTGGCGTCGGCTTCGGGGTTGGGCAAGCGTGTGCCGGTGACGCAATTCCGCTTGCAGAAGCGGGCCGGCATGGGCCTGCGGGCGATGAAATTTCGCACCGAAGCAGACGAGCTGGTGGGGCTGAGTGTGCTCGGTGCCGGTGAGGAGTTGCTGCTGGTGAGCGAGAAGGGGGTGATCGTGCGTACCAGCGCCGATGCCATTCCCCAGCAATCCCGTGCTGCCACAGGCGTGCGTCTGCAGAAGCTGGATAAGGGCGACCGTCTGCTGAAGGTGGTGCTGGTGCCGCCGGAAGCGGAGGACGACTCTGCTGACGACGACATCGGCTCGAGTGACGCCGAAAGCAGCACGCAGGACAGCTGACCTTGGCTGAGCCAGTGGATGTGTTGGTGCTGGGGGGCGGTCCTGCTGCCCTCTGCATCGCCTCGGAACTGAACCAACGGGGCGTGGATGTTGCCGGCATCGCTCCCGATCCGGTCGACAACCCATGGCCGAACACCTACGGCATCTGGGCCGATGAACTCAAAGCGGTGGGGCTTGAGCCGTTGCTGGAGCACCGCTGGAGCGACACCGTCAGTTATTTCGGCGACGGCGGCTCAACGGCTCAGGATCAGAGCCATGCCCATGGGATCGACTACGGCTTGTTCGATCGGGCTGCCTTGCAGCGCTATTGGCTGGAGCGGAGCGATGGCGTGATTTGGCATCAAGACACGGCCGAACGGGTGGAGATGAATGGTGCAACCACCAGCGTCAGCTGTGTATCGGGAACCACGTTGCAGGCGCGGTTGGTGATTGATGCCTCCGGCTCGCGCACGCCCCACATTCGCCGGCCGGATCAGGGGCCGGTGGCGGGCCAGGCGGCCTACGGCGTGGTGGGGCGTTTCTCCAAGCCGCCAATTGAGGAGAACCGGTTTGTGTTGATGGACTACCGCTGTGATCACCTCCGTGAAGAGCAGCGCCAGGAACCACCCACGTTTTTGTATGCGATGGATCTGGGCGATGGGGTGTTCTTCGTGGAGGAAACCTCACTCGCCTTGGCGCCAGGGGTTCCCTACGACGTGCTCAAGCAACGGCTGCAGCAGCGCCTGGATCTGCGCGGCGTGGAGATCACCGAGGTGATCCATGAGGAGTTCTGCCTCTTCCCGATGAACCTGCCGTTGCCGGATCGCAGCCAAGCGGTGCTGGCCTTTGGGGGTGCGGCGAGCATGGTGCATCCCGCCTCGGGCTACATGGTGGGATCGCTGCTGCGGCGAGGCCCGGATCTGGCCCAAGCCTTGGCGGAAGCCCTCGCTACTCCAAGCCTGGGCTCAGCGGCCTTGGCGCAACGGGGTTGGCAGGCGCTCTGGCCGATTGAGTTGGTGCTGCGCCATCAGCTCTATCAGTTCGGCCTGGGCCGGTTGATGGGGTTCAACGAAGCGTTGTTGCGCACCCACTTCGCCACCTTCTTCTCGTTGCCGCGGGAGGAGTGGTTTGGCTTTCTCACCAACACCTTGCCGTTGCCCAGATTGATGGCGGTGATGCTGCGCTTGTTTGCTCTATCTCCCTGGGAGTTGCGGCGGGGGTTGGTGCTGGGAGCAGCGCAGCCTCAGGAGGCGACCTTTGCCCAGTCCGAAGGCTGAATCAGCGGGAACAGCCGATCGTCAGCCTCCACCTCCTTCAGCCAATCGGGCGGCAGGGTTGAACCTGCATCAATCGCCTGCATCAGCGTCCAGAAGCGGCCGAGATGGCGTTCGACCCGTTCCCTAGCCAGATCGGTGGTGGTCCCCGCCCGCAGGATGAAACTCCAGTCGGAGGATTGGGCCAACAGCAATTCCCGCCCCGCCTGTTTCAGATAGGTGAGCGCTTGTTCGCTGCCCACCCCTCTGCTGCAGCGCTGCACCATCGCCGCGCCGGCCCGCTCCCATTCCGGAACGATCCAGGCATTGGTGTCGTTCAACCAGTAGTTGTGATAGCCCCCTTGTCCCCAGCTGGATGGGCTTGGGTCACAGAGCTGCAGGTTCGGTTGGGCTTGCAGGATGTCGCGCAAACGTGTGAAACGAATGCCCTGTGCGGGGCCCTGGCGGAACAATTCGCCCAGGAACGCTGGCCCTTCGAACCACCAATGCCCGAACAGTTCTGCATCAAACGGCGCCACCAGTAGTGGGTCAGTGGCTGTCATCGCCTGGTCCAGACGATCGAGCTGACGCCGGCGGCCGCTGAGGTAGTCCCTGGCGTGCATCTGGATCTGGTGAGCAGCCACTGCGGGGTCGTAGGGCTGCTTGCCGTCGAGGGCGACCCCATGGTCGGTGACCCGATGCAGTTTCAGGCTGAGGGGTCTCGGTTCCGACAGGCCCAGGGGTTGTAGAGCCTCCAGGGGAAGATCCCAGCCCAGGTCGCGATGAAACTCCCTGTAGGCGGGATGGCCTGGATACCCATCCTTGGCGGACCACACCGGCAGGGTGGCTTCGCTGTCCCGCCCGAAGAATGCCACCCCGTTGCGGCTGCAGATCGGTGCATAGACGCCGTACCGGGGTCGTGGCCGCGCATGGAGCAAGCCGTGGCCGTCGAGCACCGCATAGCGAAGGCCTGCATCCCGCATCCAGGCATCGAGACCTTCGTAATAGGCGCATTCCGGCAACCAGATCCCCAAGGGGCGCTCTCCGATCAGGCGCTGGTGTTCCCGTACCGCCGTTCTGAGTTGGCCCCGAATGGCTTCTGGGTTCTGCCGCAGTAGGGGGAGATAGCCATGGGTTGCCCCGCAGGTCAGCAGGTCGACCACGCCAGCGCGTTGCAGTGCCGCGAAGCGCCCAATCAGATCCCCCTGACAGGCATTCCAGGACTCCCGTTGCTGGCGAATGCGATCGGCCAGATGCTCAGCTGCAGTGCGGAGCGATGGATCGGCCAGCGGCAGGAGATCCAGGCGGGCGTTCAACCAGCCTGGGAAGCGTTGACTCAGCTCCGGATCGCTCAGCAGTGAGAGCAGCGTCGGCGACAGGCCCACCGTGAGCCGTGGTGCCTGTTGCGACTCCGATGCGGCGGTCTCAAGTACGGAGAGCAGCGGCAGGTAGCACTCCAGCAGGGCTTGAAAGAACCAGTCCTCCTCGAGGGATCCCGGTCGCGCGGAGCGCACGTAGGGCAGGTGCGCGTGGAGAACCAGGGCGAGCGCGCCTCCGTCTCCGTTCACAACGTCACACCCGTGGGAGGCTGAATGTAGAACGATTTGTCGAGAACGCTCGGTATCAAGAGAATCTCCCCCTCTCGCCTAGACTTTCCTAACTCATAGTCAGTCCGACTAACGCCTCCCGCACAGCCTCGATATGGCCAAGGACCCAGGACGCGTCCTGATTTTCGACACCACACTCCGCGACGGAGAGCAGTCCCCTGGTGCCAGCCTCAATCTTGAGGAAAAACTGGCGATTGCCCAGCAGCTGGCGCGTCTTGGTGTCGACATCATCGAAGCAGGCTTTCCCTTTGCCAGTCCCGGTGATTTCACCGCAGTGCAGCGGATTGCTCAGGTGGTTGGCGGCGAGCAGGGACCCATCATCTGCGGCCTGGCCCGGGCATCCCGTGCCGACATCAAGGCCTGCGCAGAGGCCGTCTCCCCTGCGCCGCGCAGTCGCATTCATACCTTTATCGCCACGAGCGACATTCATCTCGAGCACAAACTGCGCAAGAGTCGCGCTGATGTGCTGGCGATCGTGCCGGAGATGGTCGGCTACGCCCGCTCCTTGGTGGAGGACATCGAGTTCTCCTGCGAAGACGCCGGTCGCAGCGACCCGGAGTTCCTGTACGAGGTGATCGAGGCGGCCATCAGCGCCGGTGCCACCACGATCAATATCCCGGACACCGTGGGCTACACCACCCCGACGGAATTTGGTGATCTCATCGCCGGCATTAACCGGCATGTGCCCAACATCGATGAGGCCGTGCTCTCGGTTCATGGTCACAACGATCTCGGCCTGGCCGTGGCCAATTTCCTTGAGGCTGTGAAGCAAGGCGCCCGACAACTCGAGTGCACGATCAATGGCATTGGTGAGCGTGCCGGCAATGCCTCCCTGGAGGAGCTGGTGATGGCGCTGCATGTGCGCCGTCGGTACTACAACCCGTTCTTTGGTCGTGATGAGGACAGTCCGACTCCCCTGACCGGGGTGCGCACCGAGGAAATCACCAAAACCTCCCGTTTGGTCTCCAACCTCACCGGCATGGTGGTTCAGCCCAACAAGGCGATCGTCGGTGCCAATGCCTTCGCCCATGAGTCGGGAATTCACCAGGACGGTGTGCTCAAGAACCGTCTGACCTACGAGATCATTGACGCCAAGACAGTCGGCTTGAGCGACAACCGCATCTCCCTGGGCAAGCTCAGCGGCCGTAGCGCGGTGCGAGCACGCCTGGAGGAGCTTGGCTATGACCTGTCGCGGGAGGACCTCGATGAGGCCTTTGCGCGGTTCAAGGATTTAGCCGACCGCAAACGTGAGATCACCGATCGCGATCTTGAGGCGATTGTGAGCGAGCAAGTGCAGCAACCGGATGCGCGGTTCCAGCTCAAGTTGGTTCAGGTGAGCTGTGGCAGCAGCCTGCGGCCGACGGCCACGGTGACGCTGGCTGATGAGCAGGGCGGTGAGCAGACTCTCTCGGCGGTGGGGACGGGCCCCGTCGATGCGGTGTGCCGTGCTTTGAATTCCCTGGCCGGCGTGCCGAATGAATTGATCGAATTTTCGGTGAAATCGGTGACCGAGGGCATTGATGCGATGGGCGATGTGACCATTCGCTTGCGTCGTGATGGATCGCTGTATTCCGGCCACGCCGCCGACACGGATGTGGTGGTGGCGGCCGCCATGGCGTTTGTGAACGCCCTGAATCGCCTGGTTGCAGGGGAGCACAAGCAATCCCTGCATCCTCAGAAGGATCCTGTGACCATGGAGGAACGCCCCACCCTCTGATCCTGTCGATGCGTCGCTCTGCTCTGGGCCTGCTTCAGCTGGTGCTGGTGATCGCACTGGCTTTGCTGGTTTTGATTCCGTTGCTGTGGCTTGTCAGCACATCGCTCAAAGGCCCGGCGGAAAATATTTTCAGCAGCCCTCCGGCACTGTTGCCTCAGGAGCCGAGCCTGGATGCCTACCGGCGGTTGTTTAGTGATCATCCGCTGACCACTTACCTGGTCAACAGCACCGTGGTGAGTGGTCTTGCGGTGGTGGCCAACCTGTTGTTTTGCTCTCTCGCCGCCTATCCCCTGGCCCGCATGCGATTTGCCGGTCGGGGAGTGGTGCTGGCCCTTGTGGTGGCCACGATTCTGATTCCCTTTCAGGTGGTGATGATTCCGCTCTACCTGCTGATGGTTCAGCTGGGATTGCGTAACACGCTGATGGCGTTGGTGATCCCTCAGGCGGCCACGGCCTTTGGCTTGTACCTGCTGCGGCAGAGTTTTCTGGCGGTTCCGGTGGAGCTGGAAGAAGCGGCCAGGATTGATGGCTGCAGCCGGCTGGGGGAATGGTGGAACGTGATGATCCCCGCTGCCCGCGCCGATCTCATCACATTGGCCATGTTCGTGTTCATCGGAACATGGAGTGATTTCCTGTGGCCTCTGGTGATCCTGGACGACCCAGGGCTCTACACACTTCCCTTGGGGCTTCAGCAATTGTCGAGCAGTTTTTCTCTCGATTGGCGCATCGTGGCTGCGGGATCGGTGGTGTCGATCCTTCCGGTTTTGGTTGTGTTCATCGCCCTGCAGCGCTTCATCCTTCCCAATGCCAGCGGCGATGCCGTCAAAGGTTGAATAGACGCCGACCTTCCACCGTTATGCGCAGCCATGTCTCTTGAGGATCTTGATCGCCTACTGGCGATGCGTGCGGATGACGATGCGCTGCGCCTCCGCCTGAGTGAACCAGTAGAGCTGGCCACCCTGAAGCAGTTGGCTCAAGAGCGGGGCTTAACCATTCAGGAAGACGACATCCTCGCCGCACAGCATCGTGCCGATCAGGCCCGCAGCGCCGCTGATCTGCAGGCAAAACATGGCAACGAAGCGCGGCGGTTGCGCCATTTCATCCATGGGTAGAGCGATTGAGCTGGCTCATCGTTGATCGTTGGCATGAGCATCAGCTTGCAGGTGGAATACAAAGGCGGCACCGGAGGATGTCGAAGAGGTGTTATTCAGACCGACTCGCAACGATGCCAATTGGATGATGGATGATCGTTGGTTTTCACGACTCAAGGGGGCTTGCTTGTCAAATTTTTGAGTGACAAGCCTCTTGATCTAATGCACATTATTAACGCAAAAACCATGCAGGATATAAAGTCTTTCGTTATCTGACTGACGCGGGATGGAGATGCCCAGGTTGCTAGTTCATGCTCAGCGTGGACCGATATTTGCCCCAGCGTTAAAACGCCCGCGCGCCGCTCCTATTGCCCTTTGGTATAGAGCGATCTTCTGCGCAGAGAAGATCGTGTCTCACGGGCTCAATGTGCTTGGTGATGGTCTCAGTGGGTCTCGCTGGTTGAGTTTTGGCTCTCTGCCAGCTTCCATGGTGGTTCTTCCTCTATAGTGAATTGGCTAAATGGTGATGAGCTTGGACTTTACGGTTGTCGTTTTGAATGACTATGTCTCTAAGTATTCGTCTCTTAATTGGGTCGAGTGGAAAGATCATGTGAGGAAGCAAATGGCTAGTCAGGGAGATCACTGGTCAATGGCAACACTTCCTGGAAATGATATTTGGGACTGTCTCGATCGCCATAAAATTGATCGCCTGCATGTTGTCCAGTGGAAGCCTGCGGAAGACACGATGTATCAGGTGAGTTTCCCGAAGCGTTAAGTGCGGTCTTATGTGGAACGCGACATCAGTCGCAGACTTTTTCAGCACTGGCTATAGGGCAGTCACTTTGCGTGCGTCAATGATGAAATCGTGGTCATGTCTGTTCTCCTTGATCAGTGTGTTGGCTCCCCTTCCGGCACTCGCGGACCATTGCGACCGGCAGCCCACGGCCCGCGCTCTCATTGCTCCTTGGAACGCCACGGATCAAGACTTCCTCAATGGTCGTACCTCAATTACATATTTCTTCGAGATGCGGCCCCGGCGCTATCGGGTGGTGTACGGCGATGCGAAGGGCCACATTGAGCCGGGTGCACCAACGCAGAGTTTCAGGTCAGATCCGTTTTATGACCACGAAAAAACTTTGGGGATTCAGCTGATTGAGGCGACAGATCGACTGATTGCTCTTGATTTTCGTGAGGTGGGTCGCGCTAAAGATGCTGATCTTGTCATCGTTGGCTATTGCGATCCCAAGGACCGTAAAGAGGGAGCGCTCACCCAGAATGCAGCAGGAACCCAAGCGATCATGATCCTGAACGGATGTCGAGGGATCGCCAGCGGCGAGGAAGATCCGATCTGGCTGTTTCTTCATGAATTCGGGCATGCCCTTGGGCTGGAGCATCCCTTTGCTGATTCCGATGGTGATTGTCTCTACGACAACCAGCCGTTTTCTCAGGCATCGGCCCATGCTGGTATCACCGTGATGGCCTATAAGCCGCGTCCGGGGGGACCTCCCCGTTTTTTTACGGCCTATGACATTGCCGTGCTGCAACGGATCTGGGGTACGGAATGACCGCCCTCGGAATCAACCACCACCGGGTCCGCCAAACCTGATGCCTTGCATCAGCTGAGACCGTTTGGCGAACCACGATGAATGGGTCAGGACAGGCGCACAACGTCTGGTGTTTCGCCGTGGACTTCGCCAATCCAGAGAGCGTGGGTGACAGCCCCATCGTGGGTGTGAAACACCCAGGCTTTGTCCATGGACTCGCTGGGTTCAATTTCGTTGGTCATGGTGTTGACCCCTAGAAACCGTCCTGCTTTGGAACTTTTAAGGACGTAGCGCTCGGCGTAGCTGGAGAACATGACGCGTGGAAGAGAACGGTCCCCCCCGCGATAGCGATGCCGTAATGACACGGATGCAGCGTGCGGATTTTTATCGGTTTTTAGTCGCGCAGCGTCAACAGGCTTTCTTGTCGGATGTGGAGGCCTGGTGGAGCCAGCAGGCGCGTCTGATGTCCTCCATTGCGAAACCAGGGGGCGCTTTGGCTGGTCAGCGCTGAGGCGTCAAGGTCCAGGCTCCATACGTCCTGGAGGTAGCGCACAACGGCGTTTGGATCCGGTGCATCGGGTTGTTGCCAGTGGACAACGGCCAGTTCCTCGGCGGTGGATGTCAGGCTCACAATTTGATGGTCTGGATTGCCGTCATGCGCTGGCCGCAACCCCTCATTGAGGGTTTCGCGGCAGACAAACAGCCGGAATACACGGTGGGGATCGCTCTCTGGGAACGGGTATTTGTTGAGATACAGCGCACGTGCCTTGCGAAAGGCGGCTCCTGGCGCTTTGGCCATCAAGGTCTGATAAGCGCTGACAAGAACGGTGGTCATCGTGCTCACGCGGCGGTTGGACGCCTCAATGACTCCATGTTGACCAACGGCGCGACCGTGTCAGACTGGTGGACAGATTTGGGATCGTCCTTTGATGAGGGCTTTTCCTCTGCGCTACCGACTCGTTGCCCTGGATGGACAGCCTCATCCTGTCCTGGACGCGATGTACGACACCCTGGACCTGGCTTTGGCCGATGCTCGGAGTTGGTGTTCCTGCCAAGGGGCGAGTCCTGGGCTGCAGCAGCGCGGGCTTGCCGTTGAGGTGAACACCATGAATGGGGATTGGCGCACCATCGGCTATCCGCTGAGTTGTCTGGTCTCCTGAAGTTGTCCTGCTGGCGGGCCTCGACGAGCCAAGAATCTGGAAAAGTTCAGCGATTTAAACGACTTGGGTCTAAGTCGTGAGACCAATGAGATCAGTGCTGCTCGGGTCCAGTGGTGTTGCTGCGTATCTGTGGCCGTCTTCTGGCGGGCAGCGTGCTGTTCAGCCTGCTCACGGCAGCGCCGCTTCGGGCGTCAAGCTGGGATCAGATCGGTCGATATCTTCAGCTGCTGAAGCAGATCGATGTGAAGCCGCTGGTGGCCAAGGATTGTCCGCCGGGTCTGCTGGGAGCCTTTCATCAGTCCAGGCGCACCCTGTTGCTTTGTGGCAACAATCTTCCGGATGACCCTGAGGTGGTTTGGGTGGTGTTGGCCCATGAGTCCGTGCATGTGATGCAGTTCTGCAATGGGGGGCCGTTGATGCCTCCGGGCCTGTTCAGTGCATCCCTGGATCAGGCGCGCCGGACTGATCCTGTGATGTTTCAGGAGTTGCAGCTTTATCACTCCAGTCAGCATCAGGTTGAAGCTGAGGCTCGTCTCGTGCAGATCCTTCCACCCACCCAGGTTGAAGCCCTGTTCTGGCATCATTGCGGTGATCGGATCAAGGGTTGAGCTGCCTCTTCCAAGGTGTTACGCGGATCCATGGCTGCTGGTGATCGATAAACCGGCGGGCCTGCTGGTGCAGCCAGGACTTGGGGAGCATCAGCAGGATTCCTTGATCACCCGTCTGCGACGCGATGAGCCTGCGTTGCATCTGATCCATCGTTTGGATCGGGACACCTCCGGGTTGGTGATGGTGGCTCGAGGTAAGGACAGTCTTCGTCGCTGGAGCAGGCTGTTCGCCGAGCGCCGGATCCGCAAGTTGTACGGGGCGCGGGTCCATGGCTGCCTGGCTGGAGGGGGATGGATCGACGTTCCTCTCGCTCGTCTGTCCAGGCAGCCGCCTCGTTATGGCGCCCATCCCCAGGGGCGATCGGCACTCACCCTCTGGAGATCGGCTCAGGTTGGAGATGACTGGTCGCAACTCTGGCTGGCGCCGCGCACGGGCCGATCGCACCAGCTGCGTGCCCATCTCGCCGGGATCGGTCACCCCATCGTCGGTGATCCGATCTATGGATCGACAAGGCCAGGACGTCTGCACTTGCACGCGCTTGCCCTTGCTGCACGTCACCCCTTCACCGGCAAACGTCTGCGTTTGCGGAGTGCTCTTGGCCTGCCCTGGTGATCGCGATCAGCTGCGTCGGGCTGGGATCGGATACGGGATTCGACGGTGGCGCATGCGTCTCCAGACCTGAACAAAGGCGCGGATGATCAACTCGATCTCGGAGCGGTTCAGACCACTTCGGCGGAGCTGTCCGTCGTATTGCCGTGCCATCACGAGGCGACGCACTGTGTCCTTGGCCTGTGCATCGGAGGTTTCCGGTGGCAACGACCGCAGTGCCGCCTCACAGCCATCGGCCAGCATCAGGATGGCCGTTTCCCGGGAGCGAGGAGCAGGGCCCTTGTAGCGGAACCGCTGTTCATCCACGTTTGGATCCTTTTCCCGGGCTTTGTGCAAGAAGAAGCCCATCTTCAAGGTGCCCTGATGTTCAGGAATGAAGTCCGCAATCGGACGGGGAAGCCTGTGACGACGCGCCAGCTTTAGCCCTTCATCGACATGGGCCTGCAGGACAGCGGCGCTGGCCTCTGGATCATCCAGGGCGTCATGGGGGTTGGGTCCATCCTTCTGGTTTTCGATGAACCAGTTGGGCGCGTGCAGCTTGCCGACATCGTGATAGAGCGACCCGGTGCGGATCAGGTCGACGTTGGCGTTGATCGCTCGGGCTCCCTCCTCCGCGAGGCTGCAGATCATCAGGGTGTGTTCAAAGGTGCCGGGTGCTTCGCAGGACAGGCGTCGCAACAGCGGACGTTCCTGGTCCGCCAACTCGAGCAGTCGTGCTCTGGTCAGCAGTCCGAAGAACACCTCCAGCGCTGGGATGACCAGCAATCCCAGCATCAGCAGCAGCCCGAGCAGCAGGGATTCGGCTGCCAAATCATCCAAACTCGGGTTATCCCACCCCCAAACACGCCAACCGGTGATGGGTTGGAACACCAGCAGTAGCCACTGCAGCAGCAACGCTCCCATCGGAAGCAGCAAGGAGATCTGCAGCAGTTGACCTCGGCTGCGTTGACGCCCGGCGATCAACGCTCCGATGACGGCAACGATCGTGGCCACCAGCAGGCGTCCGTCACTCAGTCCGTTCACCGGAACTGGCCAGATCATGCTGGCCATCGCCAACCAGATCAGCCCACAACCGGTGCCGAGCCCTTCGGTGAGCACCAGGGTTGGCGGCACAAGAACCGCCAGTGGGCTGACCGTGGCACCAAACCAGATCTTCAGTCCCTGAACCAGCAGCAGCAGGCCGAGGGCAAGAACGGCGTGGCGAACTTCGAGACCAGGGCGCTCCCGTCGCATCACCAGCAGCAGCAAGGCGCAGCCGATCAGGCTCTCGAGAAAGCGCCCAAACCAGACCGACGGTTGCGGTTCTCGACGCACCTTGCCGAAATGATCCAGCACGTCGTAGGCCTGAGGGCTGATCGGTTCTCCTTTGCGCGTGATCAAATCACCGCGATTGACTTCGATCGTGGGGATGCCCTGTTTCGTCAGTTGCTCTTCGATGAGTTGACGACTCAGGGCCGGGTCGGTGCGCAGATTCCCCCGTCCTTCCAGGCTGCTGGCCAGCAACTTGCTGCCCAGGCTGCGCGCTGCTGGGCTATCGAGTTCCAGCGCATCGAGCTGGAGCGTCGCTGCACGCTGAAGCTGTGACCCGGCCAGGGTGCTCACCAGCCCCTGGTTGAGCATGCGTTCGGCGCTCTTGCGGATGGCTTGCTCCCAGCGCAACAGTGCCTTGGGCTGGAGTTGCTCGAGCCAACGCTGCTCGGCGTTGCTCAGATTGACGGGGCCGATTCGTGCGGCAGAACCGGTCTCATTGAGCTGGTGGAGCTCTGCGAGTTGGCTGTCCAATCGTTTGAGCAGCATGGCCGTCTGCTCCGGGTCGATGACCTGCACCACGGAGCGAGCCACCAAATTGGAGCGGCGCTGTTCCAACGCCGTTGTGTCTCTGACCAGAGCATCCTTGGGCGCGTAGGCATCAAACGGGGCCAGGGCACCGGGTTGCAGGTCAGGCTTGAGCAGCCAGGGCAGGCTGGCGATCGCGCTGACGGCGATGCACAGCAGCACCAGGCCGATCCGTTGCAGGGGTGTCCAACCCAGCAGCTGCCCAGACGGAGCTTGATGACGAAGCCAGCGCCTCCACAGGCTGCGCACTCGCTGGAGGCAAACCACGGTTTCAGTGCTGACAGATGCAAGCTAGCTGCTCCGCCCAGGCATGCTGGTTGGAGCGGTGATTCCAAGGCATGGCCCTGCGTCTGGATGGCAAGGCACTGGCAAAGGAGATTGAGGCGCGCTTGAGCTCTGTGATCTCGACGGTGGCTGGGGTGGCTGGGCGCCCGCCTGGTTTGGCTGTGCTGAGGGTGGGAGACGATCCCGCCAGTGCGGTTTACGTGGCCAATAAAGAGAAGGCCTGTGCCCGGATTGGCGTCGAGAGTTTCGGCGCGCACCTTCCCGCAGACACCCCGGCGTCTGAGGTGCTCAAGACCATTCGGGCACTCAATGACGACCCCCGGGTGGACGGAATCCTGTTGCAGTTGCCGTTACCCGGTGGCCTTGATGAAACGCCGTTGTTGCAGGCCATTGATCCGGAAAAAGATGCCGATGGTCTGCACACCCTCAACCTGGGACGGCTGCTCAAGGGAGAACCTGGCCCCCGCAGCTGCACTCCCGCCGGTGTGATGGCTTTGCTGAAGAGCAATGGGATCGACCCCGCCGGTCAACGGGCGGTGGTGATCGGCCGCAGCATCCTGGTTGGCCAGCCGATGGCGCTGATGCTTCAGGCCGCTAACGCCACCGTGACCGTGGCGCATTCACGAACAGCAGATCTGCACGCGCACACCCTTGAAGCCGACATCCTTGTTGTTGCGGCCGGTCGTCCGGAGATGATCGGTGCCAAGCACGTGCGACCCGGGGCCGCCGTGGTCGATGTGGGGATTCATCGCAAGCCGGAGGGTGGTCTGTGCGGCGATGTTCGCTTCGCCGAGGTGGAGCCGATCGCCGCTGCTCTATCGCCGGTGCCCGGTGGCGTCGGTCCGATGACCGTGACGATGTTGCTGGTGAATACGGTCGTCGCCTGGTGCCGTCGTCATGATCTCGAGCATGGTCTTGACGATCTGATCGTCTGAATTGCCGATGGCTGTGGAGTGGTTGTTTCCGACCCCGGTTCTGCACGCGGACCTCGAGCCTGATTCCGCCACGGCTGCCGCGATGGAAGCGGAGCTTGCTTGTTTTGATCGCGAAGTGTTCAGTGATCCGCGTTTCTGCGATCGGCACAACCTCACCGGTGATCTCCTGGGCAAGGCCGGACTCGATCAGGTGCATCGGTCGCCGGCTTTTCAGTGGCTCAATCAGCAGCTCTCTGTGCAGGTTGGCCACTACCTCGAGTCGCTGCTCGGACCGAACCACGGCCTCGAGGTCCACATCCAAAAAGCCTGGCCTGTCGTCTGCTCTCAGGACGGCGGGCAGGTGGAGTTGCACACCCACCGCAATGCTCAGTTGAGCGCGGTGTTTTATGTCGCGACCGACGTCGGTAACGCAACGGGGGAGTTGGAATTTCGTGCGCCGGATGACTTCTTCAGCCACGTGATGGCGATTCCGTTCGCCGACGCGGCGGTCTCCGGTGGGGTGTTCGCCCCTCAGCAGCATCGTTTGCTGCTGTTTCCTTCGGATCTGCGTCATCGCGTGACGCCTTATCACGGGGACGCTCCCCGCTATTCGGTGTCGTACGACCTGGCCATCACCACCGCGTCAGGACAGGGCCGTGAAATGCGTGTTCCCCACCCGATGGATTGGGTGCCGATGTCGTTGTTTCAATCTCCTTGAGATCCAGAGGGGCTGGCCTGAGAGAATCCCGCCAGTACCGGTTCATGCATGACCGCCGCGGCGACCTCCTCCAACCACGTCCCGTCGCAGCCGGACGTCTTTGATTTCAAGACCTATCTGCAGACGTCCAAGGCGACGGTTGAGGCCGCACTGGATGCGTCGCTCGGGCCTGAGCGACCGGAATCGCTGAGGGAGGCGATGCGGTACTCCCTGCTTGCTGGCGGAAAACGTTTGCGGCCGATCTTGTGTTTGGCGGCCTGTGAGCTGGCCGGGGGAACCGCGAGTGAAGCGATGCCGACGGCAGTGGCGCTGGAGATGATCCACACCATGTCGTTGATCCATGACGATCTGCCCGCCATGGATGACGACGATCTGCGCCGGGGGCGGCCCACCAACCACAAGGTGTATGGAGAGGCCGTAGCCATTCTCGCCGGCGATGCCTTGCTGACCCGAGCCTTTGAGATGGTGGCTCTGCGCAGTCCTGGGGTGCCTCCAGAACGTCTGCTTCAGGTGGTTGGTGAGCTCTCGCTGGTGGCCGGGGCCCCTGGCCTGGTGGGTGGCCAGGTGGTGGATCTGGAGAGCGAAGGCAAGGAGGTGAGTCTGGAGACTCTGGAGTACATCCACCTGCACAAGACCGGAGCGTTACTCAGTGCCTGTGTGATCACCGGAGCCATGATCGCCGGTGCCGATGACGCCTTGATCAAAGCGTTGCGGGTGTACGCCAGAGGGATCGGTCTGGCCTTCCAGATCATCGACGACATCCTGGATATCACGGCCAGCAGTGAGGTGCTGGGTAAGACCGCCGGTAAGGACCTGATCGCCGACAAAACCACCTATCCCAAGTTGCTGGGTCTTGAGGAATCAAGGCAGCGGGCCGAGTCCCTGGTCAAAGAGGCCAAGGATGCTCTGGCTCCCTGGTCGGAACGTGCCATGCCGCTGCTGGCTCTGGCGGACTTCATCACCAGCCGCGACCGATGATCGATCCCAACGTCACCCATGACGTGCTGTCTGAATGTCTCGACAACAGTTCCCTGGCATGGGGGCTGATCGCCTGCGGCACCGCTCAGCTCTCCAAACTGTTGATCGAGCTTGTGGTGCATCGCCGCTTTCGGCCTGCGGTGTTGATCGAGACCGGGGGCATGCCCTCGAGTCACTCGGCCCTGGTGACTGGTACTGCGGCCTGTGTGGGCTGGACCTTGGGCTTCGATCATTCTCTGTTTGCTCTGGCGGCCGTTGTGGCCTTCGTGGTGATGTACGACGCCAGTGGCATCCGTCGTGCGGCTGGCTTCACAGCGGAACGGGTCAATGCCCTTCCTGATGACCTCTGGCCTGAGGCTCCGGCCAAGCCCCTGAAGGAAAGCCTTGGCCACAGCCGTCTGGAGGTGTTGGTCGGCAGCTTGTTCGGTCCCGCCGTCGCTCTCCCCGGCTTGGTGGTGATCGGCTCTCCCCTGCATCTGTTCAGCCTGCTGGGGGTTGGTCCGGGGTGAGTCCCACTGCGGAACTCACCGCTGACCAGGCGTCGGCCACCGAGGCCTTCGCTGCCTGGCTCAAGGCTCCGGCCGACGGCACCCCGTTTGTTTTGAGTGGGTTTGCCGGGAGTGGCAAGACCTTTCTGTCCATGCGTTTGTTGCGTCAGGTGGAGGACAGCGGCGTGTGCTGGACCGTTGTGGCCCCGACTCACAAGGCGGTTGGCGTGTTACGCCAGGCTCTGGAGCTGGAGGGCCTCAACCCCACCTGGTATCCCTCCACGATTCACCGCTTGCTTCGGCTCAAGCTCAAGCGCTCCGGGGATGCCGAACTCTGTGAGCCCACGGAACAGACGGCGTTGGCTCTCGAGCATCTCGGTTTGGTGCTGATCGATGAAGCCTCAATGGTGGACAGCACCTTGCTTGGGATCGCCCTGCAGTGTGCCCATCCCTTCAAGACCCGTCTGGTGTTCGTTGGCGATCCGGCTCAGCTTCCTCCGGTCGGTGAGTCGAACAGTCCTGTCTTCGCCATGCAACGCGCCTGTGCCGCCACCCTCACGGAGGTGGTTCGCCATCAGGGGCCCGTGCTGCAGCTGGCCAGCTGCCTGCGGGAGGGGCGCCTGCCCTGCCAGATGCCGCCTCTGCTGCCTGCGATCCGGGATCCACGCGGCCAGGTTCATGCGTTGCCGCAGAAGGAGTGGCTGAATCAGGCCAGGGTTGCCCTCCGTGAGGCGTCACTCCAGGACAACCCTGATGCTGCCCGGATTCTCTGCTACACGAACCGGACCTTGGAGCGCTTGGTGCCCCATGCTCGCCGCGCCATTCATGGCGAGATGGCCGATCAGATGTCGGTGCTTCCCGGGGAAGTGTTGATCACCCGGTCCGCCGTGATGGCGCCGGCCTCCCGCGATGGTGAGGAGACCGGCGAAGAGCCGGACATGGTGCTCGGCTCCAATCGTGAGGTTGTGGTCCGCGATGTGACGCCGGAGTCCTGTGATCTCGCCGACTTTGGCTTGAGTGCTGCGGACGGACCGGTGCCTGTGATCGAGACCCTGTCCGCTGAGGTGAGTTCAGGGGATCTCACCCTCACCCTGCGGCTTCAGCCGCCGGTGGGCAGTGCTGCACGACAGCAGCTCGATGGGGTGATGCAGCGTTTGCGTCAGCAGGCCAGGGACGCCGGCAAAGCCAATGGACGGGCGATCTGGCGCCGTTTTTTCCTGATCCGTGATGCTTTCGCCGCCCTGGGTCCGGCGGCTGTGCTCACGGTGCATCGCAGCCAGGGCAGCAGTTTTGGAGAGGTTTTTGTGGCACCGGATGTGTTCAGGGCTGACCCTCAGATTCGTCAGCAGCTCTGTTATGTGGCCGTCTCCAGGGCCCGCACAGGGGTGTGGATGATCGGCAATCACGTCGCACCATCACTCGCCACCACCTGGCGCACCGAGTTTGGCTTGGACTGCTGATAGCGACATCACATCGTCAGGATCAGGGCGCCGAGTCCGATCGACACCCCCAAGCTGATCAACCCCAGGACCGCGCGCCAGAAGGTGCGATTGCGGGGGCTATAGGGATGCGTCAACGGTTGCCTGGGTCGTTCAGCTCAGTGTCGTCCCTCTGGGTTTCAAATGGAAAGCGCTGGCTGAGTTTGCGATGCAAGGACTTGAGGGGCCTTGTGTAGTGAGCCCCGACGACCACGCTGTAGCGATGGCCCAGGACCAACGGACGATCGAGATCCACCACGCAGCTGCGAATCCTGGTGTGGGTTGATTGCCCGCCGGATCCGCTGCTGAACAGACCTTCCTGCTGCTGCCAGTGCTGACAGGCCGCAATGGCTGCTTGCGCGGATGGATAAACGATGGTTGCTGTGGGGCGGCGGGCCCCCATCACGGCCATGGCCAGCAGAGGGCTTGCGCCGAGGGCGATCAGCAGGGAGGCATGGGGATGACGGAGACGGGGCACGGTCTCACGGGAGAGCGGCTTGTCTCAGCTGTAGCCAGCATGAGATCCGCTGGACCGGACTGTGCGGATTCTCTTCACAGCGTGCTCAGCCGCGCACTTCAAACCAGTCATCACCGGTGACCGGGAGCTGGGATGGCTTGACCCGAATCACCTGACTTCGCGGTGGTCCCTGCTCGCACCAGGCGCGGAGTTCCGCGATGTCCTGTGGGGGGCCTTCAACCTGGACTTCAACGCTGCCGTCAGGACGGTTGCGTACCCAGCCGCGTAGACCAAGTTCCAGGGCCCGTCGATGGCAGCTGGCCCTGAAGCCCACCCCCTGAACGCGTCCTTCCACAATCATCCGCCAGCGCTCCATGAACGGCCCAACCCGCTGGGGTTGCTGACGTGTGACGAAGCGTTTGTTGTAGCTGGCTTCCCGATTGCGAGCGCGTCGTCCCATCGGGAGCAAATCGTCGAACAGCTGGCCCAGTGCAGGTGTACCCAGCTGGCGTGAAGCTTTGGATGCGTCCATCCTTCCGCCCGTCCTTGCGATCGCCACCCTTCAATCTCCCACAGACTGGTGTCCCTGCTCTGGGACCCCGTGTCGAGTTCCCAGCGGTGGAATTCGTGCCCTCGAAGCTGATCACCCCGTCGGGTGAGCAAGCCATCACGCTGAGGTCGCAGCGTTCGGTAGCCCACCTGAAGCGTTCCGCGTCGGGCCGTGAAATCAAGCACGCCAGCCATGGCATGGGGGCGACCGTCCAGGTCGCTGAGTTGACGGCCCAGCAGCAGCATGCCGCCGCATTCGGCGTAGAGCGGCCGGCGTTGGGCAAAACGGCGTAGGGACTCAAGACTGGTGTGGCAGGTCGCGAGTTCCTCGGCGTGTTGTTCAGGGAATCCACCGGGGAGGATCAAGCCGCAGACGTTGTCGGGAATGGCTGCATTGGCCAGTGGACTCCACGGAATCACAGGCATGCCGAGGCGTTCGAGCACGTCGGCAGTTTCCGGGTAGCGGAAGTGGAATGCGGCATCTCCGGCCACGGCGACCGGTCGGGGTGGACCGTTGGGACGTTCGATGTCCTTCAGAGGGTCGTCACCCGGTTCTGGCGCGTGCATCAGGGGCACCAGTGCCTCCAGATTGAGATGTCGGGCGGCCAGTGCTGCCCAGCGCTTGCTGCGCTCATCGGCCTCCACTAGTTCATGGGCGGGGGCCAGTCCGAGATGACGGCTGGGCAGGCTGAGGTCATCACAGCGTGGAAGGCACCCCAGCACGGGCACTTGAATGCGGTCGAGCACGTCTTCGAGCAGGTGGCGATGCCGTTCGCTGCTCACCCGGTTGAGGATCACCCCGGCGAGGGTGAGCTCGGGATCGTGATCGCGAAACCCACGCACGAGGGCGGCAAGCGAGGCGGCTTGCCCCCCGGCATCCACCACCAGCACCACAGGAAGCCCCAGTTGTCGTGCCACGGCGGCAGTGCTGCCCTCTTCGCTGTTGCCGATGCCGTCAAACAGGCCCATCACGCCTTCCACCAAGGCGTAGGTGTTGCCGCCGCCGTAGCCATGGAAGGCTCTGTGAACCCAGGATTCTCCGCACAGGCTGCTGTCGAGGTTGCGGCAGGGTTGCCCTGAGACCGCACTAATCAGCTGTGGGTCCAGATAGTCGGGCCCGACCTTGAACCCCTGAATCCGATGCCCCTGCTGGCGTGCCCAGGCCAGCAGGGCCAAGCTCACCAGTGTTTTGCCACTGCCGCTGGCCGGCGCGGCGATCACAACGGCCATGGCAGAACGTGAATCAGCTCAGCAGCCTGGCAGCCAGAGCAGCGGCCTGGGCCAGCAGTGGGTTGGTGGTGTCGTGCCCACCTCCCAGCAAACGGGCAATGTCCATCTCCGGACTTGCATGCTGAATCGAGACCACTTCCTCGTGCAGCTCGAGATCAGCCATGCCACCGCCTTCGAGGCGCATGCATCCCCCTGATTCAGCGCAGAGGATGACGCAAACCCCCCGACCGTCGTCAGGTTGGCTGATCAGGCGCAGGCCCACCAGCTGCCCTGCATGGGGACTAGGGGCCTCCATCGGTACGGGCATCAAATTCATGCGTACAGCATCCCCATCGGGACGCAGGAAGCGTGCATTGATCTCACCGTTTCGCTCCTCGCTCTCTTGCAGCGTCCAGCCCAGGCGATCGGCGATCCAGGCTGTCATCAGCAGGCCTTGAGCCGGATGCACTCCTTCAACATCCACATCGATCTGCACGATGTGGGCGAGTGCTTCTCGCCGTTGTGGAGGGTCGAACACCATGGCCAGCGTCTCCCGCCAACTGCGAAGACGCAACCAGTTCAGGTCGTTCACGGCTTGGCCGGATTGGATCCTCTCGGCAAGGACGCGGAGACACTGCCGCGGTTCTCCCACAGCGGTATCGATGATCAGACGGCGCGGTTGGCTGCCGAGCTGATGCATCAGTTCCGGTGCTTCGTCGAGAAACCCGTTCCACCACACCCAGGCCGGCAACGCTGTCGGCATCAAGGGTTCAACGATGGCCAGTCCATCGCGGAGCGCGCTGTGGCCACCGCGCAGCACAACGACATCACCACAGGCTGCGGTGCCACCACCTTCTTCGGGTAATGGGCAATACGCCGCGACCAGGGTTTCGAGCTGATGGTCGGGATTGATGGTCGGAGCCAGGGTGATCAGGCGCCGCGGTTGCAAGGCGCTGAGGGCGGGATCGATGAACTGTCCCCTTAGATCTTCAGTGTCGGGGCTTTGGTCGATTGGAATCTCGGCCAGGGAGCTGATCACCGAGCCGTCGAGGGGGGCTGTTGTGCTCGGCAGGCCCCGGTCCGCAATCGCCTGCCGGGCTGCTGAGATGACGGCGTTGGACTGCTGACCGGTGATCGGTCCCGGGAGACGTCCGGTTCGGACCAGCTGCTGTTCGGCCCAGGCGGGCTGCCAGATCAGCAGACAGAAGGTGTTGGCTCCGCTTCCGGCACCACCCTGTTGCTCCGGGGACCAGAGTTGTTCGAGATAGCCGGGCACCTCAGATGGGGCGAGGGCGAGGGGCGTCTGGAGCGTGAGCTGGGGAGACATGGTGGGTGCCGGGAAGGACTGCGATCAGGGGTGGGTCAAGCGTGTGTGGGGCATTCGATCAAGGTCGACGCCAGAGCAGCCCGTCTCGGGCGAGCAGTGCATCAGCGGCAGCGGGCCCCCAGGTGCGGGATTCGTAGGAGTGAATCGGCAGTTGCCAGGGGCTGTCTTCAATCAGTTCCAGCAGTGGCGTGTAGAGCCGCCATGCCGCTTCGACTTCATCGCTGCGGGTGAAGAGCGTTGGATCGCTGAGCATCGCGTCTGCCAGAAGACGGACATAGCCCTCATCCGATGGCTCGCCAAAGGATTCGTCATAGGAGAACTCCATCTCCACAGGTCGGCTACGCATGCCTGAGCCAGGCGATTTCACGTCGAATTTGAATTCCGCCCCTTCATCCGGTTGGATGCGCAGGATGAGCTGGTTGGCGGTTGGTCCTCCGGTGGCTGCATCAAAGAGGTGAACCGGGGCTTCCCGAAAGGTCAACACCACTTCGCTGAGGCGTTTGGCCAGTCGCTTGCCGGTGCGCACATAAAACGGCACCCCCTGCCAGCGCCAGTTGTCGATGAAGAGTTTCATCGCCACATAGGTTTCCGTGGTGCTGTTGGGATCCACCCCTGGTTCTTGGCGGTATCCGCTGAGGGGCATGTCGCTGCTCCCGCCAGGGCCGTATTGTCCGCGGACGCAGCAGTTCCAGGGTTCTTGTTCATCCGCCAGGCGAGCGGCCTGGAGAACCTTGGCTTTCTCATTGCGGATCGCTTCCGGATCAAAGCGCCCTGGCGGTTCCATTGCCGTGATCGCCAGCATCTGGGTGAGATGGTTCTGCACCATGTCGCGCAGGGCACCTGACGATTCGTAGTAGCCGGCGCGTTCTTCGACGCCAACGGTTTCAGCGGCTGTGATCTGAACGCTGGAGATGTAGTTGCGATTCCAGATCGGTTCGAAGATGGCATTGGCAAAGCGCATCACCAGGATGTTTTGAACCGTTTCTTTGCCCAGGTAATGGTCAATCCTGAAGATCTGGTTTTCCTGGCCGCAGGCCTGAACAATTTTGTTCAGTGATTGAGCGCTGCTGTAATCCCGACCGAACGGCTTTTCGATCACAACCCGGCTGCGTTTCGGATCCTTCAGCAGACCGGCATCCGCCAAGGCTCTGCAACCACTTCCGTAGAACTTCGGAGAGACCGAGAGGTAAAAAGTGCGATTGCCACGGGTTGCACACTGTTGGTCGATCGTCTCCAGTCGACTGCCCAGTTGCACAACATCACTGGGTTTCTGCAGGTCAACGGGCTCATAGAACAACTTGGCAACGAATTGCTCCCACGCCTGGGGGTTGTCGTTGATTGCCTCGTTGAGGGCTTCAGCCATTTTTCCCCTGAAGTCCTCATCGCTCCAGGGGCGTCTCGCACAGCCGAGAATGGCAAATTCGCTGGGGAGGCGACGCTGTTTGAACAGTTCGAACAGCGCAGGAACAAGTTTGCGATGGGTGAGGTCACCACTCGCACCAAAGATCACCAGGCACTGGGGCGCAATGACACGCTCCTGTCGAAGTCCAATCCGAAGGGGATTGGTGATCGTGGCGCTCATGCTGCCCAGGCTTCTGACGCAGGTTTAGACCCGGAATCGGGCCGCGACAGTGCGTGGACAGTGGGAATCTCGGATTCCGATGCGCTTTGTTGTCAACCGAAAAAAAAAGCCCACCGTGATGGTGGGCTCGGAATTCATTGGAATCAATCCGGATGAGCACGCGACTCAATAGGTTTCAACGTGCCAGCGATCAGCTTTCTTGAGCTGAGGACGCAGCTTCGACCAATCGAGGCCCTTGGCAGCTGCGGCTGCGGTCATGGCCTCGTCGATGCCAGGCTCCATGCCCCGCAGACCACACATGTAAACGTGCGTCTTGGGATTTTCGATCATCGCGAAGATTTCTTCGGCATGCTCGAGAACACGATCCTGGATGTACATCCGACCGCCCTTGCTGTTCTGCTGCTCGCGGCTGATGGCCTTGGTGTAGCGGAAGTTGTCGGGGAAAGACTTCTCGTAATGCTGGAAGTCTTCGTCGTAGAGCAGGTTGGCAGTTTTGGGTGCGCCCATAAACAGCCAGGCTTTGCCCTTGAACGTCCAACCGTTGGCCTCACGCTCACGCGGTTCAAACATCCGGCGGATGTAGGTGCGCATGGGAGCGATACCCGTGCCGGTGGCCAGCATGATGATGTTGGCGTCTTCGTCTTCAGGGAGAAGCATCTCCTTGCCGACCGGACCGGTGATTTTCACCTTCGCGCCAGGCTCCAGATCGCAGAGGAAGGTGGAGCAAACACCGAAGATCTGTTCGCCGGCCTCGTTTTTGTACTCGAGCTGGCGGACACACAGAGAGACTGTGTCGTCTTGGTAGTTATCGCCGTGGCGGGTGCTGGCGATCGAGTACAGACGCAGTTTGTGGGGCTTGCCTTTTGCATCCACACCATCAGGAATGATGCCGATGCTTTGGCCTTCGACGTACTCCAGCTGGGGATTGCCGGCGGACAGATCAAAGGTGATGTGTTGGACTTTGCCGATGGCTCCGTCCTTGAGCAGGGAATAGTTTTCGGTGACCGTGCCCACAAACGGGTTTTTCGGTTTGTAAGTGTTCACCGGAACATTGCCGTGGGGCTTCTTCTTAACAGCTGCGCCAGCGGCGGGCTTGGCGGCCGGAGCGCTGGGAGCGGCCTTGGGAGCCTCGGGAGCTCCCTCGTTGGCTGGCGTCACCGCAAGGATATTGGCGCCGGACGCACCGAGTCTCTTGAACAGCGCAGACAGCTGATTCAGACCCACGCGGTAGGTCTGCAGAACAGAGGGACGGGATCCAGCTTGACGGCCACTAGCAATCACCGTGAACAGCGTCGGATCGGATTGGCCTGTCGCTGCAATGGACACCCGCATTGAAGAAACCAGCTTTTCAGTGGCGCGACTATAAGCGTGGTTCTGCGCTGGAATCCGCTTTGTGCGCAGTTGGCTGCAGGGGTTGAGGGAATTATTAAGCTCCCTCGTGTCTTTCTTAGGATCCGGAGACCTCGACTCCGGCCGAGGTTGTCTCCACCCCCTCCCGTCTTGCTCAGTCCCAAGTCACTTCTGCGTCTGCGTCCTGACGAGGTGGCGACGGATCCGTCTGCTTCCACCGCGATTGAGCAGACCATGGAGCGGATGCCCATGGGTGTGCGACGTCTCGCCGTTCAGCTGCGCTCCTCGATTGCCGAGGAGGTGTTCTGGGACGTGCTCACCGATTACGAAAATCTCAGCTCGTTCATCCCAAATCTCAGCTCCAGCGAGCTGGTTCAGCGCGTCGACAACACGGTCCAGCTTCGGCAGGTGGGAAGCCAGCAGCTGCTTGGTCTTCGTTTTTCAGCTCAGGTTCTGTTGGAACTCACCGAGTTCCGCGCCGAAGGCCAATTGCGCTTTCACATGCTGAAAGGCGACTTTCGACGCTTTGAAGGAACGTGGAGCATCACGTCCCGTCCCGATGGTTGCTCACTTGTTTATGAGTTGACGGTTCAGGGTTGTATCGGCATGCCCATTGCTTTGATCGAGGAACGGCTCAGGGACGATCTGACCAGCAATTTGCGGTCCGTTGAGCAAGAAGCCATTCGTCGTTGTCGGCTGACGGCTTCTTAATTCTCGAACCAACGATTGCTGTTGTTTCGGCAGCAATTAAGCGTTGCTTTTGGCATTAAAAAAGGCTCGATTGTTCATCGAGCCTTCAACTTGTGAGTGTATTCATCACATACCCCCAAGGGGATTCGAACCCCTGTCGCCTCCGTGAAAGGGAGGTGTCCTAGGCCTCTAGACGATGGGGGCGAGGCCGTGACCGGCGAGCGATCTCCGCTCCCGAGCACCCAACAAAATTACGCTTCCGCCCTGCCCTCCGTCAAGACAGCCTGGCCCCATTCCTGCCCTTGCCCTTGCCATATCGGAACCGTGAAGGTGAAGCACGCCCCCTCACCGGGTTCCGAGACCACCCAGATCCGTCCGCCATGGACTTCAACGATGCGGCGACACACCGAGAGGCCAACACCAAACCCTGTGGTCTGATTCGAGGTCTGCGGGAGCCTGACCCGGTCCATGAAGATCCGCTGCTGCTCTTCCTTGGGAATTCCAGGGCCGCTGTCGCACACGCTGACTTCCACCCATTGACTGGTGCGGTGCAGCATCGTCAGGGTGATATGTCCGCCATTTCCGGTGTATTTCAAGGCATTTTCAAGAAGGTTGAGCAACACCTGCCGCATCCGGCGTTGATCGGCAAACACTTTGGGGAGATCGATCGGAATGTCCGTACGAATTTCGACATTGCGACCGAGCCACAGCTTCTCCAGCTCCAGAATCACTTCAGCGGACACGCTGGCGAGGTCCAGTCGCTGGGGGTTGAACAAGGCTTCCCAGCGGGTGGTCCCCACCTCCAGTAAATCTTTGGAGAGCGCCTCCATTTCCTGGAGCCGTCGGGTGACGACGTCCTGGAAGCGATCCATGTCGATCTGTCCGAGGCGTTGACTCTGCAGAGCCAGTGCGGCGGCCGTCAGTGGTGTGCGCAGTTCGTGGGCAACCATCCGGAGCAGCCGCTCCTGAGCATGGATGCGGTCGATCAGCGTTTCGTTTTCCTGACGCAGAACCAGTAACTGATCTTCCAGCTGCAGTTCCTTCTGCGTGCGGCTGCCATCGAGTTCCGTTGGTCGCAGGCTGAGCCCCAATCCACTGACAACCCCATCCTGTTGCCAGCGGGGTAACCAGCCTTTGAGCTGTTGAAGGATGTTGCTGCCAGCGAAAACCTGCTTCGGTGATGGCGAAATTTTGATCAAGGCTGGTGTGACCACCAGCCTGTGGAGTTCAAGGAGTTCTGGCTGTAGCGACGGATCGGCAAGCTGCAGCGTCACATCAAAACCAATGTCGTCGCGTTCGAGGTACTGAACGAGCGAGCGAAGATCTGGGCCGGAGAGGTGTTGTCTTGCTGCGACCAGCAGAAGCTGAAGATGTTGGGAAGCCTGGGGAACGTCGTCGTTCACGCTGACGGGCCAGGGCAAATCCAATGCTCACCTTATGGGTTTTTGACCGATGGGCGGATAGCGCTATGACGTTCTCAAACAGTCCGTAGCGCTTTGAGCGCGGTCCATGTCGCTATTCACTGCGCAAAACCGCGTGCCGTTGTCGGCTCCAAGCGGAACAGAGCCAAACCAGTCGATTCAGGTCGACAGCAGCCTGCGGCGTTGGTTCGCGCGCAATCTCGGCTTGTGGCGTTCGCGGCGGCAGTATCTCTTCAGTGATGACCAGGTGTATCACCTGGATATGAACCTCAAAATGGAGGTGTTCGCTGAACCCCATGCCGGTGAAACCCGGTATCGCTTCAGCTGGTGGCCGGAATCAAGCCTCACCTCCAATCAGGCCTTCTTTGCCCATAAGCCGTGGTTTGAGCAACACGGTGTGATGGAAGCCACGTTGTGGGGTCATCAACTGCAGCGCAGCCGTGGTTATCTCAATGCCGATCCGGTCAGAACTCGCCTGAGACAGGTGGATGAGCACGAGACGATTCTCGAGTCCCATTACCAACAGTGGGACATCGTGGAACACATTCGCCTGGTCGATCAGGACCGCTACCGCTACAGGGCGATCTACAGCTGGGAAAATGGTGAGCTGTCGATTGTTGAGCACCACCACGAAATCCGCTTGGAAGACCCCTATCCACCGATCGAGGAATCGTGACGCCTTGCTGTCTGGTCTAATTTGAGACGCATGGGTCAAGTGAATCGTGTCAGTATTGATTCACCATTTCGCGGGGATTACGCCCGGAGAATGATCAAGTCGATTCTTGCGTCTCTCGTTGTCATTGCTGCAGCCGCTCCCGCAGGCTTTGCCCAGAAGGCTGCTGTTGGCAAGCCCGCCACCCTCGACGAGATGACAACCTATGCGGTGATGAGTGGTACGTCCATGTGTCAGGCCCTCAAGCATGGTCTGGCCTTTGAGAAGGCCGTTCAGGTCGGTGCGATCGGCTTTTACGGCGTGCTTGCTCGGAAGCATGCTTACAAGATTGATCAACCTGGCTTGACCAAGCCTCTGACTCCCGAGCAGCTCGACGTGGGTGTGGCGAACAACACCATGCTGGCTGCGATGGGCATCTGTAAGGACAGCATCCCCAAGGACATTCAAGAGAAGGTCCTTAAGGGAATGGAAGCCGCTAAGAAAGCCTCTCCCAAGCCCTGACGAAGCGATTGCACGTCAGATCGGTCAGGATCGGGCCTGATGAATGCCTGGTCCTGATCGATGGGTGCAAACGGAACGGTCCGACTCGTCGATTACGCCCCCTGGCCGTTTGCCCTACCAACGGTCGACCTGGACGTTCAAATTCACCTGGACCATGTGATTGTGACCAGCCGGCTGCGGCTGGAACCCCGCCAGGCTGATCAGCCCCTGGTGTTGCAGGGTGTGGATCTGGAGCTGGAGAGCATCTGCATTGATCAGCGTCCGCTGGCTGACGATCAATGGGATCTGGATCACGCCACACTGACGATTGCTCAGCCCCCCAATCAACCGTTTGTGCTGACGACGCGCTGCCGGTTGCATCCTGAGCGCAACAGTTCGCTGGAAGGGCTGTATGCCAGCGAAGGGATGTTGACCACGCAATGTGAGGCTGAGGGATTCCGTCGCATTGCCTTTCACCCTGATCGGCCGGATGTGCTGAGTCAGTGGACAGTACGGATTGAAGCCGATCAAACGCGCTACCCCGTTCTCTTGAGCAACGGCAACGGCATCAGCGTTGCCCCCGAGGCTGCTGTCGATGGTCGCCATGCGATGCAGTGGACCGACCCATCGCGAAAACCCTCGTATCTGTTTGCCCTGGTGGCAGGGAAGCTGGCCGAAATCCGTGATGAGTACCGCACCGCATCGGGGCGTGTGGTCGCTCTCAGGCTTCATGTGGAACCAGGAGATGAGCCGTTCACGGCCCATGCCATGGCGTCGTTGAAGCGCTCAATGGAGTGGGATGAACGTGTTTATCAGCTGGAATATGACTTGGACGAATACAACATTGTCGCTGTGCGCCACTTCAATATGGGTGCTATGGAGAACAAGAGCCTGAACATATTTAATTCAAAATTGGTTCTGGCTGATGCAGAGACTGCAACAGATGGTGAGCTTGAGCGTGTCGAAAGTGTTATCGCCCATGAGTACTTTCATAACTGGACCGGTAATCGAATCACCTGTCGTGATTGGTTCCAGTTGTCTCTGAAGGAGGGATTGACCGTTTTTCGAGACCAGAGCTTTACCGCTGATCTTCATTCGGCATCTGTGAAACGGATTGAAGATGTGGCCATGTTGCGCAACACTCAGTTCCGTGAGGATGCTGGCCCAACGGCTCATCCCGTGAAGCCAAGTGAATACCAGGCGATTGATAATTTCTACACCACAACGATTTATGAGAAAGGTGCAGAGCTGATTCGCATGCTGCACACCTTGTTGGGACAGGATCGTTTCATGAATGGCATGGCCGAGTATGTGCGGCGGTTTGACGGCACTGCCGCCACCACGGAGGATTTTGTTGAAGCGATTGCTGCGGGTGCCACGCAGAACGGTGAACCACTTGGATTTGATCTTGATCAATTCCGCCGTTGGTATCACCAGGCTGGAACTCCAGAATTGTCAATCGATCAGCGCTGGGATGCGGAGCGCGGCGACATGATCGTGTCACTCCAGCAAGTCACGCCGCCGACTCCCGGCCAACCGGAGAAGACAGCCCTGGTGGTGCCGGTGTCCATGGCATTGATCGGGCCTGAGGGACGTCTGAATGATGAACAGTTGGTGGTGCTCGATCGTCCTTCCGCATCCGTGACGCTCAAAGCGGCCCCGTCGGCCCAGGCTCCTGCGTTGTCGGTGTTACGAGGGTTCTCTGCTCCGGTGGTGCTGCGTCAATCGCGGCCATTGACGGACACCCTGCTGCTTCTGGCCGCAGATGACGATCCCTTTTCACGTTGGGACGCGGCTCAGTCTCTCTACCGCGATGTTCTCTTGGCTCGAGCATCGGATCAGCCCGATCTCCCGAAGGAGGCCGCGCTGATCGAGGCCCTCGGTCAACGTCTGGCTGCCTTGAAGACGGGTCAGGAGTCTGAGCTTGCCACTCTTTTGAGCCTGCCTGGCTTGGCGGAACTGGAGTCACTCCAGTCTCCGGTGGATCCTCTTGCGCTGTATCGCGCCGTGCTCGGTTGGCGCCAGCGTTTGGGTGAGGCTCTGCGCGAACCTCTGCTGCAACTGCTGGCCGTAGCGCGGGGGCAATGGGATGCGGCTTGGCCAGACGGGCAGGGGCATCGCCAACTCACTGCGGTGGCGTGGCACTGGCTCGCGGCTAACGATCAGGCAATCCGCCAGGACGCTGTGGCTGCAGTGTCCGGTCCATCGATGACCCTGGCGCGGGCAGCTCTGCGGGCTTTGCAGCCGGTTGATTGTCCTGAGCGTGATCAGGCATCGCGTGTTTTTGAGCAGCGCTGGCAAGACAAACCGGTGATCCTTGATGCCTGGTTCTCCATGGAGGCCTCAATGCCGCGGGCTGATGCGCTTGATCATGTGCGCGGGCTATTGGCCCACCCGCGCTTTGATCCCCTGGCTCCCAATTCCCTGCGCGCTGTTCTCGGTGGGTTTACCGCCAACACCTTGGCGTTCCACGCCGAGGATGGCAGTGGCTATCGATTCATGGCGCAGCAAATCCTTGATGTGGATTCCAGAAATCCGATCACGGCGTCACGGATGGTCAAGGTGTTCAGCCGCTGGCGCTCCTATGGCGAGGAGCGGTCACAATTGATGCATCAAGCCATCGGAATCTTGGCCGATCGTGGTGATCAGTTGTCTGTCAATACCCGCGAAGTTGTGACACTTCTCCTGTCTTGATTGATTCTTGACCAGGTTTTTGTTGCTTTTGTTTGTTTTTGATGCTGTCCTTTGATGTGCTAGTTTTTTAATATCAATTGATTTGGGTCGAAGACCGATGGGATTATCTCCTCTTCAGGTTTATATCGGCCCGGCTGCATTGTGTCCGTCTCCTGTCCTGGACCAGCCGCTGTTGGTTGTTTCCGGTGATCAGGCTGACTGGGCTTATGCGTTGATCAAGCAACGATGTTGTTGGAGTGAGAGAGATCCTGAATCCGTTGTAATTCGTTCAGGTGTGATTGCAAAGCCTGGTGCAAAAAAGATTTGGTATCAATTCAAGCAACCGTTTTTAAATGGAATCTTTGCGCAGGGTTTGATTGCCTGGTGCAATTGTGCTTGCCCAATCACGCTGGATCAGCAGTCGGTGATTCAGGCTGACCGTTTGGAGCAATTCATTGCGCAATCTGGCCTTGATGCTGATGGGCAGCGATCGGTGGCCCTATCGGTGGCTCAGGGAGATCCTTTGCTCACATTGAAGCGATCCCAGGCTCTTCTGCGTCGTTGTTGTCGTGTTGATCTGTCCCTCCATCCCCTGGCCTTGCTCTGGCAGCAATCCTTGACTCTCTTTCTCAGCGCCAATGGATTTCAGCAAGCCAGTCGAGGTGGCCTGTTATGGATCAAGCCATCCGCTCCAGCCAACAGTGTTCAGGGTCCGTGGTCTGAGCCCAGCGAAAGTGCGACCTTTCTTGATTCGAGTTTGCAGCTTGTTCTCAAGCTGTTTCCTGTTGAGGCCTACCGCTCCAAGCACTCTGATCTCAAGGATCTCAGTGATTTGCAGTTGTTTCGTCGACTGATCACCGACTCGGTGGACTCAGAGATCACGTTCTCATTGCGAACGTTGTTCAGGCAGCAGTTCACCCGACGACTGCTCCCCAGCCGTCAACGGACCATGCAGGCCACGGAGGTGTCGACGGCTTCTGTTCAGCGCCAGTTCAGGGATGGTGAAGCAACGCAGCCGAGCACCATCGTTGCTCCGGTGTCGGCCTCCATTCGGGGCCATGTGGATGGCTTTCACGATGACTTATCCCTCCGAGGCTGGGTGGATGCTTCGAGCTATGGAACAGACCCTTCAACGGTGCGTGTGTATTGGCAAGAGCGTGATGATCTCCTCGTGGGTGAAGGGCCTGCCTCACAACCACGCCCGGATCTGATCGATGCGGGCTTGACCGCTGTGGATTGCGGTTTTGCTGTGAATGTATCGATCGTTGAGGGGCGATCGATGCACGATCTGCTGGATTTACCCGTCACCTTGAAGGTGGTGGAAAGCAAGAGTGGTGCCTTGATCGGTGGCTGTGCATGGCCGGTGACGGATGCGATCAAGGCGACTCTTCTGTCTGGTTTGGTGTCAAGTCAGCTTGAGCAGGGCCAAGGCTCTGCGATCCAAAACTATTTGGCCACATCGACTCGAGCAACGTTTTTACGTGCTGTGCGTCAACGGCTCCTGGAACATTCGATTCTGAGTTGTTTCGCCGGGGAGTGGAATGATTTACCCATTCAATATGTGGTGGCTGCTGTTCCAGCCAATCCCATTCTTGATTATGGGGTTGAGTCTGAGGCTGCGCGACGGATTGAATTGGTCTTTCTGGCTACGCGTCGATTGTTGTCGGAGATTGATGGTGAAGACCTTCATTCCATCGATGTGAATCATTGCGCGGTTGATCTCTTCGACGCTGAACCGCATCATTTGCTCCAGCAGCTGAATGAGCGTTGTTTTCTTGGGCTTCAGGGCTGGGAGAATCGCCTCTGGCAAACGTACTTGCGCCCGCTGATTGATGTTCTGATTGGTACATTTTTTCTGCAGCGTCGTCCTCGGCCGCTGGGTGATCGTCGGGCATTGCTTGAGGCTTTAGCACGTGTCGCCGAAACTGTTTATGCCGATCTGCCGTTGGCGAGCTATCTCCGCTCCATTCTTGCGATCGATCAAGATTATTCGCTCGATGATCGCCATGCAGCTCTGGCGTTCAAGGCCGGTGATTGTTTTACGTATTTGATGGCGGCCTACGCCAAGGCACGGCAAGAGTCAGAGGACATTCTCGATCTCGAATATTTTGCATCGGTGGTTGGTTTTGTTGATAAGTCACCGGCGCTGTTGCAGGTTCTCCTTCATCGGATCCGATCTGTTCTGCCTCAATACCTGACGGATCACCCTCGCCAGTCAAGGCCTCGGCATTGGGTGGACAATCTTGGCTTTCTTGTGAATTCCTCGACGCAGCATTTGGTCTCGTTGATGGTGCAGTCAGGGTTGAGCAGTTGTCACGTTCGTCGATTCCATCAGCAGATGATTGATGCTAAGCGGACGATTGCGGAGACGCTTTGGCTTCAATCTGGAGAGTGCAATGCTCCTGCTGAACGCCCACTCAAGCGCTGGTTAATTGTTGGTGAGCCTGAATTGCGACAATGTTGGATGTATCGTATTGAGCAGAAGTTTGCTCAATTGACCTCTCTGGGTGCGGAGGTTCGTTGCCTTGACCACCAGGACCTGAAGTCTTGGTCATTTTCGCACCATGTTCAATGGGCTGATGCCATTGTTGTCTGTCGCTTGGCGGCAACGTATTCCGTATTTCGCGCAATGGCCTTTGCTCGTCATTGCGGTAAGAGAATCTTTTCTGAGATAGACGATTTAATTTTTACGCCTGATTATCCGGCTCCTTATGAGTCCTACGGAGGCAGTATTTCAAAGCACCAATTTAGGAATCTGTCGATTGATTATCCGCTGCGTCAGGCTGTTTTGGCCTATTCAGACGATGTCATTGTTTCCACTCAGGTGCTTGCCGATGTCTGCATCAGGGATCTTAATTTGGACGCCAAGCGCATTCATGTGCTTCCCAATCTACCTTTGGCAGAGCTGAATTCGGTTGCTGCCAATCATGTCAAGCAGCCGCCGCAGGTCGCCACAGATCATCGGATCGTCGTTTCGTCAGGAACTCTCTCTCACAAGCAGATTTTTAACGAGCTCATTGTTCCTGTCCTTGAGACCATCCTGCAAAATCATCCTCAGGTCTCGTTGACGATTATTGGTCATTTTGAGCGTCCCAGTTTGATCGCGAGATATTCTGACCAACTTTCAATTTTGCCTTTTTCTGATTATGCGGATTATTTGAAGGTTCTGGAGTCTGCCTCGATTGCACTGGTGCCCTTGGAGATTCATCCAACCACCCAGGCCAAAAGTGCCATCAAGTGGATGGAGGCCAGTCTGTGTGGTGTGGTCTCAATCTGCTCACCTGTGCGAGCCTACACCGATGTCGTTCAGGATGGTCACAACGGATTGATTGCTGAGACCGCTGATCAGTGGTTGCAAGCAATCGAACGGCTGATCGGGGATTCAGAGCTGTATTCCTCTTTGCAATGCCAGGCTTTTGATGATGCCCGGCGAATGTTTTCACAATCGACGGCGGATGCCTTGTGGTCCCAGTGGGTCTCGCCGGGTCAGAGTCAAGCATCGCCGGTTCGCAGGCGCGAGAAGATTCTTGTGATCAATGTGTTCTTTGCTCCCCAAAGTATTGGTGGAGCAACACGTGTTGCCCAGGATTACGTTGACGATCTGTTGAATGATCCGTCCATTGATTACGATATCACTGTCCTCTGTACGGATTACGATCACTGGCAGTCTGATCCTCCCTCCATAGCTGGTTCTCTGGATTCAACGGAGCAGATCGAGGAGGACTTGGCAGCTCAGGGGCAATCCTTCACTGCATCGGGTTCCACTGCCAAGCAGATTGCTCAGTTACGTGGGCAATTGATTGCACAACAGACGGATTACAAAGATGCGATTGGACTGGATGTCTCCTACTGGAAAGGGGTCAGGGTGGTGCGGTTGTGTTTGCCGCCTAAACCTTGGCCGAAGCATGAAGATCCCTTGATTGAAGAGTTCTGTGAGGAGTTCTTTGCTCAGGAACGCTTCGATCGTGTCCAGTGTCATTGCTGTCAACTTTTGACGGCCTCTCCTCTGGTGGTGGCGAGGCGTCTGGGGATTCCCTACGAGATTGTTCTCCACGATGCCTGGTGGATGAGTGTCGAGCAGTTTTTGGTAGCCCCCTCAGGTCGTGTGCTGGATCCAGCGGATCCTTTGGCCCATTTTGACCATCCCCCAACGGATCAAGAACGCACGGAAGCGCTGGCGCGACGTGACAGCTTGTACGAACTTCTCAGCGCTGCTGAGCATCGCTGGGCCGTATCGCAGGCCTTTCAGCGTCTGTGTGCGAATGCTGGGGTTGCTGATGTGGAGGTTCGTGAAAATCGCTTTGTCTCCATGGCGAATGATCGATCCCAGAAGCGGATGCCGTTGCCCGTTGCCCGTCAATCAGGGCACTGCCGTGTATGCCATATCGGTGGGATGAGCCTTCATAAGGGGTATCAACTGTTCCGCCGTGCTGTCCATGAACTGCCTCGAGATCTTCCCCTGATGTTCACTGTTGTGGATCATCGCCTTGGCTCCAGTCGCGATCATTATCAGTCGACGTGGAATGGTTATCAGGTGAGTTTTGTCGCTCCGATTCCGATGGATCTGATGGCTCAGTTTTACGCGCAGCAGGATGTGTTAATTGCGCCATCGATTTGGCCAGAGAGTTTTGGTTTGGTCACCAGAGAAGCGCTGAGTGCCGGCCTGTGGGTGATTGCCAGTGATGCTGGAGCTTTGGCTGAGCCGATCAAGGCCTCCTTGACACCCGTGGGCACTGTGGTGCGGCCCAATGATCTGCAAGAGCTGCGCGACGCGTTGATTGCAGCGCCCGATCACCTGGCCGAGCTCGAACAACGATCGCAATCCTGATACGATGAAAGGTGATATCACGAGCGGGAAGTTGTCACCTTCTTTATCGTTTTTGATCTGCGGGCTCGAGCATAGTGGCACCACAATGGTCTCGGATCTTTTCCGAGAGCATCCTGACGTTGATTCTGGATTCGAGTGCGGCGTGTTGCTGTGTTCTCAGCCCTCAGACTTCCTTAACTATGAACCTTTTTGCAACCATATGGTTGTGGGTTGGGGGATTGATCAGTCAGATTTTGAGCAGGCTTGCTCAGCTCCAAGCTTCGATGAATTTTACGACAGATTGTTTCGAGCCTCGTCGCTCATCAAACAGAAATCAGCCCGCCATATTTTTGATAAAACACCTCGATATATCACTGATCTAGGACGTGTTCAGCAGCGATCAGGGCGTCCAATCATTGCAGTCATCAAAGACCCGCGTTCACTGGCGCTGTCTGATTTCAAACGGTCGAAACGCTCGTTGGATGAGATTGACGCATGGTACGAGGGATGGAAGGAGCCAAAGTTGGCGTACATGCGCTCGGCCTATCTTGGCTATCAATACGCATGGCAAGACGATGGTTGTTTTGTTGTGCGTTTGGAAGATATTTGTTTCGATGCCCGAAATACAGTTGGGGCGTTGTATGACTTTGTTGGTCTTGAATTTAAGTCGGAATATTTGAGTTTGCGGAGTAAGCGGTTTAATAACACATCTGGGTCGTCAATCAGTGTTGGCGCTTGTATGCAGTTTTTGGATGGTTTGCCTCGCTCAATTCAGGATCGGATTTGCATTGATTTTGCTGAGTTTGAGCGCTGGTTCTTCCCGTTCTGACCGAATGATTGATGTCAATCAGTTGAAGGTTGTCTACTACTCAGAAATCAACGTTTGCCAATTCGCCCAGCACTGGTTGTTGTTGGTAGGGGGGCGATGGCGGCCGCACAGGCCCTCCCAATAGAAGAAAATCACGCCATGGTTTCGGGATCGGGCCAATTGGATCTTGCTTCTCAAGTCAGCCATGGATGTGGTCCTTCGGCCAAATCCAGCCAGGATTCCGATTTGGGTTGGAACGCCCCAATCCCTGGCTTTTCTCAATGCTGGTTGATCGAGATCGCGGGCAAAGCCTTGCACGGAATAGGCGTAGTTCTGAACCACCAGTTCATCGATCAGACCACCCATCGCCCAGAGTTCCCAATCCTGGAGCCAGAGGTTGTAGGCCTGTCGAAAGGGGCCAGGTGACAGGCTGATGGTCACCGGTAAACCCTCCTGCTTGAGCCGTTGGCGCAACTCGCGCAACAGGCCCGTGAGCTGCTGGCGTCGCCAGCGCATCCAATGCCGATTGCTGTGGTCCAACGGGACCTCCAGTCCCGTCTGTTCGCGGTAGAGCGCGCGCGTTGCGTCGTCGTAGCCGAATTCCACCGGCCAAGCGAAGTGGTCGTCCAACTGCAGGCCATGCAGTGGGCAGCGCTGCAATGTTTCGACCACCAGCCCGATGAAGCGCTGGCGGACCTCCGGGTGGGCTGGATTAAGCCAGGACATCCGGTGATTGCCATGCAGCTCCATCCAGCGCTGTCCGTCGGCTCGGGCCAGCACCCAATCTGGATTGGCGTCCAAGACAGCGGAATCGGCTGGTTCCATCAGGCCGTATTCGAACCAGGGCATCACCTGGATCCTGCGTTTGCGGCCTTCGGCCGCCAGCGTGCAGATCGGATCAAGGTCGACGCCCACGCGCTCCAGCGGAGGTTCGGTCGGGGCGAATTGACTGTGGTGGAAGGTTGTTCCCCGGCTCCAAACATTGGGGATGACCCGGGTGAATCCCGCTCGCTCCAAACGTTCCATCGCTGAGCTGATGGATCGGCGGCTGTAATACAACCGACTTGGGCTATTGGTCAGCCACACACCAACGTCGCTGCGTTGATTCAGCAGGACACGATCCAGCCGTGGTGATGCTGCAGTTGGTCTGGCCTGGCCAAGGCTGGCCATGAGGGTGAGGACTGCAGCCAGATGTGCCCAGCGCGGGCTAGCGGAACATCGAGCTGACAGAACTCTCCTCATGAATTCGCCAGATCGCTTCGCCCAGCATGTTGGCTACTGACAACACCTTCAATTGCTGGAACATGCGGTCCTGGGGGATCGGGATGCTGTTGGTGACCACCACCTGTTCGAAGAGCCCTTCGGTTGAGAGTCGCTCGCTTGCCGGTGGTGAGAACACCGCATGGGTGGCGCAGGCGATCACACGCTCAGCCCCCTGATCACGGAGCAGTCGCGCACCGGCGCAGATGGTGCCTCCTGTATCGATCATGTCGTCGATCAGCACCGCTGTTTTGCCGGCCACATCCCCGATCACAGTGAGGCTCTCGGCCATGTTGTGGCCGGTTCGCCGCTTGTCGATGATCGCCAGAGGTGCATCATTCATTTGCTTGGCAAAGGCTCTGGCCCTGGCTACACCGCCCACATCGGGGGACACAACCACGATGTCTCCGAGATTTTGGGTGGAGAGGTAATCGACAAGCACCGGTGATCCGTAGATGTGATCGCAGGGGATATCGAAATAGCCCTGAATCTGAG